>NZ_CP098360.1:1852500-2149639 GCF_030388245.1 Paracoccus sp. TOH
CTTCCTGGTCACTGAGCGTGATGGGAAGCGGATCGCCTGCGCGGTGCGGCCTGCCTCGCGCACCGGCGGCCGCTTCGGTGCGACCATGCCGCGGATCGCACACCAAGCGCGGCAGCGCGGCTTTGCTCATGATGTCCGCCTGCTGACTGATGATGATCTCGATCAGGTCGACCTGTTCAACGCGAAGCTGATGCACGGCATGCGGCAGCCGCATCCGGAAGCAGATATCGCAGCGGAAAGGGCGGTTTCGGAAATGCCCGGTATCGCCGTGATCGAGGATCTGGTCCGGCGCATCGGCATGGGCGCGGACGGCTACCGGGCCGTGGTGCGGCTGATCCGCCGCCACCACCTCCGTCTCCTCGATCATGTGCGTATCGGCTACCAGGCCGCCGTATATGCCGCCCCCGCTCACCGGGTGTGATGACATGCAGCAAATCACATTTGAACCGAACCCTACCCATCGTCTGGCTCTGAGCACCTACGACCGCCTGACCATCGCCGGCATGTCGGTGCCGCTGCGCCCGATCAGCTGCAATGACCATGGTTGGGTCTTGGCCGAGACCGAAGGGAACGGCCTGTCTGGGGTCTATCCGCACATGCAGCTGGCCGGTCTCGACAGGGCAGGCCATATCCGGCACGAGCGCGGATACTTTGACCAGAACCGGGCACGGGCGCGCTCGAGCAGGCCGTCCCAGGCGCTGATTTCCGCGCTCCCGCCAAAGCAGCTCGCCGCTTTCCTGAAGAGCAGCGCCTATCTCGCGGCCTACGAGAAGCTCAGGTCGGAAGGGCTGATCAAGGCCAGCCAAGAGTCGTATACGGCGAATGAGGCCCTGCTTTTCGCCACCGCGTCGCGACTGGTCGATGAACTTTACCCGACGGGCGGGAGCGATCTGCCGAAGTCGGCAGATTTCCGCGAGGTTCCATCCTGGTCGACGCTGAAGCGCTGGCGGAAGCGGGCTCGCCTCGGTGGCGAGGCCGCATTGCCGGGGCGTTTCCACAAGCGCGGTAACCGGAACCGGAAGATGGATGGGGAGGCCATCGCGCTGATGGTCAGGACGATCCGGCGCGCTTGGCTCGACGAGAACCGCAAGGAGGCAAAACAGGTCTGGGAAGCAGTCGATCGCGCTTTCAAGATCGCCAACGAACAACGCAGGATCGACGGCCATCTGCCGCTGGTGCCGCCTTCGCGGGAGACCGTCAGGAAGGAGATCGCGCTGATCGATCCTTTCGGTGCAACGCTCGCACGCATCGGCCCTGACGCCGCCCGGACGAAGTTCAGGCCGGTGGGGGCCGGAATCGAGGTGAGCCGGGCCGGTGAGCGAGTCGAGATCGACGAGATTTCCCTCGACCTCTTCACCATTCCCGAGATGCGCATGTTCATCGACGGAATCCCTGCGGCGCTGCGCAGGCGGCTCGGCCTCGAGAAGAAGTCTGTTCGATGGACCGTCACCGTGGCCATCGACGTCCGGACGCGTTGCATCCTGGGCATCGCAATCAGCCGGACGCCCAATCACCGCGCTGCGCGGCAGGTGCTGCAGATGACCATGGTGAACAAGGGTCGATGGGCCTGTGCCGCCGACTGCCATGCCCCCTGGGACATGGCCTGCCCGCCGGAACTGATCGTCTCGGATGGTGGATCCGCCTTTATCGCGCCCGAGTTCAAGATGGCCTGCGCCGACCTCGGCATCGCCACCGAGATCGCTGTCGGGGGGCTGCCCGAGCTTCGGGCCTTCATTGAGCGAATCTTCGGAACCCTCAATCTGCGCCTGCTTCCGCTGCTGAGCGGCCGGACCTTTGGTGATGTGGTTGAAAAGGGCGAGGCGGATCCGCAGTCGCTCGCCGCCCTGACCTTCGACGATCTGGCCTTCTGCCTGACCAGATGGATGGTCGACGCCTATCACAACACACCCCATTCGGGCCTGGGCGGCAAGACACCCCGACAGGTTTGGCAGGAACTCGTGGCCCGGGACGGGGTAGCCCCGTCCCCCGACAACCAGCGCTGGCGGATGGTGTTCGGAGAACGCCTGCTCCGCACGCTGGACAAACGCGGCATCGTGATTCTGGGGGTGCGCTATCACTGCGAGGCGCTGGCGCTCTGGATGAGCCGCAAAGGTGAACAGAAGCTGCATGTGCGCTGGCATCCCCGCGACCTCGGCGGCATCGAGGTCTACCTCGGCGATCAATGGATCACGGTGCCTGCGGTCAAGAACGGCTTCGAGACCTGGGACGCGCTGGTTGGAAAAAGCGCCAACATCTGGCTGGATGCCATTCGCAACCTCCGCGCCGCCCATCCGGACCGCAAGACCCTCTACTTCGACATGATCGACGAGGCGATGCAGGCGATCGATGCACGCAACGAGCAGGCTCGGTGGCTGGCCGACCTGTTCGTCGACGAATGGACCGAGGAGCGTATCGATAAGGCGCGGCAACGCCTCTTCATCGGCTTCCGCACCACCGCCCGTCCGCAGCCGGGGCTGCCGACCACCGATGGCCCGGGTCGTTCGATTCCTGCACCTGACGACGATGAGGAGGAAGATTGGCTGCCGATCCCAAGCGCCGCCGAGAGGCCTGCCCTGCGCAAGCCCGACATTTCCGCCCGCGCCGCCTCCGCCCCGCCGACCGAAATTCCCTCTGACAGAAACTGGAGCATCGAAGAATGACCATGCGTAGCCCCGCGGACATCACCGAGACCATGAACAAGATCCGGAGCCTCTATATCCGGACCGAGCGCGACAGTAGCTTTGCCAACCACCTGGACCGCCTGCTTTCCCGCGACACCGAGGGCAACCTCCTGCCCGTGGCGCAGCGATTTACCACGACCCGCGAAACCCGCGGGGTGATGGTGATCGACGAGCCAGGCGGCGGCAAGTCCACCCTCATCGACCATGCTCTCCGGCGCCATCCGGCGCTGAATGCCGGGCCGGACGGACAGCAGGCATGGCTTGCCGGCTCGGTTCCGTCACCCGCCACGTTCAAGAGCATGATTGGCCATCTTCTGGAACAGAGCGGTTATCCTCCAATCGAGGGCCGCCGGGAGGCGTGGTCGCTGGTGCAGTTGCTGCGCGCCCGGTTCACGGTCCGCGGCATTGCCGTCCTTTTGATCGACGAGGCCCATGACCTGTTCTGCGCCGACCGCGGCCTGATCCTGCGGGCGATCAAATCGCTGATGCAGGGCGACGAGGCTGTTGCCATCATTCTCTCCGGCACCGGGAAGCTGCGCGATATCCTGCGGTCCGATCCCCAGGTCCAGCGCCGCTTCACCACGCTCCTCCTACCGCCTGTCGACGCAGTGGTGGACCGCGCTCATATCACCGACATGATCGCGGCCTATTGTAAGCGGGCCAACCTGGAGCCGCCCGCCGAGGCCGATCTGGTCGACCGGCTGGTCCATGCTTCCCGCCACCGTTTCGGTCGCTGCATCGAAGCCGTCATCGGCGCCATCGAACGCGCCTTGATCTGCGGGCACGACAGTCTGGATATGGGTCATTTCGCCGAAGACTGGACTCTGAAGGAGGGGAGCGAGCCGCATCGCAATATCTTCCTCGCGGAAGAATGGTGGCTCATCGATCCCGACCGCGAGCCGGAGGAGGACATGCCTGTCGTCGTCCCGCGCCGGAAGCGGAGCAAATGATCATGGCCCGTCTGTTCCCCCGCCTGCCCTTCGTCCCCGACGAAACTCCGCTCTCCTGGGCCGCGCGCCAGGCCGCCTTCCATACCGGCGGGCGCCTGGTGCCGTTCCTCAATGATCTCGGCATCGCGCTCATGGATCTGGTCGCGGGCGCAACGGAAGCGATCACGCGCCTCTGCGACATCGCGGATCAGGATCCGGACCCGGTGCTGCACAATACCATTCACGCCTTGGGAGAGCGCCAGTTCCTTTTGCGCAGCGAGGCCTTTACCGCCGAGATGACCACCGGACCGGAGACGCGGTTCTGCCCGGCCTGTCTGGCTGAGGATGATACGGGCCACCACCGACCCGATGCCATGCGCCGCGGGCGGCTCATCTGGCGCCTGCATCCGATCCGGGTCTGCCCGGTCCATCATCTGACACTGATCTCGCGTCGGCTGAACAAGTGGGACGATATCACGCATGAGCTTTCGGTTCTCGTGCCGGAAGACCAACGGGCGCTGCTGGCCTTGGCGGAAACCGCCCACGTCCAACCGCCTTCCCCTTTGCAAGACTATGTCCTTGCGCGCTTTGAGGGCCGATCGGGTCCCGCCTGGGCTGACGGACAGGGTATCGAACAGGTCAGCCGCGCAACCGAAATGCTCGGCGGAGTGCTGGAGTTCGGGACGCAGGCCAAGCCGGCGGAGCTCTCGATGACCGACTGGAATCGTGCCAGCAACAATGCTTGGTCATATGTCCGGCAGGGCGAGGACGGTGTCCGATCCGGGCTGGAAATGCTGCAACAGAGGGCAGTTGAGCGGGGTCTGGTCGGTCATCGCAACCGGTTCGCCACCTTCGGCATGCTCTATCGATGGCTTTCCTCCCCAAAACTTACCAAGGATCCCGGTCCGATCCGCGAATTGCTGCGCCAGCACATCATCGACACCACGGATATCCTGCCTCAAGAAAAACTGCTCGGTGAGATGGTGACCATCCCGAAATGGGGCAGTATCACCTCCATCGCGAAATCTGGCGGCGTGCATCCGCTCACCCTCCGGGACGTGCTCATCGCCAGGCGGGTCATCCCGGCCAAGGCGAAAGACCAGCCATGTTCGGCCACGCTCGTGGATTTTCAGATCGGGCATGAGGTGGCGTTGGAGATGCGCCGGGCCGTCGCCGTCACCGCGCTGCCCGGCCTCCTGAACGCCTCACGCCCGATGGTGACCTGTCTCATCAACACCGGTCTTCTGGCCGCGCTGCATGGCGGCAACGGTCAGAAACAGGGCAAGGTCAGCCGTTCGATTGACGGCCTACGTGTGGAAGCGCTGATCAACGAAATCAACCGAAGCTTCCTGAAGATGGACACCGCACCAGAGGGCTTCGTGAAGCTGGCCAAGGCCGCCGAGATGAGCCGGGTGCCGATGGAGGTCATCCTGATCGGGGTGTTCCGGCACCATCTGGAACGCGTGTTCCGTCTGCAGCGCGAACCGGGTCTCGGTGGCTTGCTCGTCGATCCGCAAGAAGTGAAAGCGCTGCCCGCCAGGATTCCGGACAAGGACATGCCCTTCGTTCTCTGAACCTGTCCCAGCGGACTCCGCTTTCGGTTCGGACATCATCTATGCTCAGGTGATTCCGCCTCATCCTCCCCCGAGCATCTTTCGACCGCCTCCAATCCTGGGACTTCATGTATGCCGCCTTCGGGCGGCACATTTCTTGCCTGAATCTCGAAGATTCGAGGGTCACTTTATGGTTGCAAAAGGGTCAAAGACTTGAGGATCCGGCAGAACTCATGCAGATTATAAAGATATTTCAGTGCGTTGTAGATCGCCTTGATTGAGATGGGTCATTTTATGGTTGGCGGCACATTTGTTGTGCTGCCAAGCGTGAATTGAGCCCCGCGCGGTGTTTGGCTGCCGCGCGGCAGCCGAGAGCGGCCAGCGATGCTGGCCGAACCACAGCCGCCAGCGCATTGCCATTGCTGGGCATCCTGCACCGTTTCCAACGAAAACCCCGCTCCGGGATGGAGCGGGGTCGGATTGGGGCCTGCGGGATGGTGGGTTAGTCCGCCCGCAGCGGAGAATCAAATGCCTTGGTACCAATATGTCCGAAGGATAGGACTGGAAACCGCCGGGCGATATTCGTAGATTTGCCTATCTCATGGGCCCCTGCCCTTACATCACCCCTCCCATCGCCACCCGTCGCGCATTCGGCTCGCAAGCGGCCTCAGGCTCGCCCGGTCTCGACCGGCCGGCCTGCCGCGTCGATCCGCGGCCTCGATCCGCCGGGCCGGCAGTTCCTCGACCGTCCCTCTGGGCGCCGCCCGACCTGTGGCCATAGGCGCCCGAGACTGGCGATCACCGCAAAACGGCATTGCCGATTTTGCTATTTGCAGCGCGATGATCTAGCATAGTTTGCAAATATTCGCCTTTCCGCTTCCCGCCCGGACGGCAAGCCGATAGTTTGCCGCAAACCCCAAGGGAGACGGCTCATGAAGGACATCCTCGGCGAACTGGAATCGCGCCGCCGCGATGCGCGGCTGGGCGGCGGACAGCGGCGCATCGACGCCCAGCACGCCCGTGGCAAGCTGACCGCGCGCGAGCGGCTCGAGCTGCTGCTGGACGAGGGGTCGTTCGAGGAGTTCGACATGTTCGTCCGCCACCGCTCGACCGATTTCGGCATGGAGGAGGACCGCCCCTATGGCGACGGTGTCGTCACCGGCTGGGGCACGATCAACGGCCGCATGGTCTATGTGTTTTCGCAGGACTTCACCGTCTTCGGCGGCTCGCTGTCCGAGACCCATGCGCAGAAGATCTGCAAGATCATGGACATGGCGGTGCAGAATGGCGCCCCGGTGATCGGGCTGAACGATTCCGGCGGCGCGCGGATCCAGGAAGGCGTCGCCTCGCTGGCCGGCTATGCGGACGTGTTCCAGCGCAACGTCATGGCCTCGGGCGTGGTGCCGCAGATCAGTGTCATCATGGGCCCCTGCGCCGGCGGCGCGGTCTATAGCCCGGCGATGACCGACTTCATCTTCATGGTCAAGGACACGTCCTACATGTTCGTGACCGGCCCGGACGTCGTCAAGACGGTGACGAACGAGGTGGTGACGGCGGAACAGCTCGGCGGTGCCTCGACCCATACCAAGAAGTCCTCGGTCGCCGACGGCGCTTTCGAGAACGATGTCGAGGCCATGTCGGAGATCCGCCGGCTGGTGGATTTCCTGCCGCTGAACAACCGCGAGAAGACCCCGACCCGGCCGTTCTTCGACGATCCGGCCCGCGTGGAATCAAGCCTGGACACGCTGATCCCCGACAACCCGAACCAGCCCTACGACATGAAAGAGCTGATCCTGAAGGTCTCGGACGAGGGCGATTTCTACGAGATCCAGAAGGATTTCGCCGCCAATATCATCACCGGCTTCATCCGCATCGAGGGCCAGACCGTGGGCGTGGTCGCCAACCAGCCGATGGTGCTGGCCGGTTGCCTCGACATCGACTCGAGCCGCAAGGCGGCCCGCTTCGTGCGCTTCTGCGACGCTTTCGAGATCCCGATCCTGACCTTCGTCGACGTGCCGGGCTTCCTGCCGGGCACCGGCCAGGAATATGGCGGCGTCATCAAGCACGGCGCCAAGCTGCTCTTTGCCTATGGCGAGGCCACCGTGCCCAAGGTCACCGTCATCACCCGCAAAGCCTATGGCGGCGCCTATGACGTCATGGCCTCCAAGCACCTGCGCGGCGATTTCAACTATGCCTGGCCCACCGCCGAGATCGCAGTGATGGGCGCCAAGGGCGCGGTCGAGATCCTGTATCGCAGCGAACTGGGCGATGCCGAGAAGATCGCCGGCCGGACCAAGGATTACGAAGACCGCTTTGCGAACCCCTTCGTCGCCGCCGAAAAGGGCTTCATCGACGAGGTGATCCAGCCGCATTCGACCCGCCGCCGCGTGGCGCGCGCCTTCGCCTCGCTCCGGGGCAAGAAACTGTCGAATCCCTGGAAGAAGCACGACAACATCCCGCTGTAATCCGCAGCGGACCAAAGGGGGGAACGATGTCGAGACTCGCCGTGTTCGGCCTTGCGCTGTCATGTCCGGCCCTTGTGGCCGGGGTGACGCCGGCTGCCGGCGAGCCGGCCGAGATCGCGCTTCCCTCGGGGGCGACCGTCCTCTGGCAGGAGACCCGGCACGACAATTCCGCCGGCCAGGGCCTGACCTATCGCTTTCGCTTCGTCATGCCCGACCTGGCCGGCCGGGTGCCGGCGACCAGCGGCCCGGCCTCGGATTTCGATGCCGCCGGGTCGGGCGAGGATGAGGCCGGGCGCCCGCCGATCGACATCGACACCGAAACCGGCGAAGTCGTGGGCGCGCCGGCGGCCGCGGAGCCCGAGGACGGGCTGATCGACCCGGCGCTGCCGGACGACCAGCCGGTCGAGGCGGATGCCGCCGAGGAAGCCGCCGACGCCCTGATCGACCAGCCGGTGCTGCCGGCCGCCCCGGACGTGCTTGCCCAGGATCCGGTGCATGACGACATCGTCTGGCTGTGCGAGCACTGGGTGCTGCCCCGGATCGCCAGTCCCGCGCCGCGTCCCAGCCAGATCATCATCAGCCTGGCGGATCGCAAGCTGGCCTTCGGCGCCTACGACCCCGAGGCGATCCAGCTTTTCGAGGCCTTCCGCCTGCCGCCCGACCGCGATGCCTGCGAATGGGAGCCGTGGTGATGCGCGCGATCCGGCCCGAACCTCCTGATGCAAGCCTGCCACAGACCCCGGCAGGCTCGGTCCCGGCCTTGCCGCGCGGCTGTCGGCCCCTGACGGCGCTGGCTATCATGCCGCCGCGGCCGTGTCTTGCTGCGGCCGAATCTCAACCGAGCAGTCGGGACAGAACCGTCCCGCCATACAGGAGCACGACCCCATGTCGAAGAAAGTTGTTCTGGCCCTCGTCCTCGTCGGCCTCGCCGCGGCTTGCGCCAAGAAAGAGCCCGAAGTGGTTCCGGCCCCGGTCGTCCAGCCCGAGCCCGTGTTCCAGGGCAAATACGGCGCCAACTAAGCCGATTGCCGCGCGCGGGCTGCCAGGCGGCCCGCGCCAACCGCGCGCCGCCCTGCCCCCGCGCCGCGGTGCATTTTTTCAAGGGGGCATGACATGCTGAAGCATCGCGGCTTTCCGGGCCGCCTTCCCGGCACCGATTTCCAATTCACCATCCGTCGCGCCAACAAGAAGGGCGCCACGCCGCTGATCCGCCGCGAGCGGTTCCGCGACCGCAAGCCGGCCGACCGCCGTGCCGACATGGCCTTCCTGGCGGCGCTGATCGCGCATTTCGGCGAGGAACCGTTTCCGCGCGGCAATCTGGATGCCGGGCGCCTGTCCTGGCTGCTGGGCCGCGAGGTGGTCGCGGTCGGCAAGCTGGTTCCCACCGATTACGAACAGTTGCTGCGCGTCGACATGAAGCGCGCCGAGGCCGGATTCCCCGAGCTTTTCGCCGAGGAACCGCCCGAATTCGACTGGGACGAAGCCGGCTGGGACGACGAGGACTGGGACGAGGAGGCCGAGGATTGATGGCCTGCGGAGCGATGGGCGGAATGCCGCGTAGTCTTGTCTTTTCACACCGTTGTCAGTTTCTTCGGGGCATGGTGCGTGCAATATTATCTGCACCTCTATCATCCACGGCCCGGAAGCGGGTCCATAATACAGGCACAGAGCTATGCAAAAATCCGTCATCCTCCGACTCTCCGGCGTGGCGCTTATGGTCGCCGGCCTTGCGGCCTGCGACCAGGGCTATGGCGGCGGCATCTCGCCCGATGCGCAGCGCGCGGCGGGTGGCGCCCTGGCCGGGGCTGCGGTCGCCAAGATCATCGACGGTGACGTGGGGACCGGCGCGCTCATCGGTGCGGCTGGCGGCGCGCTCTGCGACGACGCCGGCGTCTGCCAGCAGCGCTACTAATCGCAACAGGGCTGCCGGCCCGGGGCACGCGCCCCGCGCCGCGGCCCGTATCCCGGAGCAAACGAGATGTCCAAGAAACTCGTTCTTGCGCTTGGCCTTGGCCTGTTCGGCCTGGCCGGCTGCACCCAAGGCATCAACCCGACCGACATGGACCGCGGCCTCATCGGCGCCGGCGTCGGTGCGACCGCTGCCTATGTCGGCGGCCATAACGTCGCCAAAGGCGCGGCCATCGGCGCTGCCGCCGGCGCGCTTTGCGACGACGTCCGCCTTTGCGAGCCGACCCGCCGCTACTAAGCCGCGCGGCGACGGCTCAATCCACTTTTCAAGCCGTCCCGGCATTGCGCCGGGGCGGCTTTTTCACGTCCGGGATCTGCCCCAAGGGAAAGAAGCATGTTCAAGAAAATCCTGATCGCCAACCGGGGCGAGATCGCCTGCCGGGTCATCAAGACCGCGAAAAAGATGGGCCTCCAGACCGTCGCCGTCTATTCCGACGCCGATCGCAACGCGCTGCATGTCAAGATGGCGGACGAGGCCATCCATATCGGCCCGCCGCCCGCGAACCAGTCCTATATCGTGATCGACAAGATCATGGAGGCGATCCGCCAGACCGGCGCCGAGGCGGTGCATCCCGGCTATGGTTTCCTGTCCGAGAACATGAAATTCGCCGAGGCGCTGGAGAAGGAGGGCGTCACTTTCGTCGGCCCGCCCTCGCCCGCCATCGAGGCGATGGGCGACAAGATCACCTCGAAGAAACTGGCGCAGGAAGCCGGGGTCAGCACGGTGCCGGGCTATATGGGCCTGATCGCCGATGCCGAGGAGGCGGTGAAGATCTCGGGCGAGATCGGCTATCCGGTGATGATCAAGGCCAGCGCCGGCGGCGGCGGCAAGGGCATGCGCATCGCCTGGAACGAGCAGGAAGCCCGCGAGGGTTTCGAATCCTCGAAGAACGAGGCGGCGAACAGCTTCGGCGACGACCGCATCTTCATCGAGAAATTCGTGACCCAGCCCCGGCATATCGAGATCCAGGTGCTGGCCGACAAGCACGGCAACTGCGTCTATCTGCACGAGCGCGAATGCTCGATCCAGCGCCGCAACCAGAAGGTGATCGAGGAAGCCCCCTCGCCCTTCCTTGACGAGGCGACCCGCAAGGCCATGGGCGAGCAGGCCTGCGCCTTGGCCAAGGCGGTGGGCTATACCTCGGCCGGCACGGTGGAATTCATCGTCGACGCGCAGAAGAACTTCTATTTCCTGGAGATGAACACCCGCCTGCAGGTCGAGCATCCGGTGACCGAACTCATCACCGGCATCGACCTGGTCGAGCAGATGATCCGCGTCGCCGCCGGCGAACCCCTGCCCTTTACCCAGGCGGATCTGAAGATCAACGGCTGGGCCATCGAGAGCCGGCTTTACGCCGAAGACCCCTATCGCAACTTCCTGCCCTCGATCGGCCGGCTGACCCGCTATCGCCCGCCGGCCGAGACCGCCGCCGGCCCGCTGCAGGCGGCCGACAAATGGGTGCCCGCCCATCCCGGCGACCATCCGCCGGTCGCCGCCGCCGGGGTGCGCAACGATACCGGCGTCTACGAGGGCGGCGAGATCAGCATGTATTACGACCCGATGATCGCCAAGCTCTGCACCTGGGCGCCGAACCGGGCCGAGGCCATCGAGCAGATGCGCCTGGCGCTGGACGAGTTCGAGGTCGAGGGCATCGGCCACAACCTGCCCTTCCTGTCGGCGGTGATGGACCATCCCAAATTCGTCTCGGGCGACATCTCGACCGCCTTCATCGCCGAGGAATATCCCGAGGGCTTCCTGGGTGCGACCCTGCCCGAGGCCGAGATCACCCGCGTCGCCGCCTCGGCTGCGGCCATGCATCGCGTGGCCGAGATCCGGCGCGCCCGCATCTCGGGCCGGCTCGACAACCACGAGCGGCATGTCGGCGAGCATTGGGTCGTCTTCGTCGCCGGCAAGGAGATTCCGGTGCGCATCACCGCCGACCGTCAGGGTTCGACGGTGGAAATCGACGGGTGCAGGCTGCGCGTCGAAAGCGACTGGCTGCCCGGCCAGTCCCTGGCGCGGCTGTCGGTCGACGGCGAACCGCTGGTGATGAAGGTGGACCGGCTGCCCTCGGGCTTCCGGCTGCGGGTGCGCGGCGCGGACCTGAAAACCTATGTGCGCCGTCCGCGCGCCGCCGAACTGGCGCGGCTGATGCCCGAGAAACTGCCGCCGGACACCTCGAAATTCCTGCTCTGCCCGATGCCGGGCCTGGTCGTGCGGATCAATGTCGCGGCCGGTGACGAGGTGCAGGAGGGCCAGGCGCTGGCCACGGTCGAGGCGATGAAGATGGAGAACATCCTGCGCGCCGAGAAGAAGGCGGTGGTGAAATCCGTCAACGCCCAGCCGGGCGAAAGCCTCAAGGTCGATGACGTGATCATCGAATTCGAGTGACGGGAAACCGCCGGGCGCATCCGCGCGCCCGGCACAAGGATCGGGGATCATGCCGGTTTTCGACGACTATCTCAGCCCTCATGCGCAGCAGGCGGTGATCGCCGGGCTGTTCATTGCCGCGGGCTGGTGGGTCGTCGCTTTGCAGAACCGCCGGCGTGACGCCAAGCAGCGCGCCGAGCGGGTCGGCGATGTGCAGCGTGCGCTGCTGGCCGAGATCCGCGCCCATGTCGTGGCGCTGGAAGCGCAGCGGCTGGACGAGGACGAGGCGCGGCGGCTGCTGGACAGCCTGCGCGACAGCGGCCGGGTGCCGGTGATCCCGACCCAGGCCAACGACCGGATCTTCGCCGCCATCATCGACGAGGTGCATATCCTTCCGGCCTCGGTCATCGACCCGGTGGTGACCTATTACCGGCAGCTTTCGGTGATGGCGGCCTTTGCCGAGGCGATCCGCAATCAGGCCAGAAAGGACGCGGCCCGGGCGGTCGAGATGTTCGGGGATTACCTGGGACTGACCGAGGCGGCGCGCGAAACCGGGCACGAGGCGATGCGGCTTTTGATGGCCAGCATCTTCGGCGGCGAACGTGCGGTTCAGGAATTGCTGGAGCAGGAAGAACAGGCGGGCGCCCGGCGCATCGCCGCCGCCCTGCCGGGCGAACTGGCGGACCTGCGCGACCGTCTCAGTAAGCGATCTTCGGACCGGAGCGGCCTTTGATGGGTTTCAGACCGACGATGATGGCCATCTCATTGGCGGTGCGGGCACGGGCCAGCCGTTCGGCCAGCGAAGCCGTAGCCGGACCCGGCTTGGGCTGGCCGGACACCGTCGCCGGGGCGGGTTCTTCCGTCGCGCGCAGCAAGGGCGATTTGGCCATCGGGCATCTCCTTGTCATCGGGCATCCGTGCTGCCCTGCCCCCAAGATAATGCCTGAACGGCCGTCCCGCAACGGAATCGCTGCGATTTTCGCAACCTTGCGTCACGGCAGCCCAGCCCGGCCGATCTCCTGCAGGCGCAGCGGGAACTTGTCGATGGCGCGGGTGATCTCACGCACCGACCAGGGCACGGGCTTGCGCTGCTTGACCTGGCCGTCCTTGTCCATCAGCACCAGCGAGAATCCCTCGGGACGCAATCGCCGGCGCCAGAGGCCGGCCGCCGCCGGGTCGGTATCGGTCACCACCACCACGTCGCGCGCGATCAGCGGCGCCGGGTCGCGCTGCAGCGCCGCCAGCTGCTCGACGAAGGCGGGATCGGCGGCGGTGTCGGCAAAGACCACCACCGGCCGGGCTTGCCACAGGAATTCCGCCGGATCGGCCTCGGCCGCCGGCAGCACGGTCAGCTCGTGCGCCGCCGTGCCGGCCGGCGCGGCCGTGCCTTCGTTGCGCGCGGCGGGCACTTCGCCGCGGACATACGGGCGATGGCCGTCGGCCTCGCCCTCGGGCCTTGGACCCATCGCTGCGATCAGCGGCACCACCGCCAGAAAAATCAACCGTTTCAGTTTCATCGTCCCCTCTGCTCTCTCTTCATATAAGAGCCGAGGCGCCATGGGAAAGGATGCAAGATGACCGAAAGCACGAAAGCCGCACTGGAAGAATGGCGCCGGCTCGCCAGCAAGGAGCTCAAGGGGGCCGATCCGGACAGCCTGATCTGGCACACCCTGGAGGAGATCGAGGTCAAGCCGCTTTATACCCAGGCGGATGTGCAGAACCTGCCGCATCTGGGCAGCCTGCCCGGAATCGAGCCCTATACCCGCGGCCCGCGCGCCACCATGTATGCCGGCCGGCCCTGGACCATCCGGCAATATGCCGGGTTTTCCACCGCCGAGGAATCGAATGCCTTCTATCGCAAGGCGCTGGCCGCCGGGCAGCAGGGCGTCTCGGTCGCCTTCGACCTGGCCACGCATCGCGGCTATGACAGCGACCATCCCCGCGTCGAGGGCGATGTGGGCAAGGCCGGCGTCGCCATCGACAGCGTCGAAGACATGAAGATCCTGTTCGACGGCATTCCGCTGGATAAAGTTTCCGTGTCCATGACCATGAACGGCGCCGTGATCCCGATCCTGGCCAATTTCATCGTCACCGGCGAGGAACAGGGCCATTCCCGCGCCGTGCTGTCCGGGACCATCCAGAACGACATCCTCAAGGAGTTCATGGTCCGCAACACCTATATCTATCCGCCCGAGCCCTCGATGCGGATCATCGCGGACATCATCGAATACACCTCGAGCGAGATGCCCAAGTTCAACTCGATCTCGATTTCCGGCTATCACATGCAGGAGGCGGGCGCGAACCTGGTCCAGGAGCTGGCCTATACCCTGGCCGACGGGCGCGAATATGTCCGCGCCGCGCTGAAGACCGGCATGGACGTGGACCAGTTCGCCGGGCGGCTCAGCTTTTTCTTCGCCATCGGCATGAACTTCTTCATGGAGGCGGCCAAGCTGCGCGCCGCGCGGCTGCTGTGGACGCGGATCATGAAGGAATTCGACCCGAAGAAACCGGGCAGCCTGATGCTGCGCACGCATTGCCAGACCTCGGGCGTGTCCTTGCAGGAGCAGGATCCCTACAACAACGTGGTGCGCACCGCCTATGAGGCGATGGCGGCGGCCCTGGGCGGCACGCAGTCGCTGCACACCAACGCGCTGGACGAGGCCATCGCGCTGCCGACCGAATTCTCGGCCCGCATCGCCCGCAACACCCAGTTGATCCTGCAGGAGGAGACCGGCATCACCCATGTCGTCGATCCGCTGGCCGGCAGCTATTACGTCGAGAGCCTGACCCACGAACTGGCCGAGAAGTCCTGGGCGCTGATCGAGGAGGTCGAGGCGATGGGCGGCATGACCAAGGCCGTCGCCTCGGGCATGCCCAAGCTGCGCATCGAGGAAAGCGCCGCCCGCCGCCAGGCCATGATCGACCGCGGCGACGAGGTGGTCGTGGGCGTGAACAAGTACCGGCTGGCCAAGGAAGAGCCGATCGACATTCTCGACATCGACAACATGAAGGTGCGCGAGGCGCAGATCGCCCGGCTGCAGGCGATGCGCGCGGCGCGGGACGAGGCGCAATGCCAGGCGGCGCTGGACGAGCTGACGCGCCGGGCGAAGGAAGGCGGCAACCTGCTCGAGGCGGCGGTCGAAGCCGCGCGCGCCCGGGCCAGCGTGGGAGAGATCAGCATGGCGATGGAGAAGGAATTCGGCCGCCACCGGGCCGAGGTCAAGACCCTGGCCGGCGTCTATGGCGCCGCCTATGAGGGCGACGACGATTTCGCGCGCATCCAGCGCGATGTCGAGACCTTCGCCGAACAGGAGGGCCGCCGGCCGCGCATGCTGGTGGTCAAGATGGGCCAGGACGGCCATGACCGCGGCGCCAAGGTGATCGCCACCGCCTTCGCCGATATCGGCTTCGACGTCGATGTCGGGCCGCTGTTCCAGACCCCCGAGGAAGCCGCGCAGGACGCCATCGACAACGACGTGCATGTGGTGGGGATCTCGTCCCAGGCGGCCGGGCACAAGACCTTGGCGCCGAAGCTGATCGCGGCGCTGAAGGACCAGGGCGCCGGCGACATCATCGTGATCTGCGGCGGCGTGATCCCGCAGCAGGATTACGATTTCCTGAAAAAGGCCGGGGTGAAGGCGATCTTCGGGCCGGGAACCAACATTCCCTCGGCGGCGCGCAACATCCTGGATCTGATCCGCGAGGCGCGGGCGGCCTAGGGGGCCGTCGGCAATGGCGGCTGTTGCCGGCGCCGTCGCATGGGTATTTGTGCAACGGTGAGATGACCGGCCGCCGCGCGAGAGATCGGGCGGCGGCTTCCAACCGGAGCAAGCCCATGATCATCCGACCTGCCGAGGATCGCGACCTGACCGCCATTCTGGATTTCTGGAATCCGCTGATCCGCGAGACCACGGTGACCTTCTCCAGCGAGGAGAAGACCGCCGCGGGTCTGGCGGGAATGATCGCCGCGCGCCGGGCGGCGGGGCGCGAATTCCTGGTCGCCGAGGCCGGTGGCGCGGTGCTGGGACTGGTGAGCTACGACCAGTTCCGCTCTGGCAACGGCTATGCGCATTGCATGGAGCATACGGTGATCCTGTCCGCTGCCGCGCGCGGGCGCGGGGTGGGCCGGGCGCTGATGGCCGCGGTCGAGGACCATGCCCGCGCCGGCGGCGCGCATAGCATGATCGCCGGCGTCTCGGCCGAGAACAAGGCCGCCGTCGCCTTCCACCGCGCCATCGGCTACCGGCAGGTCGGGCAGGTGCCGCAGGCGGGGCGCAAGTTCGGCCGCTGGCTGGACCTGGTGCTGCTGCAAAAGATCCTCTGAGCCCGGCTTGCCTGTTTCCGGGCGCTGTGAAAAACTCGCCCCCGGAAACGCGAGGGCGGGATGAACGACGGGCGCAACGGCACGGTCAAGCAGATCATCTGCATCAAATGGGGCACGAAATTCGGCCCGGAATTCGTCAATCGCCTGCACGGGATGGTGGCGCGCAACATCACGCCGCCGTTCCGGCTTTACTGCTTCACCGATGACGGCGCCGGGCTGCATCCCGACATCGCCGTGCGGCCGCTGCCCGAATTCGACTACCAGGCGCCGGTCAACACCAAGGGCAAATGGCCGAAATCCCGGCTTTGGGGCGAGCTGGGCGACGTGCAGGGCGTGGTGCTGTTTCTGGACCTGGACGTGATCGTGACCGGCAGCCTCGACGATTTCTTCGCCTATGGCGAGCCGGACGACACCGTGCTGGGGCTGAACCCGAACACGCCGTTGGAGAAGATGGGCCAGACCTCGGTCTACCGGATGCGCGTCGGCAAGCTGAAACCCTTGCAGGAGATCTTTCGCGCCGATCCGCAGGCCGCCGCCGACAAGTTCCGCTATGAGCAGCGCTTCGTCACCCGCAACGCGCCGGGCGGCGTGAAGTTCTGGCCCAAGGGCTGGCTGGCGCATTTCCGCATGCATTGCGTGCCGAACTTTCCGCTGAACTATCTGCGCCCGGCGCGCGTCTCTGACGGCACCCGCATCGTGATCTTTCCCGGCGATCTGAATCCGCCCGACGCCATCCTGGGTCGCTGGAGCGACAAGGACCAGCATCGCGCGCCGCTGGACCATCTGCGCGCCGCCTTCGACGGCCGCCGGCGCGAAAGCCTGTCGAAGCACTTGCGCCATTACCTGCTTCCCGTCGGCTGGGTCGGCGAGCTATGGCGAGAATAGGCGCGCCGCCCGAGACGCATTACACCCTGCCGCCGGATTTCGCCGCCGCGCTGGGACAATGCGTGGCGAATCTCGGCTGGCTCGAGGAGATCATCAAGCGCGCCATCTATGCGCTGGAGCGCGCCCGGCTGGCCGACGACCTGACCGAGGAGGAGCTGCAAAGCTGGCTGACCCGCATGGGCGCCATCGCCGACGATTCCATGGGCACGCTGATCGAGCAGCTCGACGCCGCCATGCGCCGCTATCCGGGGCTGCGCGACCGCAACCGCATCACCGACCGGCTTTACGAGATCCGGCAGCATCGCAATCTGCTTTGCCATGCCTCGTGGCGGCCGACCGAGGACAAGCTCCGCTGGCATCCGGCTTTCGTCAATACCCGCGGTGAGGTGCAGCGCCAGCCGCTGGGCGTTCCCGACCTCAACGCCATCAGCGAGGCCACGGTCGAAATGGGCGTGCGGGTGATGCGGGTGATGCGTGCCACCGGCGTTCCCGGCTACTGGGCGGGCGACGACGAAGCCTGAACCCCAGCCCGAGTGCCGCCCGGCATCCATGCGCGTTGCAACGTGCCGCACCATCCGCTAACACCGCTTCGTCCATAGATAAGAGTTTCATATGTCCGCCCAGAACCAGGGGCAAAACGCCTCTCCGCTTCGTCTCGGCATCGCTGGTCTCGGGACGGTCGGCACCGGCACCGTCAAGATCATCCAGAAACACGCCGCCCTGCTTGGGCTTCGCGCCGGCCGGCCCATCGCCGTCACCGCCGTCAGCGCCCGCGACCGGATGAAGAACCGCGACGTGGACCTATCGGGCTATGCCTGGGAGGAGGACGCCCGTGCCCTGGCGCTGCGCGAGGATGTCGACGTCTTCGTCGAGCTGATCGGCGGCGAGGAGGGCATCGCCCGCGAGGCGGTGACCGCCGCGCTGCGCGCCGGCAAGGACGTGGTGACCGCCAACAAGGCGCTGCTGGCGATCCACGGCCAGGAACTGGCCGAGCTGGCCGAGGCCAATGGCCGGGTGATCCGCTTCGAAGCCGCCGTGGCCGGCGGCATCCCGGTGATCAAGGCGATGACCGAGTCGCTTTCCGGCAACGAGATCCGTCGCGTCATGGGGGTGATGAACGGCACCTGCAACTATATCCTGACCCGCATGGAAAGCGCCGGCCTGCCCTATGAGACGGTGTTCGAGGAGGCGCGGCAACTCGGCTATCTGGAGGCCGACCCGACGCTGGACGTGGGCGGCATCGACGCCAGCCACAAGCTGGCGATCCTTTCGGCCATCGCCTTCGGCACCAGGCCCAGCTTCGACGCGGTCGAGATCGAGGGCATCGAGCGGGTCAGCATCGACGACATCCGCCGCGCCGCCGACATGGGCTATCGCATCAAGCTGCTGGGCGTGGCGCAGATGACCGGGCGCGGGCTGGAACAGCGCATGTCGCCCTGCCTGGTGCCCGCCGACAGCCCGCTGGGCCAGTTGCAGGGCGGCACCAACATGGTGGTGATCGAGGGCGACTCGGTCGGCCAGATCGTCTTGCGCGGCGCCGGGGCCGGCGAGGGTCCGACGGCCAGCGCCGTCATGTCCGACGTGGTCGAGATCGCGCGCGGCGTGCGCATGCCCAGCTTTGGCCAGCCGGCCGAGACGCTGGCCAGCCCGCAGCCGGCGCGCACGGCGGTTCCAGCGGCCTATTACATCCGCCTGCAGCTGACCGACAAGCCCGGCGCGCTGGCCAAGGTGGCCTCGGTGCTGGGCGACAGCGGCATCTCGATCGACCGGATGCGGCAATACGGCCATTCCCGGACCGAGGGCGTGGCGCCGGTGCTGATCGTCACCCACAAGACCACGCCCGAGGCCATCGACCATGCCATCGAGGCCCTGCCCCGCACCGGCGTCATCGCCGGCGAGCCGGTCGAGCTGCGGATCGAGGAGGTCTGAACCGGGCCGCGGCGGCGCCCTGCCGCGCGGCCGGGTTCGGGTATTTTTGCAACGAAGATGCCGGGGGCCGGTTCAGGCGCTGCCCAGGTGGCGCAGGCCATGGGTCACGTCGGCCCGGACCGCCAGGCGCAGCCCCGGCTCGTCCCCGGCGCGCAGCGAGGCCAGGATCATCCGGTGATGGCGCGGCGGCTCGTTGCGCTTGACCCGGCCGTAGAGCGCCCGCATGGTCGGGCCGAGCTGCAGCCAGACCGTCTCGACGATGGCCAGCATCGCCGGCGCCTGGGCGCGCAGGTAGAGCAGCCGGTGGAATTCCAGATTGGTGCGGATATAGCCCACGGCGTCGTGGCTTTCGGCCGCCTCGCCGATGGCGGCGTTGATCACCGCCATGCGCTCGATCAGCGCCTGGTGGGCGCGCGGCAGGGCGCGGGCGGCCAGTTCCGGCTCGATCAGCCCGCGCAGGGCGGCCAGTTCCTCGATGCGCTCGATGGAGAGCTCCGGCGTGGTGATCCGCCCCGAGGAGGAGAGCGACAGCGCGCCTTCGGCCACCAGCCGCCGCACCGCCTCGCGCGCCGGGGTCATCGAGACGCGATGCTCGGCGGCGATGCCGCGCAGGGTCAGCGGCAGGCCGGGCGGCAATTCGCCCAGCATGATGCGCTGGCGCAGGTTGCGGTAAAGCCGCTCATGGGCCGAGGTTTCCGAGGAACGCGAAGCAGTCATGCGCCATGCTGTGATCACAAAACCGGCGGCCGTCAAGCCCTGCCCGTCAAAGGCGGAAGCGCCAGGCCAGCAGCTCGTGGCCATGCGCGCGCAGCCAGGCGCGATGGCGGTCGTAATCCGGCATCAGCCGCCCGGTCGCGGCCCAGAAGGCCGGCGAATGGTCCATATGCGCCAGATGCGCCACCTCATGCGCGGCGACGTAATCGAGCACCTCGGGCGGCGCCATGGCGAGGCGCCAGGAGAACATCAGCCGCCCGTCATGGGTGCAGCTGCCCCAGCGCGAGCGGGTGTCGCGCAGCGCCAGCGCCCGGAAGCCGCGCCCCAGCGCCGCCGCATGGCGGTCGCAGGCCGCGACCAGCCGGGCCTGGGCCAGGTGCTTCAGCCAGGCCTCGACCACCACGCCGGCCGGCCGGCCGAGCGGCACCAGCAGCGCCTCCTCGGTCAGCGCGACGCGCCGGGTCTCGGCCGGGGTGATGCGGCGCAGCCGACCCTCGACCGGCAGCAGCGCTCCGTGCTCGGCCCGCTGCAGCGCCGGCATCCCGGCCCGGGTGCGGCGCAGCCATTCCGCCCGCGACTCGGCAAAGGCGCGGCCGTCGGAAAGGCTGGTGCGGCTGGGCAGGGTCAGCACCACCTCGCCGCCCGCCCGCGCCACGCGCAGCGTCATGCGCCGCGCCCGGGCCGAGCGCCGCAGCGTCACCGGGATGTCGCCTCCGACCAGAATCCTGTCCATCTTGTCCCGCATCTTGCGACGGCCTGCCTGTTGCTCCATCTTTCCCCTGCACCGCCACCCGCCCGCAAGGGGAAAAGGCTTTGACAGCCCCGCCCGGCTATGGCAGGGGACAGCGGATTTACCTGAACGCGGCAGAAAAAGAGAATACCATGCCCAAAGAGGAATGGGGCACGAAACGCCTTTGCCCCCATTGCGCCACACGCTTCTACGACTTGAGAAACGACCCGATGACCTGCCCGGCCTGCGGCGCGGAATTCACCGTGGAAAGCCTGACCAACGGCCGGTCGCGCTCGCTGATCTCGGAAAAGACCGCGGCGCGGAACGAGGATCAGAACGAACTGGTCGATGACGACGATCTGGACGATGACGCCGATACCGGCGATCTGGACGATGATCTGCTGGACGATGACGACGATGACGGCGACGTGTCGCTGGACGATATCGCCGACGTGCCGGACAGCGACGAGGAATAATCCTCGTCAATGCGACAGCGGCCCCGGACGGCACCCGCCGGACCGGGGCTTTTCCTTGGCTCGGGGGCGCCATGCGGATCATCGACAGGCAGGCCATGCGCGCCATCCTGCTGACGCCCGATGACCGGGTGCTGCTGATGCGGGTGGATTAGGCAGCGGCGACTGGTGGATCACCCCCGGCGGCGGCACCGAGCCGGGCGAGACCCCCGAGGTGACCTTGCGCCGCGAGCTGATGGAGGAGTTGGGCTTCGCCCTGCCCGCCCCCGGCCCGCTGGTCTGGCGCCGCCGGGTGACGATGACGCTGGGCCAGCGCCGCTGGCGGCAGTCCGAGGATTACTTCCTGATCGAGACCGCCGCCTTTCGCCCCGCCGTCCAGGCCGCGCCCGAGGCCGGCAGGATCCGCGAGTTCCGCTGGTGGCGCCTGCCCGAGCTGCGCCACAGCGCCGAGCGCATCGCGCCGACGGCGCTGCGGCGCATCGTGCTGGACTATCGGGAAAACGGGCCGCCGGCTGGCCCGCTTCCGGTCGAGATCGTCGGGGATTGACGGCTAGGGCTGATAGGCCGCGTCGAAGAACTCCACCTCCAGCCGCACCGCGCGGCGGAAGAAATCGCGGGCCTGCCCGGCCGCGGCGGGGCCGGTGCGATCCAGTTCGGCCTGCAGGAAAGCGACGAAATCCCGGAAGAAGGGATTATCGTGCAGGGTGATCCATTCGGCATGGACGAAGTTTTCGGGCAGCGGCTGCGGCGCCCGGCGCGCCCAGTCGAGATAGAGCCCCTCGGCCACCGCCAGCACCGCCAGCACGGCGGGATAGGCGCGCGTCGCCGCCGCCTCGCGCATCAGCGCCTGGAAACCGGCGGTGGGCGGCTTGTCGGGAATGGCGGCCCGCTGCGTCTCGCTGACGCCGAGCGCCGCGAAGGCGCGCAGGAAATAGTCGTTCTCCTCGCCCGAGACCATGCCGGCGAAGCGGCCGAAGCGCAGCCGCGATTCGAAACGGTCGGCCGAGGCGATGGCCGCACCCAGAAGCGTCAGGAAAGCGTCGAGGAAACGGTGGTCCTGAACCAGATAAGCCGCCATCGTCGCATCGGCGATGCTGCCGTCGCACAGGTCGGTCACGAAGCGGTGGCCGGTGGCCGCCGTCCAGTCGGCGGCGCATTCGCGGCGCAGGATTTCAGAGAAACGTTCGGACATGCTGTCCTCCTGTCATGGGGCGAGACCGGCTTTCCGTCATGGCCTCGCGGGTGAGGCCGGCCAGGGAGAGGCATGGGGCAGACAGGTCCATACCATCCCTTCGCCGGCATGATCCGGATCAGGTTCTAAGGGTCACCGCGCCGCTTGTGCCTGCAGTCTCTCAGCCCCTTGCCGGGACTCCCCTTGGTCGGGCGCGACCCTAGCCGCGCCGGCCGGCGCTGTCACGCCCCTGACATGCCCGTGGTCCACAGGATCGTGAGCGCGCCTTGCCGCGTCCGCCCGCCTTGCGCCGGCATTCCGGCTTGCAGCGGCGGGCGATCTGTTATCTCGTTGCAGCATGACGCGCCGGCCGGCGCCGAACCAGGACCGGAGACAATGACCACAGGCGATATGCCGGACCGACAACGCAGGACCGAATTCGCAGAGCAGCAGACGCAGCGCGGCGAACATGCCAGGCAGACCGGGTTGCGGCTGCATCGCCCGCCCCTGGTGACCAATATCTCGGCCGCGCGCTGGCTGCTGCTGGCCATCGTCGCGGCCTCGATCTATTTCTTCCACGGCTTTCTGGTGCCGGTGCTGGCGGCGATGGTGATCGCGCTGGCCAGTTGGCCGCTGCGCAACCGCGCCGCCTTCCGGTTGAACCTGGGCCGCACCGGAGCCGCGGCGCTGCTGGTGCTGGTGCTGGTCTGTTTCCTGGTGGTGCCGCTGACCCTGGCGCTGGTCTATGCCTTCCGCGAATTGCGGGACTGGATCAACTGGGCGATCCTGGTCAACAGCGCCGGGGCGCCCACGCCGGCCTGGATGGTCGATCTGCCGCAGATCGGCGACTGGCTGAACGAGAACTGGCAGACCTATATCGGCCGGCCCGGCGGGATCAGCGAGATCGTGCAACTGGTCAGCGGCTCGAATATCGGCGCGATCTATCGCGGCGCGGTGACGGCGGGCTCGCTGGCCTTCCACTTGGCGCTGACGCTGCTGTTCATGCTGATCACGCTGTTCGTGCTTTACCGCGACGGCGACCGGATCGTCGCGCAGGTGGACCGCGTCGGCCGACGCATCCTGCCGGACCGCTGGAGCCGGCTGTCGCGGGTGGTTCCGGCCACCATCAGCTCGACCGTGACCGGCATGACGCTGATCGCCATCGGCGAGGGGGTGGTGCTGGGTCTGGCCTATTGGCTGGCCGGCGTGCCCTCGCCGGTGACCTTCGGGGTCATCACCGGCTTCATGGCGCTGATCCCCGGCGGTGCGCCGCTCAGCTTCACGCTGGTCTCGATCTACCTGGCCGCCAGCGGCTCGCCGGTCGAGGGCGCGGCGCTGTTCATCTGGGGCACCTGCGAGCTGTTCGTCGTCGACAAGACCATCCGTCCGGTTCTGGTCGGCGGGCCGGTGAAACTGCCCTTCCTGCCGACCTTCTTCGGGCTGATCGGCGGGGTGAAGACCTTGGGCATCGTCGGCCTGTTCGTCGGACCGGTGCTGATGGCGCTGCTGGTCTCGATCTGGCGGGAATGGCAGCGCGAGATCGCCGAGGACGAGACGCGCCGCAACAGCCTGCTGGCCGAACCCGACTGAACCCGACTGAACCCGGCCCGGACCGTTGCGGCATGAAAAAGGCGGGGCGCCCAGAAGGCGCCCCGCCGTTTCTTTCGTCGTCGGCCGCGGTTCAGTCCGCCGGCGCCGGCGCCGGCGGCACCACCGATTCCTCTTGCGGTGGGCTCGCCAGGGTTTCGGGCAGCGGCGTCAGCGTCACCCCCGCATTCGAGCCGAGCGGCTGGCCCTCGCGATTGGTCTCGGTCGGCGCGGGCGTCTCGCCCGGCTGCAACGCGCCCTCGGTCTCGGCCGCAGGTTCCTCGGCCCCGGTCTCGGTCCCGGTCTCGGCTCCGGCCTTGGGGGCCGGCGCCGGCACCGGGTTGGCACGCTCGGACCCGTCATTGCGCAGATAGTCGAAGAACTCGCCTTGCGGCTGGATCACCAGCGAACTGTTCTCGCCCCGCAGCGCCCGTTCATAGGAGGTCATCGAGCGGGTGAAGGCGAAGAACTCGGGATCGCGGCCGAAGGCATCGGCATAGATGGCGTTTCGGCGGGCATCGGCCTCGCCCCGCACCACTTCGGCGCGCTTCCTTGCCTCCGAGGTCAGCTCGACCACGGTGCGGTCGGCGGCGGCCCGGACGCGCTGCGCGGCCTCGCCGCCGCGGGCGATCTCGTCGGCGGCCTCGCGCTCGCGTTCGGCCCGCATCCGCGCATAGGTCGCGGTCAGGTTCTGTTCGGGCAGATCGGTGCGGGTCAGGCGCAGGTCGATGACGCGGATGCCCAGATCCTTGGCATCCTCGCGCGCCAGGTCGCGGATGCGGTTCATCAGCGCCGTGCGGTCATCCGACAGCACCGTGGTCGAGGGCACCGAACCCAGCACCTGGCGGATGGCATTGGTCACGATCGGCTCAAGCCGGCTTTGCGCGAATTCGATGCCGCCGCCGCCGACGGCGCGGCGGAACTGCACCACATCGGTGATCTGCCAGCGCGCGAAGGCGTCCACCACCAGGCGGCGGTCGTCCAGCGGCGTGACCTCCATCGGCGGGGTCGGCAGGCCGAGGATGCGGGCGTCGTATTTCACCACATTGTCGAGGAAGGGCACCTTGACGCCAAGGCCCGGCTCCTCGCGCACCTCGACCACCTCGCCGAAGCGCAGCACCAGCGCCTTTTCGCGCACATCGACGATATAGAGCGCCGAGATCGCCAGCACGGCGACCACGACCAGGAAGGGCAGTGCCAGAAGCGAGATCGCACGGTTCATCACTGGTTCCCCCCGCTGGTATTGCCCGCATTGGCATTGCCCGAATTCCGGCTGCCCGCGGCGGGTGCTCCGCTGCGCAACTGATCCAGCGGCAGATAGGGCACAACGCCCTGCCCGGCCTCGCCGTCAAGGATGACCTTGTTCACCCCGCCAAGCACCTTTTCCATGGTTTCCAGATACATCCGGCGGCGTGTCACCTCCGGCGCCTTGATATATTCGTCATAGACCGAGTTGAAACGCGCGGCCTCGCCCTCGGCGGTGTTCACCGCCTCGGCCCGATAGGCTTCGGCGCGTTCGATCACCGCAGCCGCCTCACCGCGGGCGCTGGCCAGCACGCGGTTGGCATAGGCGTCGGCCTCCTTTTCCAGCCGGTCGCGTTCCTGCTGGGCGGCCTGCACCTCGCGGAAGCTGTCGATCACCTCGCGCGGCGGGTCGGCGCGGTCCAGGTTGACGCGCAGCACGTTGATCCCCGCCTCGTAATCGTTCAGCGTGTTCTGCACCGCCAGTTTCAGATCGTCGGCGATGGCGCCGCGGTCGCGGTTCAGGATCGGCGCCAGTTCCGAGCGGGCGACGATGTCGCGCATGGCGGATTCCGAGACGGCGCGGATGGTGCCTTCGGGATCGGCCAGGTTGAACAGGAATTTCTCGGGATCCGAGATGTTCCAGACCACCTGATAGGCCATGTCGACGATGTTCTGGTCACGGGTCAGCATCAGCCCCGAATCCATCGGCCCGGCGCGGCCGGTGCCGATCTCGGTGGTGCGCTCGCCCGAGACCTGCACCACCTCGGCGGTGATGAAGGGCCAGGGCGCGAAGTTCAGACCCGGATCGCCGGTGCCGACCGGCTTGCCGAACAGCAGCTCGACCGCGCGTTCCTCGGGCTTGACGGTGTAGAAGCTGGTGAAGGCCCAAAGCGCCACCGCCGCAAGCCCGACCAGCCCCCAGGTGCCGCGGCTCATCTGGAATTGCGGGCCCTGCGGGCGGCGCGGACCGTTGCCGCGACCACCGCCGCCGCCCTTGCCGCCCATCAGCACCCGCAGCCGATCCTGGCCCTTGCGCACCAGGTCCTCGATCTCGGGCATCTGGTCGCCGCGGCGCGGACCCTGCGGCCGGTCGTCGCGGCCGCCCTGATTGTTGCCCCCGGCACTTCCCCAGGGGCGTTGGCCCCCTTCCTGCGGCGGCTGCCTGCCGCCCTTGCCGTCATCTCCGCCGCCGCCCCAGGGGCCTTGTCCCGCCATCCGTCTCGTGCCTCGCTCTCTGCTTGTCTGTCGTCTCGTTGGAAACTGGTGCCTTCGGCCGGAAAATCAAGCCGATGCGTGCTGTTTGTCGGATTTGTCATCGCCCAGCCGGCGCGTGGGCTTGCGCATGGTGACCAGCTCCTCGGCCAGGGTCGGATGCACGGCGATGGCGGCGTCGAAATCCGCCTTGGTCGCCCCCATGCCCATGGGCACGGCGACCATCTGGATCATCTCGCCGGCCTCGGGGCCGAAGATGTGGCAGCCGAGCACCTTGTCGCTTTCCGCGTCCACGATCAGCTTCATCACCGCCCGCGCATCCGAGCCCGCGAAAAGCGAACGCATGGGCCGGAAGCTGGCGGCATAGATGTCGACGGGGCCGCGCTTTTCCGCCTCGTCCTCGGTCAGGCCGATGCTGGCCAGCTCGTGCGGGCGGGTGTAGACGGCGCTGGCGACCAGCCCGTGATCGACCTTGCGGGGCTTCGCGCCGAAGACCGTGTCGGCGAAGCTGTGCCCCTCGCGGATCGCCACCGGCGTCAGGTTCACCCGGTCGGTCACGTCGCCCACGGCATAGATCGAGGGGACCGAGCTTTGCGACCATTCGTCCACCGCGATCTCGCCCTTGCGGCCCAGCCTGACGCCAAGCTCCTCAAGGCCCAGACCCTTGGTATAGGGCGCGCGGCCGGTGGCGAACATCACCGCGTCGAAGACCTCGGCGCCGCCGTCCTCGAAGCCGACGCGCAGGGCGCCCCCCTCGCGGTCCAGCCGCGCCGGGTTGCTGCCCAGCCGCACGTCGACGCCGATGGCGCGCAACTGCTCGGTGACATGGCGGCGCATCTCGCCGTCGAAGCCGCGCAGCACCGCGTCGCCGCGATAGGCCAGCACCGTCTCGCAGCCCAGGCCGCGCAGGATGGTGGCGAATTCGCAGGCAATGAAGCCGCCGCCCACCACCAGCACCCGGCCCGGCAGCGTCTCCAGCGTGAACAGGTCGTCCGAGATCAGCCCCAGCTCCTCGCCCGGGATGCCGGGCAGCGAGGGTCGGCCGCCGACCGCGATCAGGATATGCTTGGCGGTCAGCCGCTGGCCGTCGGCCAGTTCCACGGTATGCGCGTCATGGAGCCGGGCGCGTTGCTTGTGGATGTCCACATCCGCCGCCACCAGCCCGCCGGTATAGGCGCCTTCCAGCCGGGTCAGCTCGGCATCCAGCTTGTGGCGGAAGGCCTGCCAGTCGAACCGGCCGGCATCGGCGCCCTGCCAGCCATAGCCGCGCGCCTCGGCGGCCTGGGCCTCGGCCTGGCTGGCGAAGATCATCAGCTTCTTCGGGACGCAGCCGCGGATGACGCAGGTGCCGCCCATGCGGCTTTCCTCGGCCAGGCCGACGCGGGCGCCGTATTCGCTGGCGGCGATGCGCGCCGCGCGCACCCCGCCCGAGCCGCCGCCGATGACGAAAAGGTCGTAGTCGAAAGTCATTCCATGTCCTCGCGCCGCAGTTCCACCACCGAGCCGTCCGGACAGCCGATGATCGCAAGCTGGCAGATATTCAGGAAAAGCCCATGTTCAACCATGCCGGCGATGGAAGACAGTTCCGCCGCCAGCGCCTCGGGGTCGGGGATGGCCTCCAGCGCCAGGTCCAGCACATAGTTCCCTTCGTCCGTCAGCAGCGGCTGGTCGTCGCGCTTGCGCAGCAGGATCGGGCGACGGCTCAGCTCCAGCCGGTCCAGCGCCCTCTGGATCAGCGTCCGGGTCGCCTGCCAGCCGAAGGGAATCACCTCGACCGGCAGGTGGAAGGCGCCCAGCCGGTCCACCACCTTGCCCTGGTCGGCGATCACCACCATGCGGTCCGAGGCGGTGGCGACGATCTTTTCGCGCAGATGCGCCGCGCCGCCGCCCTTGATCAGGTTCAGGTCCGGGTCCACCTCGTCGGCGCCGTCGATGGTCAGGTCCAGCCAGCCGATCTCGTCCAGTTCCTCGACATGCAGGCCCAGCGAGGCGGCAAGCTCGGCCGTGGCCTTCGAGGTCGCGGCGCAGCGCAGCGCGAAGCCCTCCTCCTTCACCCGTTGCGCCAGGCGGCGCACGAAGATTGCGGCGGTCGAGCCGGTGCCGAGGCCCAGGCGCATGCCCGGCTCGACCAGCGCCACGGCGGCGCGGGCGGCGGCGTCCTTGGAAAGATCGGTGACGGCGGGATCGGTCATGGCGATGGTCCTTGGCAGAATGTGCGTCTTGCCCGTCGCGGGCGGTCCGCGACCTTATACGCAGAAGTGGCGCAACAGACCATGGCCGCAAGCGTTTTTCGGCCGCGACGAAACCGGCCCGCAGCAGCGATTGCCTCGCCCGCCCGGCTGACCTAAAGCTGGCGGTCATGACGATACCGGACACATATGCCGCCATCATCACCGCCGCCGGCCGCGGTACCCGCGCCGGCGAGGGGCCGCCCAAGCAATGGCGTGCGCTGTCGGGCCGCTCGGTCGTGGCGCGCAGCATCGCGGCCTTCGCGGATTTCCCGCGCATCGTCGTGGTGCTGGCGCCCGAGGACATGGCGCGCGGCGTGGCGGAACTCTCCGGCCCGGTGACGCTGGTCGCCGGCGGCGCCACCCGCTCGGACAGCGTGCGCGCGGCGCTGGAAAGCCTCGAGGGCAGCGGCGTGACCCATGTGCTGATCCATGACGGCGCCCGGCCGCTGGTGCCGGATGCGGTGATCCGCGGCGTGGTCGCGGCGCTGGAGGCGGGCAGCCCCGCCGCCGCCCCCGCCCTGCCCGTCACCGATGCGCTGTGGCGGGCGGATGACGGCCGCGTGACCGGCACTGCCAGCCGCGACGGGCTGATGCGCGCCCAGACGCCGCAGGGCTTTGCCCTGGACGCGATCCTGGCCGCGCATCGCGCGTTCCCCAAGGGCGCGGCCGATGACGTGGAACTGGCGATCCGCGCCGGCCTGCCGGTCGCGGTGACGCCGGGCGACGAGGACAATCTGAAACTGACCTATGGCGCCGACTTCAAACGCGCGCGCCGCATCCTGGAGGGCGCGATGGACATTCGCCTTGGCAATGGTTTCGACGTGCATGCCTTTACCGAAGGCGACCATGTTTGGCTTTGCGGCGTGAAGATCCCGCATGACAAGGCGCTGCTGGGCCATTCCGACGCCGATGTCGGCATGCATGCGCTGACCGACGCCATCTATGGCGCGCTGGCGCAGGGCGATATCGGCCGGCATTTCCCGCCCTCGGACCCGCAATGGAAGGGGGCGGAAAGCCACATCTTCCTGCGCCATGCCGCGGCACTGGCGCGGCAGATGGGCTATGAGCTTTCCAATGCCGACGTGACGCTGATCTGCGAACGGCCCAAGGTCGGCCCGCATGCCGGCGCCATGGCGCTGCGCCTGTCCGAGATCGTCGGCGTCGAGCCCGACCGGGTCAGCGTCAAGGCCACCACCTCGGAACGGCTGGGCTTCACCGGCCGCGAGGAAGGCATCGCCGCCATCGCCACCGCGACGCTGATCCGGGGGTGAGAATGGAGCGGATGATCGCCAGCTTCTTCGGCATCGGCCATCTGCACCCCGCGCCGGGCACTTGGGGCTCGGCCGCCGCCGTGGTGCTGGGGGTCGCGGCCTATGAAGGGCTCAGCCCCTGGCTGGTGCCGGCGGGCGTGGTGCTGGCGGCGCTGCTGGGCTTCTGGGCGGTGCCGCGGGTGCTGGAGGGCAGCACCGACAAGGATCCGTCCTGGATCGTCATCGACGAGGTGGCCGGGCAATGGCTGGCCATGAGCTTCACGGTGATCCCGCTGGCGCGGCACGGCGTCTCGATCCTGGAGGCCTGGCCGGGTTTCGTCGCGCCCTTCCTGCTGTTCCGGCTGTTCGACATCTGGAAGCCCTGGCTGGTGGGCCGGGCCGACCGGCGCGGCGGCGCGACGGGGGTGATGCTGGACGATCTCTGGGCCGGGTTGTTCGCCGGGCTGGTCTCGGTCATGCTGGCCGGGCTTTACCATGCGCTGCTGGAGCCGATGCTGTCGTGACCGATCCCGCCGAAATTCTCGATCTCGCCCGCCGTCGCGGGGTGATGATCGCGACCGCCGAAAGCTGCACCGGCGGGCTGATCGCCGGGCGGCTGACCGATGTGCCCGGCTCCTCGGACGCGGTCGACAGGGGCTTCGTCACCTATTCCAACGCCGCCAAGATCGAGATGCTGGGCATCCGCCCCGAGACGCTGGAAGCGCATGGCGCCGTCAGCGAGGAGATCGCCGCCGAGATGGCCCGGGGCGCGCTGGCCCGCTCGCAGGCCGGCATCGCCGTGGCGGTGACCGGGATCGCCGGGCCGGGCGGGTCGGAACACAAGCCCGAGGGCCGGGTCTGCTTCGGCCTTGCCGATGCGGCCGGAGTTCGGACGGAAACGGTCGAGTTCGGCCCGCGCGGCCGCGCCGCGGTGCGCGCCGCCACCGTCGAGCACGCGCTGGCGCTGCTGAAGGCGGCGCTGCTCTAGGCCAGCGCCCGCAGCGCCGCGGTCACGTCGTCCAGCCGGGTGTCCCAGCCGCAGACCAGCCGGATCGACACCGGCTCCTCGTCCTTGGCATCCTGGGTATGCGGCCAGAGGTGATAGCAGATGCCGCTGGCGCCGGCCCGGCGATGCAATGCGCGCGGGATGGTGGCAAAGACCGTGTTCGATTCGACGCGCTGGTCGATGCGCACCCCCGGCAGGCGCGCCAGACCCAGCGCCAGCTCATGCGCCATGGCGTTGGCGTGGCGCGCCAGCTGCAGCCACAGCTCGCCCTCGAGCCAGGCCAGCACCTGCGCGGCCAGATAGCGGTGCTTCGAGACCAGCGCCCCGGCGCGCTTGCGGCGGAACTCGAATTCCTCGGACAGCGCCGGGTCGAAGATCACCACCGCCTCGACGCCCATGCAGCCGTTCTTGGTGCCGCCCAGCGACAGGATGTCCAACCCCGCCCGCCAGGTCAGGTCGGCGGGCGAGACATCGAGGCTGGCCAGCGCATTGGCGAAGCGCGCGCCGTCCATATGCACGCTCAGCCCCTGCGCGCGGGCCAGCGCCGCCAGCGCCGCGACCTCGTCCGGGCCATAGACCGTGCCCCATTCCGTGGCGTTGGTCAGGGTCAGCGCCGCGTTCCGCCCGGCATGGACCGCGTCGCGGCCGTGGACATGCAGCGCCTCGGCCAGCGTCTCGGGGGTGATCTTGCCGCCGGTGCCCGGCACCGGGATCAGCTTGGCGCCGCCGCTGAAGAATTCCGGCGCCCCGGCCTCGCTGGTCTGCACATGCGCATCGGAATGGCAGAAGACCTTGCCCCAGCCGGGCGAAAGCAGCGACAGCGCCAGCGCATTGGCCGCGGTGCCGGTGGCCACGAAATGCACCGCCGCCTCGGGCGCGTCGAACAATTCGCGCACCCGGTCCTGCGCCGCCCGGGTGATGCGGTCCGTGCCATAGGATGGCACATGGCCTTCATTCGCGGCCGCCAGCGCCGCCATGATGCGGGGATGCACGCCGCCGGCATTGTCCGAGGCAAAATTCATGAAAGATCCTCGATGATATGTTCGTCCCAATCGTCCTCGGTCACCGTAAGCTCGCTGACGGTCCAGCCGCGCACCGAGGCGCCGGCGCGGTGCACCGATTCGCGATCCCCTGAAATCAGGTAGTGCCAGTCGTAAAGCGGCTTGCCCTCGGCGCGCAACCTGTAGGCGCAGGTCGAGGGCAGCCACCAGGCGATCTCCTTGAGCTTGCCGGGCGTCAGGACCACGCAATCGGGAACGAAATCATGGCGATTGGCATAGCTTGAGCATTGGCAGCTATGCCCGTCCAGCAACCGGCAGGCGACTCGGGTGAAGGCCAGTTCGCCGGTATCCTCGTATTCGATCTTGTTGAGGCAGCATTTGCCGCAGCCGTCGCACAGCGCCTCCCATTCCTGCTGGTCCAGGCTGGCCGGCGGCAATTCCCAGAACCGGGCGCGCATCAGCGGGTCGCCAGGATCTCGCGCGCCCGGACGCTGTCGCGGTCCATCTGCGCGACCAGCGCCGGCAGGCCGTCGAACTTCGCCTCGGGGCGCAGGTATTCGACCAGCGCCACCGACAGGTGCTGGCCATAAAGGTCGGCTGCGAAATCGAAGATATGCACCTCCAGATTGGGCCGGTTCTCGCCGAACATCGGCCGCACGCCGATGCTGGCCACACCCTTGTAGCTGCCGCGATCCGGCCCGGTCAGCACGTCGACCAGCACCGCATAGATGCCGAGCGCCGGCAGGTGCAGCCCGTCCACCGCCATATTCGCGGTCGGATAGCCCAGGTCGCGGCCGCGCTTGTCGCCATGCAGCACCTCGCCGTCGATGCGGTGCCAATGGCCCAGCATGCGCTCGGCCTCGCGGGTGCGGCCCTCGGCCAGCGCCATGCGGATCGCGGTCGAGCTGTATTGCACCGCGCCATTGCCGACCAGCGGCGCCACGGTGACGCCGAAGCCCAGCTCGCGCCCCAGCCGGGCCAGAACCTGCGCATTGCCGGAGCGCTTGCGGCCGAAGCAGAAATCCGCGCCCACGGTGATGTGGCGCACCCCCAGCCCATCGACCAGCACCTCGCGCGCAAAGCCCTCGGGCGACAGTCCGGCCAGCACCGCGTCGAAAGGCAGTTCGTAAAGATGCTCGACGCCCAGCCGCGCCAGCCGGTTCGCCCGCGATTCCGCGTTCATCAGCCGGAAGGCGGGCGAGTCGGGGGCGAAAAATTCGCGCGGATGCGGCTCGAAGGTGATGACGCCCAGGGGCGCGTCGCAGGCGGCGCGGGCGGCGTCGATCACCGAGCGATGGCCAAGATGGACGCCGTCGAAATTGCCCATGGCGACGGTGGCCCCGCGGGCATCAAGCGGCAGAGCTTTCCAGTCGTGATGGATGCGCAATCGGGCCCCCGCCGGGCCGGAGCCGGCCCTGTCTAGTCGAATTTGCGGCTCGGCGCCAGGACGACGGCCTCACCTTTCAGGACGACCGTATCACCGACAAGGCAGCGGGTTGCAAGGGTCACGCGGCGCTTGGTATGGTCGATGGTCTCGACCGTGACCTCGGCGCGCACCAGATCGCCCGGCCGCACCGGGGCCATGAATTTCAGCGTCTGGCCCAGATAGACCGTGCCGTGGCCGGGCAGCTGTTCGCCGATCACCGCCGAGATCAGTCCGGCGGTCAGCATGCCATGGGCGATGCGGCCCTCGAAGATGGTGTCCTGCGCATAGGCCTCGTCCAGATGCACCGGATTGCGGTCGGTCGAGACCTTGGCGAACATCTCGATATCCTCGTCGGTCACTACCTTCTGCAGGTAGCGCATCATTCCGACCTCGAGATCCTCGATGACGATCGTGCCGCGCGGAAGGTTGTCCAGCATCATTCAATGCTCCCGATGAGTGGCTCCATGCTGCATAGCAGCAAAGAATCGGTCGCGCAACAAAATAACGCCACACCCACCCAAAAGGACGGATTGTTGCCGGGGCTCAGCGCAGCCGGCCGATGCCATAGGCCGGGTTCTGGGCCCGCAGCGCCAGCCACTCGGCCAGTCGGGCCGGATCCGGGTTCTCGACATCCGGACCGAACTGGTCGAAGCCGAGCCCGCCGGTGACGAACAACGCATCCAGCCCCTCGCCCGCGGCGCCGGCGATATCGGTGGCGATGCCGTCGCCGATGGCCAGGATCCGGGCCTTGTCGTCCAGCCCCAGCCGGCGCCGCGCCAGATCGTAGATCGGCGGATGCGGCTTGCCGAAGTAAAGCGAGGTGCCGCCCAGATCCTCGTAAAGCTCGGCCAGCGCGCCGGCGCAGTAGACCCGCTGCTCGCCCAGGTCGACCACCACGTCGGGATTGGCGCAAAGCAGTTTCAGCCCACGTTCGCGCGCCAGCATCAGCCGGCCGCGGTAATCCTCGGGCACCTCGGTCAGGTCGTCGAAAAGGCCGCAGCAGACGATGCCCTCGGCCTCCTCCAGAGGCACGCGGGTGATCGACGGGGCGTCGCGCCACTCTCCGGGGATGTCGGTGAAGAAGCCCTCGTCCTTGGGCTGGGCGACGGCCCAGACCCGGCGGCCGACCGCACCGGCGAACATCGCGTCCTGGGCCGCGTCGCCCGAGCTGACGATGACGTCCCAGGCGTCGCGCGGCACGCCCATGCGGTCAAGCTGGGCGGCCACGTATTGCTGCGGGCGCGGCGCGTTGGTCATCAGCACCACGCGCCCGCCGCCGGTCCGGAACGCCTGCAGGGCGGCGACGGCGGCGGCATAGGGCGCCTTGCCGTTGTGCAGGCACCCCCAGAGGTCGCAGAACAGGACGTCGTAATTGGTGCCGATCTCGTCGAGCGAGCGGATAATCTGCGTCATCTGGGGGCCTTCCGTCTCAGATCGCCAAAGCGGGGATGATCTGCTTCTTGCGCGACATGATGCCGGGCAGCACGACCGTATCGCCCGAGACGGTGGTGTTGAAGCTCTTCTCGGCCACCTGCCTGACGAAGTCGTTCGGCACCAGCAGCGTGGCTTCCTCGTTCAGGATGTCGACGATGAACAGCAGCACCTCGTCGGCGCCGTCGGCGGCAGCGACGGCCGGCATGGCGGCGATCAGCGCCGCCTTGCGGTCCAGCAGCACCTGCGGCGCCGTGGTCTCCAGCACCGAGACGCGCAGCTGCTTGCCGCCCAGTTCGTATTCCTTGCTGTCCATGCGCAAGAGCGCCTCGTCGGCAAAGGCCGACACGTCCGACTTGGCCGCGAACATCTCGGCCGCGTATCCGGGGATCGAGACGCCCAGGTCCTTGGCCAGCTTCTCGGCCACGAAACGGTCATGCGGGGTGGTGGTCGGGCTGCGGAATTCCAGCGTGTCCGACAGGATGCAGGTCAGCATCGCGCCCTTGACGGCGCGGGGGGCGCGGGCCAGGTCCTCGTCGCCGATCAGGTCATGCATGATCGTCGCGGTGCAGGCCAGCGGACGGATGGTGATGTTGATCGGCAGGCGGGTCTTGATGCCGCCGGCCAGCAGGTGGTGGTCGATGATCTCGATCACCTCGGCCTCGGCCAGCGAGGCGGGCAGCTCGGCGGGGTTGTTGGTATCCACGATCACGCATTGCTCGCCCGGTGCCACATCGGCGATGATCTCGGGCTTGTCGAGACCCCATTTCGCCAGCATCCAGGCGGCCTCGGTGTTCGGCTCGCCCTGCAGCACGGCCTGGGCCGGGGTCTTGCGCACTTCGGACAGATACCAGGCCCAGATGATGGGCGAGCCGGTCGAATCGGTGTCGGGGGCCTTGTGGCCGAAAACCTTGATCATGGTGATCCCCTGAAGCTTGGGCGGAAAAGTCGCGCGCCTTATATGGCCCGGGCCGGGGATTGTCTATCAACCCAGCGCCATGCCGGCATTCAGCGCCAGCGCCAGAAGCACGGTGTTGTAGTAGAACGAGAAGGCCGAATGCAGCAGCGTCAGCCGCCGCACCCGCGTGTCGAGCGCCGGCACGTCGGCGGTCTGTGCCGCCATGCCCAGCGTGAAGCTGTAATAGAGGAAATCCCAGATCTGCGCGTCCTCGTCGGCGCCCAGGCCGGGAAAGCCCAGGTTGCGCGTCTCGCGGCCGTCGGGGCGGCGCGCATACCACAGGCTCGCGTAATGGAAGGCCATGACGGTATGGATCATCACCCAGCCCAGCGGCACCGAGACCAGCGCCATGACCGGCCGCAGCCAGAAGCCGGAATGCGGGTCGCGGATGGTCAGCAGGATGGCGACCAGGCTGATCGCCACCGAGCCGATGGCGATGGGCACGATCACGCTGATGCCCTCGTCCTCCAGATCGGCGCGGCCGCGCATCATGTCGGCGGTCATGCCCCGCATCAGCGCCGCCGTCAGCAGCAGGTAGCCCAGGCAGGAGCTGACCGAGAACAGCAGCAGCCGGTCCACCGCCTGCATGCGCCAGGCGCCCAGGCCGACCGCCAACCCCAGCCCGAAGCTCAGCAGGAAGCGCAGGTGCCGGCGCAGGTCGGCCAACATCAGACCGGGGTCTGCTGATGCTGGACGATGCGCCAGTCCCCGTCGCGGCGGATCCAGGTGGTGGTGCAGAGCGCGCGATAGGTCTCGGCCGCGGCGCGGCGGGCGGTGACGCGATAGGCGAGTACGCAAAGCTCGTCGGTCTCGATGCTGGCGCGGTCGGTCATGGTGATCTCCTGCCAGCGCGGGGTCGAGGACAGGCTCTCGACCACCCGGCGCCGGGTCAGGATGCCCGTGGGCGCAAAGGCCATCAGGCAGGCCTCGTCGAGCTTGCGCGTGGCCTCGGCCACCCCCGTCAGCCAGAATTCGCGTTCCTCGCGCCAAAGCTCATCCGCCATCGCCTATCCCCTCCACCGTGACCGGGCTGATGGTCCAGCCCCTGTTTTCCAGCAGGCGCAGCACGCCATGCTCGCCCGGCAGGTGCAGCGCGCCGAAGCCGGCGACGACGCCCTTGCCCTGCGCGGCCGCCTTTGCCGCCGCCTGCTCAATGGGTTCGATCCAGCTTTCGTTCCGCTGGTCCATCAGCTTTTCCTGCGCCAGCCGCATCTGCTCGTCCACCTCGTCACGCGAAAGGCCGGATTTGTCATAGGCGTCGAAGCGGCCGAATTCCCAGATCATCCAGCTGTCGCCCGAGAAATAGGCGTCGGTCAGCGTCACCGTGTAATCGTCGGCATATTCCGCCGCCGGCATGGCGGCGCGGATCATGTCCTCTTCCTCTTTCGCGGTCATGCCCTCGAAAAGCGTGAAGACGGTGTCCCAGGGCTCCAGCGCCCGCACCGGCACCTCGGCCGCCCGGGCGCGGTCGATCAGCAGATGGTCCAGCCCGCCGGTATCGCCCCGGGTCTCGACGATGCGCATCATGCAGGGCGAGATGCCCAGCATGACCGCCACGTACCAGGGGCGCAGCCGGCTGGCGATCACCGCCGGCAGCCCCCGCTGTTCCAGCGCCGCCGAGAGCGATTTCCATTCGGCGTCGGAGAGCCGCTCGGGCAGGGTCGGCCCTTGCGGGTTCACGATCAGCGTCGGATCGGCGGTCATGGCTTCGGCCAGCTTCGCCTCCTCCTCGGGGCCGGCCTCGACCAGCAGCGCGGCGGCGCGGTCGATCTCGGGGCCGAAGCGGGCCATCGCCAGGTCGTGGCGCGGATCGGCGAAATGATAGGTGCCCAGCAGCGTCACCCGCTGTCCCGCCTTTTCCGCCCGCCAGAACAGGCCCTGGTGATAGGGCACGCCGCTGGTGGCGGCGCGCAGTTCGGCCAGGCGCTCGGGCGCCATGGTATCGAACAGGTTGCGGCCGACGCATTCCTGCGCCCCGGCCGGCAGGGCCAGGGTGGCGGCGGCGAAAAGGGCGGTCAGGGTCGGCTTCAGGCGCATTTTCGGTTCCGGCATGGTCATCGGCGCCCAGCATGGCACGGGCGCCGGCGCGGTGCCAGCCTAGCGCGGCAGCCGCAGATCCTGGGGCGGCGGTGCCCCGGCCAGCACGGCCCGCCAGATCCGCTCGACCTGCGCGGCCTTGGCAGGCCAGGTGAAATCGCGCATGACCCGCGCCTGCGCCGCCGCGGCCATGGCGGGCAAGGCTTCGGGCGCGGCCGCGATGGCCTGCAGCCGCTCGCGCAGCCCCGCCACCAGCTCGGCGCGGCTGCCCATCGGGATGCGGAAGCCGGTGCCATCGTCCACCAGCTCGCCCGGCCCGGCATAATCCGCGACCACCGGCACCACGCCAAGCGCCATGGCCTCCAGCACCACGCCGCCGCCGAATTCCCGCACCGAGGGAAAGACCAGCAGCTGCGTCCGCGCCGCAACGCCCTGCACCTGCTCGTGCGGCAGCCAGCCGTGAAAAGTCACCGCCTGCCCCAGGCCCTCGCGCGCCACCATCTCGCGCAGGCCGTCGCCCTGCGGCCCGTCGCCGATGATGTCGAGCGTCATCTGCCCGGCGCGCAGCAGCGGCAGCGCCGCCTCGATCGCCATGTCGGCGCCCTTGTAAGGCACCAGCCGGCCGATGAAGCAGCCGCGCAACGGCAGGGTGCCGGGTTGCGGCGCGGTCAGGCTGAAGCGCGACGGGTCGATGGCGTTCTCGGGCAGCCAGACGGTCTTGTCGCGGTATCGCGCCGGGATCTCGCCCAGCGTGTGCATCGAGCCGCAGATGATCGCCGTGGCGTGGCGCAGCATCGCCCCCCTGCCCGGCAGCGCCTTGTAGGCGCCGCGGATATAGGAGAGCCATTCCTTCTCCCGCCGCCTTTCGCTGTCGAACCCTTTGGGCCAGGGGACGCCGCCATTCAACGGTCCCAGCAGGAAGGGCACCCCGGCGCGGGCGCAAAGCGGCGCCATGCGGCTGTTCGCGGTGGGGGTCAGCGGCGTCACCCGATGCACCAGGTCGTATTTTCCGGCGCGGATCTGGTCGCCGAAGGCGCGCCAGACCAGCCGCTCGAAATAGCCGTAGCCTAGGGTCGAGATCGCGGTCTTCATGGTCCAGCCGACGCCCTTGCCCATGCTGAGCCGCTCGGCCAGCCGCCACATCGGTGCGGCCAGCTTTTCGCTGTCGATGGCGGTGAAGTCGCGCCCCTCGACCAGGCCGGCGCGCAGGATCGCCTCGCGGTTGCGGACCTGGGTGACGATATGCACGTCGGCGACGGTGCGCAGCGCATGGGCCAGCGCCCAGCCGACCAGCGGCACCGAGACCCATTCCGGGTTCGCCGCCTCGGCGATCACCAGAACTCTGAGCCGCCTGTCCAAGATGCTATCCCCCGCCGCTTGCCTTGAACCGGCGTAGCCGCGGTGCAGAAACCCCGTCAAGCGGATTTCGCGCGGTTTTTTCTTGGCCATGCCCGTTGACAGGTTCGAAGGCCGCGCCTAGATGGGCGACATTGGCACTCACCATGACAGAGTGCCAACAACGCATAACAACCTGTAACACCGGAGTGTTCACATGGCTTTCAAACCGCTGCACGACCGCGTTCTGGTCCGTCGCGTCCAGTCGGACGAGAAAACCAAGGGCGGCCTGATCATCCCCGATAGCGCCAAGGAAAAACCCGCCGAGGGCGAGATCATCGCCGTTGGCGAAGGCGCGCGCAAGGATTCGGGCGAACTGATCGCGCCCGCGGTCAAGGCCGGCGATCGCGTGCTGTTCGGCAAGTGGTCGGGCACCGAAGTCACCGTCGACGGCGAAGAGCTGCTGATCATGAAGGAAAGCGACATCCTGGGCATCATCGCCTGATCGTCCCCTTCCGATAACCCATTCAAGGAGCAGAGCAAATGGCTGCGAAAGAAGTCAAGTTCAACAGCGACGCCCGCGACCGCATGCTGAAGGGCGTGAACATCCTGGCCGATGCGGTCAAGGTGACGCTGGGCCCGAAAGGCCGCAACGTGGTGATCGACAAGTCCTTCGGCGCGCCGCGCATCACCAAGGACGGCGTCTCGGTCGCCAAAGAGATCGAACTGGCCGACAAGTTCGAGAACATGGGCGCCCAGATGGTCCGCGAAGTCGCTTCGCGCACCAATGACGAGGCCGGCGACGGCACCACCACCGCCACCGTGCTGGCCCAGGCCATCATCAAGGAAGGCCTGAAGTCGGTTGCGGCCGGCCTGAACCCGATGGACCTGAAGCGCGGCATCGATCTGGCCACCACCAAAGTGGTCGAAGCCATCAAACTGGCGTCGCGTCCGGTCAATGACAGCGCCGAAGTCGCCCAGGTCGGCACCATCTCGGCCAACGGCGAAGCCTTCATCGGCCAGCAGATCGCCGAAGCCATGCAGCGCGTCGGCAACGAGGGTGTGATCACCGTCGAAGAAAACAAGGGCATGGAGACCGAAGTCGAAGTCGTCGAAGGCATGCAGTTCGACCGCGGCTACCTGTCGCCCTACTTCGTCACCAATGCCGACAAGATGATTGCCGAGCTGGAAGACGCCTACATCCTGCTGCACGAGAAGAAGCTCTCGTCGCTGCAGCCGATGGTGCCGCTGCTGGAAGCCGTGATCCAGTCGCAAAAGCCGCTGATCATCGTCGCCGAAGACGTCGAAGGCGAGGCTCTGGCCACGCTGGTCGTCAACAAGCTGCGTGGCGGTCTGAAAATCGCTGCCGTCAAGGCTCCGGGCTTCGGCGATCGCCGCAAGGCCATGCTGCAGGACATCGCGATCCTGACCGGCGGTCAGGTCATCTCGGAAGACCTGGGCATGAAGCTGGAAAACGTCACCATCGACATGCTCGGCCGGGCGAAGAAAGTCTCGATCAACAAGGACAACACCACCATCGTCGACGGTGCTGGTGAGAAAGCCGAGATCGAAGCCCGCGTCGCCCAGATCCGCCAGCAGATCGAGGAAACCACCTCGGACTACGACCGCGAGAAGCTGCAGGAACGCGTTGCCAAACTGGCCGGTGGCGTTGCCGTCATCCGCGTCGGCGGCATGACCGAAATCGAAGTCAAAGAGCGCAAGGACCGCGTTGACGATGCGCTGAACGCGACCCGTGCGGCCGTTCAGGAAGGCGTTGTCGTCGGTGGCGGCGTGGCCCTGGTTCAGGGCGGCAAGGCTCTGGAAGGCCTGACCGGCGCGAACTCGGATCAGGACGCCGGCATCGCCATCGTCCGCCGCGCGCTGGAAGCTCCGATGCGCCAGATCGCCGAGAACGCTGGCGTTGACGGCGCTGTCGTGGCCGGCAAGGTCCGCGAATCGTCGGACAAGGCCTTCGGCTTCAACGCCCAGACCGAAGAATATGGCGACATGTTCAAGTTCGGCGTGATCGACCCGGCGAAAGTCGTGCGCACCGCGCTGGAAGACGCCGCCTCGGTCGCCGGTCTGCTGATCACCACCGAAGCGATGATCGCCGAAAAGCCCGAGCCGAAAGCTCCGGCCGGCGGCATGCCCGACATGGGCGGCATGGGCGGCATGATGTAATCAGCCGCGCCTGTCGCGAAGATTGGGCCGTCCCGAAAGGGGCGGCCTTTTTCAAGCATCATGGCAAGAAAGAAGCCCGGCCGGTGTCCTTGGGCAGCGGGGAAAGGTGCGTGAGGGGGCGTTCGGACCGGGAAGCGCAATCGCTCGCGCGCTACTGGTCACATCGGTCCTATAAAAATCGCGAGCGATTGCATCGCGTGCGGTATAAATTCCGGACCCGGTTGTCAAGCCTTGCGATCCTATCGCGGGCGATATAATTTCCGGGCATGAGTGATCCTGCAAGACCCACGCTCGACGACATGCTCTGCTTTGCCACCTATGCGGCAAGCCTGGCCTTCGGCCGCATCTATCGTCCGCTTCTGGATGGGCTGGGCCTGACCTATCCGCAATTCCTGGTCATGCTGGCGCTGTGGTCCGAGGATGGCGTGCCCATCGGCCAGTTGGGCGAACGGCTGTCGCTGGAAACCAACACGCTGACGCCGATGTTGAAGCGGCTGCAGGGGATGGGGTTTCTGGACCGCGTCCGCGACACGGCGGATGAGCGGCGGGTCATCGTGACGCTGACCGAAAAGGGCCGCGCCGTCCAGATCGACGCCGGCGAGATCACCCGCTGCGTCGCCGCCGCCTCGGGCCTGTCCGAGGCGCAGATCGTCCATCTGCGCCATGAGATGCGCGAGTTGCACCGGCGGCTGGATGCCCACGCATCCGGAAAGGCCGGGCCGGGCCCGGCCTGATCCTGCCCGGCCCGGTCAGGCGGTCACTTGTGAACGGGCCGGCGCGTCCAGCCTTTCGACCAGTTCGGACAATACCCGCTCGGCCTCGTCAGTGTCGAAATCGGTCTGGTAGCGTTTGCGCACGCCGTGGTCCGACAGCAGGTGGTAGTCCGAGGCCTGCACGCCATGGCGGGCCAGGCAGTTGCGCACGCAGGCCAGTGCGCAGCCGTCGATGGCGATGATGCGGCGGCCCGAAGTGGCGAGGCGCACCAGCTTCGGCACGTCGCCGCCCACCCCGGCGATGCAGGACATCTGGGCCAGCCCGCGGCGATCCATCTGCACGGCCAGGTAATTGGCCATCTGCGCGGCGCTGGAACAGCCGGAGCAGGAATAGACAAGGGGCAACTGGGCGGGTGGGTTCATCCTTGGGCCTCGCATGGCTTTCGGCCAGGGGACCATGCCTTTCCGGCCCTGTCGAGAGACAGGACGTCGCAGGAAGGCGCCGCGCGGACCACGCGGACCGCGCCTAGGCCTGATCCTTTTCCGCCAGATCCAGCCATTCCTCCTCGGCCGCGGCCAGCGCCTGCTGGCGCTCGGCCAGGCCGTCGCTTGCCTTGGCGAATTTCGCCGGGGCGGTCTGGAACAGGTCGGGCTGGGCAAGGAATTCGGTCAGCTTGCCGATCTCGGCCTCCAGCCGCTCGATGATCGCGGGCAACGCCTCCAGCCGCTTCCGCTCGGTGAAGCTCAGCCCCGGGCGTTCGGCCGCAACCTTCGCCTGGGGCCTTGGCGCGGCGGCGGGCTTCGGCGCGTCGGTCAGCGGGGCGTCTTCGGGCCGCTGCGCGCGATAGTCCGACCAGCCGCCGGGATAGATCGTGGCGTGGCCGTCGCCCTCCATCGCCACCGTAGTGGTGGCCACGCGGTCGATGAAGTCGCGGTCGTGGCTGACCAGCAGCACGGTGCCGTCGTAATCGCCCAGGATGTCCTGCAAGAGGTCCAGCGTTTCCACGTCCAGATCGTTGGTCGGCTCGTCCAGCACCAGCAGGTTCGAGGATCTGGCCGTGATCCGCGCCAGCAGCAGCCGGGCCTTTTCCCCGCCCGACAGGCTGCCGACCGGCGCCCTTGCCTGCGCCTCGTCGAACAGGAAATCCTTGAGATAGGCCACGACATGACGCGGATTGCCGCGCACCATGACCTGATCCGACCGGCCCGAGACCCGCATCGACGGGTCGGCCGCCAGCGCATCCCACAGCGTCGCCGTCTCGTCTATGGCCGAGCGCGCCTGGTCGAAGACCGCGATCTCCAGGTTGGTGCCGTGCCTGACCTCGCCGGTATCGGGGGCGATCTCGCCGGTCAGCATCTTGATCAGCGTGGTCTTGCCGACGCCGTTCGGGCCGACGAAGGCCACGCGGTCGCCGCGCAGCACCCGCAGGTCGAAAGGTTTCAGGATCACCCGCTCGCCGAAGGATTTCGAGATGCCCTTGGCGTCGATCACCCGTTTGCCGGATTGCGGCCCGGCGTCCAGTTCCATCGCCGCGGTGCCCTGGCGGCGGATCTGGCCGGCGCGTTCCTCGCGCAGCGCCGCCAGTGCGCGCACCCGGCCCTGGTTGCGCTTCCTGCGCGCGGAAATGCCCTCGACCGCCCAGCGGGCCTCGGCCTTGATCTTGCGGTCGAGCTTGTGGCGCGCCTCGTCCTCGGCGGTCCAGACGGTCTCGCGCCAATCCTCGAAATGCTCGAAGCCGCGGTCCTGCCTGCGCACCTCGCCGCGGTCGATCCACAGCGTCGCGCGGGTCAGCGCCCGCAGGAAGGCCCGGTCGTGCGAGATCAGCACGAACCCCGCCCTGGTCGCGGCAAGCTGCTCCTCGAGCCAGCCGATGGCCTCGATGTCGAGGTGGTTGGTCGGCTCGTCCAGCAGCATGAGCTCTGGCGCCTCGGCCAGCAGCCGGGCCAGCGCCGCCCGCCGCCGCTCGCCGCCCGAGGCGGTGGCCACCGGGCGGTCGGGGTCGAATTTCAGCCCCTCGGCCGCCATCTCGACCCGGTAGCCCTCGGCATCGCCAAGGCCGGCGCGGGCGAAATCGCCCAGCGTGGCATGGGTCGAGAGGTCGGGGTCCTGCTCCATATAGCCGACGCGGGTGCCGGCGGGGGTGATGACCTGGCCGGCATCGGGCTCGACCAGCCCGGCCATGACCTTCATGAGCGTGGATTTGCCCGAGCCGTTGCGGCCGACCAGCGCCAGCCGGTCGCCTTGCTGGACGGTCAGATCCAGCCCGTCGAAGACGGGATTGCCGCCAAAGGTCAGGGCGATATCGGTGAGTTGCAGAAGCGGTGCGCGTGCCATGTGGGGGCAGATATGCCGCGCCAGGCTCCGGGTCAACGGGGGACGGATGCGGGCCGAAGGGGGGCGCCGCCCCCGGCCCTGCGGGCCTCCCCCGGGGTATTTTCGAAACGGCGAAACAGCGAAGGAGCGCAGCGCCGCCGCCAGCATGGCGATATGCCTTGCCGCGGACAATCCTGCGGGTGCGCAGGACGGGCGACGGCGAAGATCAGCAGGCCGCGGGGCGCTCATCGCTCTTTGATTGCCGCCGGACCGGATGCCCCGCGACCCGCGCTTGCATGCGGCGATGGCAAAGCCGGGGATGGCCGGCCGGCTGCGCGTCCTGCGCCAGAGGCGGCGGGCCAAAAAGCGATGAGGCCAGCGGGATTGAACGCCGCCCCGTCCGGGTTATATGGGGCACCGGGTCCGGGCCGAGCCCGTTCACCGTTTCGTGACCCCTTCCATGTCCGCCAGCCGCCGCCAGCCGGACCCGCAAGACAGGAAAGACCATGTCCCAGACCGTCATCCTTTCGACCTGCCGCGTGACGACCGCGAATGGCAGCCGGTACCTGCAACAGCTTTGCAAGCATTGGGCGCACAAGTTCGAGGTCGAATTCGACCCGTGTCACGGCCGTATCGCCATGCCCGAGGACCGAACGGTCACGCTGGCGGCCATGCCCGATGCGCTGGAGATCCGGCTGGAGGCGCCCGAGGCGATCACCGCGCATATGCGCCACATCGTCGACAGCCACATCGCCCGCTTCGCCTTCCGCGAGGAGCTGGCCTTCGACTGGCAACCGGCCTGAGGGCGGTTGCCGCCCCGGGGCCGGGCCGCTAATCTGCGCCGGTCACGAAAGGCCGGTGCATGAGCGAAGAACAGACCTATCAAGTGCTGGCGCGGAAATACCGCCCCGAGACCTTTGCCGATCTGGTCGGCCAGGACGCGATGGTGCGGACGCTGAAGAACGCCTTCGCCGCCGACCGCATCGCCCAGGCTTTCGTGATGACCGGCATTCGCGGCACCGGCAAGACCACCACCGCGCGCATCATCGCCAAGGGGTTGAACTGCACCGGCCCCGACGGTCAGGGCGGCCCGACGACCGAGCCCTGCGGGGTCTGCGAGCATTGCGTGGCGATCTCCGAAGGTCGGCATGTCGACGTGATGGAGATGGACGCCGCCTCTCGAACCGGTGTGAACGACATCCGGGAAATCATTGAATCGGTTCACTATCGCGCCGCCTCGGCGCGTTACAAGATCTATATCATCGACGAAGTCCACATGCTCTCGACCAGCGCCTTCAACGCGCTTCTGAAGACGCTGGAGGAACCGCCGCCGCATGTGAAGTTCATCTTTGCCACCACCGAGATCCGCAAGGTGCCGGTGACGGTGCTGTCGCGCTGCCAGCGCTTCGACCTGCGCCGGATCGAACCCGAGGTGATGATCGCCCTGCTGCGCCGCATCGCCTCGGCCGAAGGCGCCGAGATCACCGACGACGCGCTGGCGCTGATCACCCGCGCCGCCGAAGGCTCGGCCCGCGATGCGACCAGCCTTCTGGACCAGGCGATCAGCCATGGCGCCGGCGAGACGACGGCGGCGCAGGTCCGCGCCATGCTGGGGCTGGCCGATCGCGGCCGGGTGCTGGATCTGTTCGACATGATCCTGCGCGGCGCCGCGGCCGAGGCGCTGGCCGAGCTGCAGGCGCAATATGCCGACGGCGCCGACCCGATGGCGGTGCTGCGCGACCTGGCCGAGATCACGCATTGGGTCTCGATCGTGAAGATCACCCCCGAGGCGCTGGAGGATCCCACCATCGGCCCGGATGAGCGCGCCCGCGGCCAGCAGATCGCGGAAAAGGTGCCGATGCGGGCGCTGACCCGGCTGTGGCAGATGCTGCTCAAGGCGCTCGAGGAGGTGGGGAACGCCCCGAACGCGATGATGGCCGCCGAGATGGCGATCATCCGCCTGACCCATGTCGCGGACCTGCCCGACCCCGAGGCGCTGATCCGCAAGGTTCAGGCCAGCGCCGCGGCGGGCGAGTTCAGCCGCGCCGCCGCGCCGCCCGCCGCGCGCAGCGAGGCACCGCGTGCGGCCGCCCCTCGTGCCCCCGTCGCCGTCCGGCAGGATGGCAGCGCGGCGGCCATCGCGATTTCGCCCGATGCGCTGGACGGTTTCCCCGATTTCGAATCGGTGCTGGAACTGATCCGGCGCATGCGCGACATGAAGCTGCTGCTGGATGTCGAGGATCACCTGCGGCTGGTGCGCTATTCGCCGGGCCGGATCGAGTTCCAGCCGACCGAGAACGCGCCGCGCGACTTCGCCCAGCGGCTGGCGGAACGGCTGCGCGGCTGGACCGGCGGCCATCGCTGGGCGGTGACCGTGACCGCGGATCCCGGTCAGCCGACGGTCAGCGAACGGCGCGCGGCGCGCGAGGCCGCGGCCCGCGCCCGCGCCATGCAGAACCCGACCGTGCAGGCGATCTTCGCCGCTTTCCCCGGCGCGAAGATCACGCAGATCCGGCCGGTGCCGACGCCGGTCGCGGTTGAAAAACCGGCGGGCGAGGATACATCCCCGCATGAGCTGACCGAAGGCCCGGTGGCCGAGGTCGAGGAATGGGACCCTTTCGAGGACGAGGATTAGGCGATGTTCAAGGGCCTTGGCGACATGGACCTGTCGAAGATGATGGAAGCCGCCCAGCAGATGCAGGGCAAGATGGCCGAGATGCAGGAAGGGCTGAACCGCCTGACCGTCACCGGCGAGGCCGGGGCCGGGCTGGTCAAGGCCACCGCGACGGCCAAGGGCGAGTTGACGGCGCTCGATATCGACCCCTCGATCTTCAAGGCCGAGGACAAGGAGGTGGTCGAGGATCTGATCCTGGCGGCGATCAAGGACGCGCAGCGCCGCGCCCAGGACAAGGCGGCCGAGGAAATGGCCCGCCTGACCCGCGAGCTCGGCCTGCCGGCCGACATGAAGATGCCCTTCTAGGCGATGTCCTCCGCCTCCGGCGACGAGATCGAGACGCTGATCGCCACCATGGCGCGGCTGCCGGGGCTGGGGCCGCGCTCGGCGCGGCGCATCGTGCTGCAGCTGATCCGCCGCCGCGCCGGGCAGATGGCGCAGCTGGCGGCGCTGATGGCCAGCGTGGCGGAGAATGCCCGCGAATGCCTGGTCTGCGGCAACATCACCCAGTCCGACATCTGCCCGATCTGCGAGGATCCGGCCCGCGCCACCGGCGAGATCTGCGTGGTGACCGAGGTCGCCGACCTCTGGGCGCTGGAACGCGGCCGCGCCTTCCACGGCCGCTATCATGTGCTGGGCGGCAGCCTTTCGGCGCTGGACGAGATCGGCCCCGAGGATCTGCGCATCCCGCAGCTGATCGCCCGCATCGCCGAGGAGCACGTCACCGAGGTCATCCTCGCCCTCTCGGCGACGATCGAAGGGCAGACCACCGCGCATTACATCGCCGAGGCGCTTGCCCCGACCGGCGTCGCCGTGACCGGCCTGGCGCAGGGCGTGCCGATCGGCGGCGAGCTTGACTATCTCGACGATGGCACCATCACCGCGGCGCTGCGCGCCCGCCGCAAGCTCTAGCGGCGCCCGCCGCGCCGGGGCTCCGCCCCGGACCCCGGGGTATTTTTGAAACGGAGAAAGAGGCTGGAAACGGACCGGCGGCGCGCATGGCAAAAGGGGCGCTGCAACCGGCGCCCCTGGCTTTCTCCGTTTTCCAAATACCCCGGGGGTGCGGGGGCAGCGCCCCCGCGTCCTCCACCGAAGCTCAGGCGTCCAGTTTCCCCACCGCCTTCGCCGGTTTCGCGATCTCGATGCGGCGCGGCTTCAGCGCCTCGGGGATCTCGCGCACCAGGTCGATGTTCAGCATGCCGTCCTCGTGGCTGGCGCCATCGACGCGGACATGATCGGCCAGCGTGAAGCGGCGCTCGAAGGCGCGGGTGGCGATGCCGCGATGCAGATAGCTGCGGCCCTCGTCCTCGGCGGCCTTCCTGCCCGAGACGATGACGGCGCCGTCCTTGACCTCGACGGTCAGATCGTCGGCGGCAAAGCCGGCAACGGCGATCGAGATGCGATAGGCGTTCTCGCCGGTCTTCTCGATATTATAGGGAGGGTAGCTTGCGATATCGGCGGACAGGGCACGGTCCATGACATCTGCCATCCGGTCGAAACCGACCGAGGCACGATAAAGCGGGGTCAGATCGAAGTTGCGCATTTTCGCATCCTTTCATCAAGCGATACAAAGGCTTGCCCCCCGGTTCGGGCGGGCAGGTCCGTCGGCGCCCCAGGGGCCGTCCGACAGCGTTGAGGTGGGAATGCGTGTTGCGGGTTTCAAGCCCTGCGGCCGTCCGGCGGCGGTATGGCGGGACGCAGCGACTGCAAGCCGCACGTCCCGCCATTCTCCTGCCTGTCCCTAGCCCGGCTGACGCCGGGCGGCCGGTAGGCCGGCTTCCGCCTCAGCCGCGCGCGCCCGCCAGCAGGCGGGCAATCTCGTCCTTCAGCGCGGCGCGCTTCCTGCGCAGCTCGGTCTCGGCCTCGTCCGACATCGGGGTATGGCGGCTCTCTGCGCCGAAGACCTGGTCGTTGATCGCGTCATAATCTTCCAGCAGCCGCGCGAAACGCGCGTCCGAGACCTTCAATTCGTGGATGCGCCCGGCATCGTTCGGAAATTCCTCGTGAATGGCATGCGGTGCGGCCATGGTTCCCTCCGGGTTGCTCGTTACAGGCCCAAGGTAGGGATGCCGCAACGGACTGGCAACAGGTCGCCGGCGGCGATAGAACCGGGGCATGGACATCAGCGCATCCCTTCCCGGTCCCTTCACCCTGGCGGACCTTGCCGCCATAGCCTGGCTTTTCCTTGCCTGGCTGGGCATTGGCTGGATCACCGAGCACCCGCCGAAGGACCGTCCCTCGGTCTCGGTGCTGATGAAGGACTACCGCCGGGAATGGATGCGGCATTTCGTCACCCGCGACCCGCGCATCTTCGACGGCAACATCCTGACCACCCTGCGCGAGGGCACGGCCTTTTTCGCCTCGGCCTGTCTGATCGCGGTGGGCGGCGGGCTGGCGCTGATCGGCAATACCGACCAGCTGGCCGGCGTGGCGCGGCAGTTCGATCTCGGCCACGTCCCGGCGCTGAAATGGGAGATCAAGATCGTCGTGGTGCTGTTCTTCGTGGCCAATGCGCTCTTGCGCTTCGTCTGGTCGCACCGGCTGTTCGGCTATTGCGCGATCATGATGGCCTCGGTCCCCGACGATCCCGAGGATCCGCGTGCCCTGCCCTCGGCCATGCAGGCGGCCGAGATCAACATCACCGCGGCGCGCAGCTTCAACTCGGGCCTGCGCTGCGTCTATTTCGCGCTGGGGGCGCTTGGCTGGCTGGCCGGGCCGCTGGGCCTGTTCCTGGCCACCAGCTATGTGCTCTTCATCTCGTGGCGGCGGGAATTCGCCTCACACTCGCGCCGGGTCATCCTGCACAGCGCCCCCGGGCTGGCGGGCCTGATACCAGGCGAGGGCCAGGGCCAGCATCCCCGCGACTGACAGCGCCACCGCGACCAGCCCCGAGGACCGCCAGCCCCAGCCAGCGGCCAGCGCCAGTCCCGCGAGCCAGGGTCCCAGCGCATTGGCGGCATTGAAAGCGGCATGGTTCATTGCCGCCGCCATGCTCTGCGCCTGGCCCGCCACGTCCATCAGCCGGGTCTGCAGCGGCACCACCATGCCCGAGCCCAGGCCCAGCACGAAAGACGAGACCAGCATCAATCCCCAATCGCCCACCGCATATGAGGCAAAGCCCTGGGCCAGCGCCATCAGCACCATCAGCCAGAACGCCGCCCCCCAGGTGCCGTAGCGGATGGTCAGCCGTGCGGCCATGACCCCGCCCGCGGTGCCGCCGATGCCAAAGGCCGACAGCATCGCCGGCACCGCCCAGGCCGGCGGCTGGGTGGTCGCCAGCATGGCGGCGGACAGGAAGGAATAGACCGCGAACAGCCCGCCAAAGCCGATGGCCCCGACCAGCAGGATCAGCACCACCGCCGGGTTTCCCAGCGCCTTCAACTCGTCGAGCGGCCGGGCGTCCCTGGGCGCGCCGACCCGCGGCGCCAGGCGCAGGATCAGCCAGCCGGCCAGCAGCGCCAGCACGCCGGGCAGCGCGAAGCCCCAGCGCCAACCCAGCCCCTGCCCCAGCATCCCCGCCAGCGGAACCCCGGCGATATTGGCGATGGTCAGGCCCAGCAGCACCTGCGTCACCCCCTTGGCGCGCTGCTCGCGCGGCAGGGCGTCTGCGGCGAACAGCATCGCCACGCCCAGAAAACCGCCATGCGGCAGCCCGGCCAGGAAGCGCGTGCCGACCAGGGTGCCATAGCCCGGCAACACCGCCGCCAGCAGGTTCATCACCCCATAGGCCGCGATCAGCGCCGCCAGATAGCGCCGGCGCGGCAGCCGCGCGCCCAGGATCGAGGTGATCGGCGCGCCGACCACCACGCCAAGCGCATAGGCGCTGACGACATGGCCGGCCTGCGGCTCGGTGATGCCCAGATCGCTGGCATACCAAGGCAGAAGCCCCATGGCGGCGAATTCCGAGGTGCCGATGGCAAAGGCGCCCAGACCAAGGGCAAGAATCGCAAGTTTCAGACGAGGCTGCGGCGGCATGGCGGCACCTTCCGGGGCATGTTTGGCGGGTTTTCGGGAATCATGTTGGCGATAACAGATTCCTTGACCACCCGTCACGCGCCACCACCGAAATGCGGCCATGCGCTGCGCGCAAATGTCGCGCCTGCGCGGGCCGGACCGGCCTTCTCTGTTGTATAAATACCCAAACCGCAAGGTTGCCAAGCCAGCACCGCCGCCTGTCCAAGACAACCGCACCGCAGGCGCCTTGCCGGCCGCGCGGCGGGGCATCGATGGAACGGACAGGCGTGCGGCTTAGTCCTGCTGCCAGCGCGGCTTGCGCTTCTCGAAGAAGGCGGCGATGCCCTCGGGCGCCTCGTCGCCTTCCCAGACCGCGACCAGGGCGTCGATGCTGGCCTCGATCTCGGCCGGGCCGATGGCGGGGCCAAGCCGGCGGGCCAGGCGCTTGGCCGCCGCCACGGCGCCGGGGGCGCAGGAGAGATAGGGCGCGACCTCGGCCTCGACGGCGGCATCCAGCGTGTCGGCATCGGCCTGGCCGGCCAGCAGGTTCAGCCGCACCGCCTCATCGGCGCCGAACAGCCGGGCCGACATGAAGACCCGGCGCGCGCGGTCCTCGCCCATGCGGGCCAGCACATAAGGGCCGATGGTGGCGGGGATCAGGCCGAGCCGGGTCTCGGTCAGGCCGAAGCGGGCTTCGGGCACGGCGATCGCCACGTCGCAGACCGCGATCATGCCGACGCCGCCGCCGAAGGCATTGCCCTGCACCCGGCCGATCAAGGGCTTGGGCAGGGTGTTCAGCGCATTCAGCATCATCGCCAGTTCGCGGGCGCCGGCGCGGCGGCTCTCGGCATCGGCGCGCATCTGATCCTGCATCCAGCCGAGGTCGCCGCCGGCGCAGAAGCTCTTGCCCTCGGCCGCCAGCACCACGACCCGGACGGCAGGATCGGCGCCCAGCCGCCCGGCGGCCTCGGTCAGTTCGCGGATCATCTGCGCCGACAGCGCATTGTGCTTGTCGGCGCGCGCCAGCCACAGATGCGCGACGCCGCGCGGGTCGATCTCGATGCGGACGGTCTGCATCACGGCTCTCCTCTCAGGCTGCGGGCCATGGCGGCGGCGCGGGCGATCACGCCCATGTCCAGGCCCGTGTCATGGCCGGCCGCCGCCAGATGCGCGGCGACGGCTTCCGTCGCGACATTGCCGGCCGCACCCGGGGCATAGGGGCAGCCGCCAAGGCCACCCACGGCGGCGTCGAAGACCCGCAACCCGCGCGCCAGGCTCGCGTCGATATTGGCCAGCGCGCGGCCGGCAGTGTCATGGTAATGGCCGGCCAGCCGCTCGGGCGGCAGCTCGTCCAGCACCGCCGCCAGCATGGCGTCGATGGTCTCGGGCCGGCCCTGGCCGATGGTGTCGCCCAGGCTGATCTCGTAGCAGCCCATGTCGCGCAGCGCCGCCGCGACGCGGGCGACGGCGGACGGCGGCGTCGGCCCGTCGAAGGGGCAGTCGGTCACCACCGAGACATAGCCCCTGACCGGGATGCCGTCGGCGCGCGCGGCCTCGGCCACCGGCGCCAGCCGCTCGAGGCTTTCGGCGATGCTGGCGTTCAGGTTCGCGCGCGAAAACCCTTCCGAGGCCGAGGCGAAGATCGCCACCTCCGAGGCGCGGGCCGCCTTTGCCGCCTCGTAGCCCTTCATGTTCGGGGTCAGCACGGCATAGCGGACGCCGGGGGCGCGGCGGATGCCGGCCATGACCTCGGCGGCGTCGGCCATCTGCGGCACCCATTTCGGCGAGACGAAGCTGGTGACCTCGATGCGCCGGAACCCGGCCTGCGACAACAGGTCGACCAGCGCGATCTTTTCGGCGGCGGGGATCAGCCGCTTTTCGTTCTGCAGCCCGTCGCGCGGGCCCATTTCGAAGATCTCGACGCGGGTCATTCGGGCACCTCGTAGAAGTCGCGGGCATAGATGACCGCCGTGCCCTCGGCCGGCAGGCTGCGCTGGAAGGCCGGCCGCGCGGCGCAGCGGTCGCGATAGGCGGCCAGCGCCGGGCGGTCGGCGAAGCTGACGAAGCGCGAGGCGATCCAGACCGAATAGCCGACCTGGCAATCGACGCCGGAAAACTCGCCAAGCAGCCAGTCCGCATCCGCGACGCAAGCCTCGACCAGACGTAGCGCCCGCGACAGCCGCGCCGCCTCGAGCCGCATCAGCGTGACCGAGCGCTGACTGTCTTCGCGCAGGAAGACATGCTGCTGGGTCAGGTTGGCGAGATGCTGGCCCAGCGTCTCGCCGAAATGCAGCCAGTCGAGCCAGCCCGGCCGCCCGGGCGTGCCCGGCGCGCGCCAAAGCTGCCGGGCGCGGGTCTCGCACAGCCATTCGGTCATGGCGCCGGATTCGTGGATCGTGGTGTCGCCGTCGCGCAGCGCCGGCACCCGGCCGACCGGGTGGATCGCGTCATAGGGCGGCCGGCGCGTCGAGCCGTCCGCAAGGTCCATCAGCTGCAGGTCATAGTCGCAGCCGATCTCCTCGAGCAGCCACAGGATGCGCATCGAGCGCGACAGCGGCACATGCCAGAGCGTCAGCTCAGCCATCCTCTTCCTCCAGCCGGATCAGTGGCGCGCCGGCCTCGACCTGGTCGCCGGGCGCGGCCAGCACCTCAGCCACGGTGCCGTCGCGGGCGGCGGTCAGGGTGTGTTCCATCTTCATGGCTTCCAGGATCGCCAGCCGGTCGCCGGCCGCGACCTGCTGTCCGGCGCCGACGAAGACCGCCTTGACCAGGCCCGGCATCGGCGAAAGCGTCAGCCCACCGCCGGCCTCGTCGCCGCCGCGGTCGAGCGGGTCGAGGGGGGTCAGCGTCAGCGAGCGGCCGCCGAAGACGCTGGTGCCCGCCGCTTGATTGATGATGCGCGAACGGCGCGGGCTGCCGTCGACCCACCAGCGTCCGCCCTCGTAGCCGATGATGTGCGTTCGGCCATCCAGCGTCACGCGGGCGGCGCCGGGGCCGGTGACCTCCAGCACGGCCTCGCCGCCCTCCCAGGTGATGGTGCGGCGCAGGGGCTGCCAGAGGGTGATGCCGCCGCGGATCCGGGGATCGTCGAGCCCGGCAAGGCCGAGGACCGCCAGCGCCTTCGCCCGCGGGTCGGGCTCGGCGGCGGCGACCAGCGCCTGCAGGTCGCGGGCGATCAGGCCGGTATCGACCTCGCCGCGGCCGAAACCCTCGTGCCGGGTCAGGGCGATCAGGAAATCGACATTGGTGACCGAGCCCGCCACCTCGGTATCGACCAGCGCCGATTCCAGCGCCCGCAGGGCGATAGCGCGGGTGGCGCCATGGGTGACGATCTTGGCGATCATCGGGTCATACCACGGGCTGATGCTGTCGCCGGGCCGGACGCCGGTCTCGATCCGGGCATGGTCGGGAAAACGCAGATGCGCGAGCCGGCCGGTGGCGGGCAGGAAGCCCGCGGGCACGTCCTCGGCATAGAGCCGGGCCTCGAAGGCGTGGCCGGTGATGGTCAGGTCTTCCTGCCGGGCCGGCAAGGGCTCGCCGCTGGCGACGCGCAGTTGCCATTCGACCAGATCGACGCCGGTGATCGCCTCGGTCACCGGGTGTTCGACCTGAAGGCGGGTGTTCATCTCCATGAACCAGAAACCGTCGGGACGCAGGCCCTGGCTGCCGTCGACGATGAATTCGATGGTGCCGGCGCCGGCATAGCCGATGGCCTCGGCGGCGCGGACGGCGGCGGCGCCCATGGCGGCGCGCATTTCGGCGGTCATGCCGGGGGCGGGAGCTTCCTCGATCACCTTCTGGTGGCGGCGTTGCAGCGAGCAGTCGCGCTCGAACAGATGGACGGCGCGGCTGCCGTCGCCGAAGACCTGCACCTCGATATGGCGGGGCCGCTGGATGTATTTCTCGATCAGCACCGCGGGATTGCCGAAGGCGGTGGCGGCCTCGCCTTGGGCGGATTGCAGCGCGGCGGGGAAATCCCGGGCGCGCTCGACCAGCCGCATGCCCTTGCCGCCGCCGCCGGCCACCGCCTTGATGAGCACCGGATAGCCGATCCCGTCGGCCTGGGCCTGCAGGTGGTCGGCATCCTGGTTCTTGCCGTGATAGCCGGGGACCACCGGCACGCCGGCGCGCGCCATCAGCGCCTTGGCGGCGTCCTTGAGGCCCATCTTGCGGATGGCGTCGGCCGAGGGGCCGATGAAGATCAGGCCGGCGGCGGTGACCGCATCGACGAAATCCGGGTTCTCGCTGAGAAAGCCGTAACCGGGATGGATGGCCTGGGCGCCGGTGTCGAGCGCCGCCCGGATGATGGCATCGCCGCGCAGGTAGCTGTCCCGGGGCGCCGGGCCGCCGATGGGAACCGCCTCGTCGGCCATGGCGACATGGCGGGCGGCGCGGTCGGCCTCGGACCAGACCGCGACGGTGCGGACGCCCAGGCGGCGGGCGGTGTCGATGACGCGGCAGGCGATCTCGCCGCGATTGGCGATCAGGATCTTCTGGAACATGGGCGGCTCCTCGTGGCGCGGGCGGCGCCGGGGGTTTCACACCCCCGGGCCCCCGCGGGGTATTTTTGAAACGGTGAAATCATCGCCGGGCCTCATCGACCGCCCGGCGGAGCGTGGCGTGGCTGCCGGCGTCGAAGCCGACCAGCGTGACCTCGAGGCCGGCGCCGTGGCCGAGGATGGTGGCCACGGCGATGCCGGCGGCGCGTTCGGCCGGGAAGCCGTAGATGCCGGTCGAGATCGCCGGGAAGGCGATGCGGGCGATGTCATGGGCCTGTGCGAGGAGCAGGCTGTGGCGATAGGCGGCGGCGAGCAGCGCGTCCTCGTCCGCCCCGCCGCCCTGCCAGACCGGGCCGACGGCGTGGATCACGTAGCGGGCCGGCAGGGCATAGCCGCGGGTGATGCGGGCCTCGCCGGTGGGGCAGCCGCCGATCCGGCGGCATTCTTCCAGCAGTTCGGGCCCGGCGGCGCGGTGGATGGCGCCGTCCACCCCGCCGCCGCCCAGCAGGCTGCGATTGGCGGCGTTGACGATGGCGTCCACGGCGAGCCGGGTGATGTCGCCTTGCAGGGTCAAGAGCCGGGGCCGGTCCATGGCCGTCACATCCGGAAGATGCCGAAGCGGGTCGGCTCGATCGGCGCGTTGAGGCTGGCGCGCAGGCTCAGCGCCAGCACGTCGCGGGTCTTCCTGGGGTCGATGATGCCGTCGTCCCAGAGCCGGGCCGAGGCATAGAGCGGATGCGACTGGCGCTCGAACATCTCGATGGTCGGGCGCTTGAACTCGGCCTCGTCCTCGGGCGACCAGGTGCCGCCCTGGCGCTCGATGCCCTCGCGGCGCACGGTGGCCAGCACGCCCGCCGCCTGTTCGCCGCCCATGACCGAGATGCGCGAATTGGGCCAGGTCCAGAGGAAGCGCGGCGAATAGGCCCGGCCCGACATGCCGTAATTGCCGGCGCCGAAGCTGCCGCCGACCAGCATGGTGATCTTGGGCACGCTGGTCGTCGCCACCGCCGTCACCATCTTGGCGCCGTGCCGGGCGATGCCCTCGTTTTCATATTTGCGCCCGACCATGAAGCCGGTGACGTTCTGCAGGAATACCAGCGGGATGTTCCGCATCGAGCAGAGTTCGATGAAATGCGCGCCCTTCTGCGCGGCTTCCGAGAAGATCACGCCGTTATTGGCGACGATGCCGACGGGGCAGCCCTCGACATGGGCGAAGCCGGTGACCAGCGTCTCGCCGAAGCGGGCCTTGAACTCGTCGAAGCGCGAGCCGTCCACCACGCGCGCGATCACCTCGCGGATGTCGTAGGGGGTGCGCAGGTCGGCGGGGACGACGCCGAGGATCTCCTCGGGGTCATGGGCGGGCGGTTCGGGGGCCTGCCATTGCACGGTCGCGGGTTGTTGGCGGTTCAGGTTGGCGATGGCGCGGCGGGCCATGGCGAGGGCATGGGTGTCGTCCTCGGCCAGGTAATCGGCCACGCCGGAAAGACGGGTATGCACGTCGCCGCCGCCCAGATCCTCGGCCGAGACCACCTCGCCGGTCGCGGCGCGGACCAGCGGCGGGCCGGCGAGGAAGATCGTGCCCTGGTTCCTGACGATGATCGTCACATCGGACATGGCCGGGACATAGGCGCCGCCCGCGGTGCAGGAGCCCATGACCACGGCGATCTGCGCGATGCCCTTGGCCGACATCTGCGCCTGGTTGTAGAAGATGCGGCCGAAATGGTCGCGGTCGGGAAAGACCTCGTCCTGGTTGGGCAGGTTCGCGCCGCCGGAATCGACCAGGTAGACGCAGGGCAGCCGGCATTCCTCGGCGATCTCCTGGGCGCGCAGGTGCTTTTTTACCGTCATCGGGTAATAGGTGCCGCCTTTGACCGTGGCGTCGTTGGCCACCACCATCACCTCTTGGCCATGCACCCGGCCGATGCCGGCGATCACCCCGGCGCAGGGCGCGGCGTCGTCATACATGCCATGCGCCGCGGTGGCGCCGATCTCGAGGAAGGGCGAGCCGGGGTCGAGCAGGTTCGCCACCCGCTCGCGCGGCGGCATCTTGCCGCGCGCCACATGGCGCTCGACGGCCTTGGGTCCGCCGCCGGCCGCGGCGGCCAGTGCCGCCCCGCGCGCCGTTTCCAGCATGGCGAGATGCGCCGCGCGATTGGCGCGGAAAGCCTCCGAGGACGGCAGGGCCGAGGTGCCGAGTTTCATCGCGTCATCCTTTCGGTCGTGGCGTCGGGGCCTTGCGCCGGTTTGACGCAGCCGGGGCCCGGACGGGAAATTCTTGATCCAGATCAACGCCGCAACCGCGGCCGGGGCGGCATGAGCGGGCATGCGACAAGAAGAGAGGATCGACATGAGACAGAAGCTCGCCCTTGCCGCGGCGCTCGCCGCGTTTGCCTTGCCGGCGCTGGCGCAATCGCAGGGGGAATGGACCCTGGGTTTTGGCATCGCCAACGTGAACCCGAAATCCGACAATGGCAGCCTGGCCGGCGGCGCCTATCCGATCGAAATCGGCGACAGCACCCGGCCGACCATCACCTTCGAATATTTCATCCGCGACAATCTTGGCATCGAGCTGCTGGGCGCCCTGCCCTTCAAGCACGCGATCCGGTCGAACGGCACCGAGATCGGCACCGTGAAGCACCTGCCGCCGGTCGTCTCGCTGCAATACCATTTCGACGCCACGCCGCGGTTCAAGCCCTTTGTCGGCCTGGGCGTGAACTTCACCGGCTTCTGGGACGCCGAGGCCGGGGGGCCGCTGGCCGGCTCCGATCTGCGGGTCAAGAACAGCTGGGGCCTGGCCGCGCATCTGGGCGGCGATTACTGGATCAACGACCGGGCGGCGATCCGCGCCGACCTGCGCTGGATCGACATCGATTCGGATGTCGAGCTGAACGGCGCCAAGATCGGCGAAGTCGAGGTCGATCCTCTGGTCGCCGGCATCGGCTACGTGATGAGGTTCTAGGCCGGCGCCGGGGCGTCCCGCGACGGGGCGCCCCTGTTCCGGGGGCCGGTTCATTCGGCATCTCCCAGCGCCATGAGCAGCGCGACCTGCCGGGCGGTTTCGTCCCGGATGCAGCGGGCGCGGGCCAGATCCCCCTTGCCCTCGGCGGCGGCGTCCCGGGCTTGGTTGCACAGGGCCTCGCGGAACTGCAGCCAGTTGCGTTCCACCTGGCGCAGCGCCTCCGGCGGCTTGGCGGCCCTTTCGCCCTGCGCCTCCAGCGCGGCCTCGTAGACCCCGGTCAGCTTCGCTTCCCAGGCCTGATGCGAGGCATCGAGACAGTTGGCCATCGGAAAATCCGGGTCGTCTCCGGTATATTTGCCGCGCGCGTAGTCGAGACAGGCTTCCATGCCGGTGCCGGCGCAATCGGCGCGGGCGCCTTGGGTCGGCGCCCCGGCAAGGCATCGGTCGATAGCGGCCGGGTCGAAGCCCGACGCGTCGCCGGCGAAGCATGGCGCCGCCAGCAGCAGGGCCAGCGCGCATCCGGCCAGCCGCGTCATTCGATTCCCTCCGCGATATCGCGCAGGCGCAGGGCCTGTTCGGCCGTCAGCCGCAACACGCAATCCTGGGCCGCCGGACCGCCCAGCGTGCCGCCCTGATAGCGCAGGCCCTCGTAGCGGCAGGAGGAGTCGCGGAAGGCGATCCAGTGGCGCTGCGCCTGCTGCAGGGCCGGGGCCGCGGGTATGGCGGCTGAGCCGAGTTCGGCCAGCTCGGCATCCGCCGCCTCGGCGGTCTTCAGCGCCCGCTCGTAATAGCCGTTCAGCAGCTTGTCCCAATCCTTCGCCTCATGGCCCAGGCAGTCCACCATGCCCACGGTGGTCTCGCCGCCCGGCGTCGCCATGCATTGCCTCGAGGCCTGGCCGATGCAGCCCGGCAGCCCCGGCCCGGCGCCGGCATCGGTTTCCGCATCCGCGATGCATTTCGCAAAACCATCGGCATCGTATCGCGGCCCGTCCTGGGCCAGAACCGGGCCGGCGGCCAGCAGAAGGGACAGGACAAGCAGGCGCATCAGGCAATCTCCATCAGTTGACGCCCGATCAACATGCGGCGGATTTCCGAAGTTCCGGCGCCGATCTCCATCAGCTTGGCGTCGCGGAACAGTCGGCTGACCGCCGAATCGTTCAGGAAGCCCGCGCCGCCCAGCGCCTGCACGGCCTGATGCGCCTGCACCATGGCCTGTTCGCTGGCGTAAAGCACCGCGCCGGCCGCATCCTGCCGCGTGACCTTGCCGGCATCGCAGGCTTTCGCCACCTCGTAGACATAGGCCCGCGCCGTGTTCAGCGCGACATACATGTCGGCGATCTTGCCCTGCATCAGCTGGAACGAACCGATGGGCTGGCCGAACTGCTTGCGTTCCTTGACATAGGGCATCACCTCGTCGAGGCAGGCGGCCATGATGCCGGTGCCGATCCCCGACAGCACCAGCCGCTCGTAATCAAGGCCGGACATCAGCACCCGCACGCCCTTGCCCTCGGCGCCCAGCACGTTCTCGAAGGGCACCTCGCAATCCTGGAAGATCAGCTCGCCGGTGTTCGAGCCGCGCATGCCCAGCTTGTCGAAATGCGGGCTGGTCGAGAAGCCCTTCATGCCGCGCTCGACGATGAAGGCGGTGATGCCTTTCGAGCCCGCCTCGGGATCGGTCTTGGCATAGACCACCAGCACATGCGCGTCCGGCGCGTTGGTGATCCAGTATTTGTTGCCGTTCAGCACATAGCGGTCATTCTTCTTTTCGGCGCGCAGCTTCATGCCGACCACGTCGCTGCCCGCCCCTTCCTCGGACATGGCCAGCGCGCCGACCGCCTTGCCGCTGCACAGGTCGGGCAGGTATTTCGCCCGCTGCTCGTCGCTGCCGTTCAGCTTGATCTGGTTCACGCAAAGGTTGGAATGCGCGCCATAGGACAGGCTGACCGAGGCCGAGGCGCGGGCGATCTCCTCGGTGGCGATGACATGCGCCAGATAGCCCATGCCGCTGCCGCCGAACTGCTCGGGCACGGTGATGCCCAGAAGGCCCAGATCGCCCATCTCGCGCCACAGTTCGTTCGGGAAGGCGTTGCTGCGGTCCACCTCGGCCGCGATGGGCTTCACCCGCTCCTGCGCCCAGCGATGGACGGTGTCGCGCAGCGCGTTCACGTCCTCGCCCAGATCGAACTGCATTCCCGTGGTGAACATCGGCCATCTCCTCCGTTTATTGAACGAGTGTTCATTTAATTGGTTTATGCCGCCAGGTCGGGGCCTGCGTCAAGCCTGTTCTCGGCGGCTCGGGGCGATCCTGCGCCCGTCGGGACCGCGTTGACAAGCCTGTGGCCACGCGCCATTCCTGCCGCGCCTAGCCGCAAGGATGCCCGATGAGCCCGCTTCCCGATACCGCCGCGCGGCTGCTGATCCTGCGCCATGCGCCGCTGGCCCGGCCGGGGCTTGCGGGGCGCTGCGATGTCGAGGCGGATTGCAGCGACAGCGCGGCGCTCGACTGGGCGCGCGCGGCGCTGCATGGGGCCGCGAGGTATTGGGCCAGCCCCGCCCTGCGCTGCCGCCAGACCTGCGCGGCCTTGGGGCTGACCCCGGAATGGCACGCCGATCTGTGGGAGCAGGATTTCGGTGCCTGGGAAGAACCCGGCGCGATTATCCCCGACCTCGGCCCGCTGCCGCCCGAGCAGCTGGCGCGCCAGCGCCCGCCGGGGGGCGAAAGCTTTCTCGACATGGCGGCGCGGGTGCAGCCGCTTTTCGACCGGGCGTGCGGCCCGGTGGCCGTCGTCGCCCATGCCGGCACGGTGCGCGCCGCGCTGGCGCTGGCGGTCGGCCCGGCGGCGCTGGCCTTTTCGGTGGCGCCGCTGTCGCTGACCATCCTGTCGCGCAGCCCCGCCGGCTGGGCCGTCGAGGCCGTCAACCGGGTCGCGCCCCAGGTCGGGCCATGATCCTGTCGCAAGAGACGCTGACCATTGCGCTGGTGGCGCTGCTGGCCGATGCGCTGATCGGCTGGCCCGAGGCGTTTTATCGCCGCGTTTCGCATCCGGTGGTCTGGATCGGCCGGCTGATCTCGGCGCTGGACGCAGGCTGGAACCGGGGCGGGAATCGCATCGCCCGCGGCGCGGTGGCGGTGGCGGTGACGGTCGGCGCGGCGCTGCTTCCGGCGCTGCTGCTGACCTGGGCGCTCATGCCGCTGCCCTTCGGCCCCGTCCTGCTGGGCCTGCTGGCCTGGCCGCTGGTCGCCACCCGCTCGCTGCACGACCATGTCGCCGCGGTGGCGCGCCCCTTGGCCGCGGGGAATGTTCCGGCGGCGAAAGCGGCCGTGGCGATGATCGTCGGCCGCGACCTGGACGACCGGCCCGAACCCATCGCCCGCGCCGCGCTGGAAAGCCTGGCCGAGAACACCTCGGACGGCGTCGTCGCCCCCATCCTGTGGGCGGCGGTCGCCGGGTTGCCGGGCATCGCCGCCTACAAGGCCGTCAACACGCTCGATTCGATGATCGGCCACATGAGCCCGCGCCATGCGCTGTTCGGCCGGGTGGCGGCACGGCTGGACGATCTGGTGAACCTGCCGGCTTCGCGGCTGACGGCGCTGCTGTTTCTGCTGGCCGCGGCCCCGGCGGGGGGACGTGCCGCAGGGGTGATCCGGCGCGACGCCCGCCGCCACCGCTCGCCCAATGCCGGCTGGCCCGAAGCGGCCATGGCCGGCGCGCTGGACGTGCGCCTGTCCGGCTCGCGCCGCTATCACGGCATCGAGACGCCCGAGCCATGGCTGAACGGGAATGCCCGCGATCCGCAGCCCCGCGACCTGTTGGCCGGGCTGCGGCTTTATCGCCGCGCCATGGCGCTGCTGGGCCTGGGTCTTGCGGCGCTGCTGCTGGCCTAGGACCAGTCGAAGAAATCGGCGGGCGCCCGGCGGCGCAATTCCTCGGCCAGGTCGGTGCCCATGGCGGCGCCGTCCGAGGCCGGTCCGGCGCGTTCACCCGCGATCACCTCGCTGCCGTCGGGGCGCAGGATCTCGCCGCGCAGCCGCAGCCGGTCTCCCTGCAGTTCCGCCAGCCCGGCGATGGGCGTCTGGCAGGAGCCGTCGAGCCGGGCGAGGAAGGCGCGCTCGGCCGTCACCCGCAGCGCGCTGTCCCGGTCCGAGATCGCCGCCAGCAGCGCGGCGATGCGCGAATCATCGGCGCGCCGCTCGACCCCGATGCAGCCCTGCGCCACCGCGGGCAGCATTTCCTCGGGATCGACCGCGCCGCGCGCCACATGCAGCATCCCCAGCCGCGTCAGCCCCGCCATGGCCAGGAACGTCGCCACCGCGACCCCATCCTCCAGTTTTTTCAACCGGGTCTGGACGTTTCCCCGAAACTCCACGAGCTTCAGATCCGGCCGCCGCGCGGCCAGCTGCGCCCGCCGCCGCAGGCTCGAGGAACCGACGATAGCGCCTTGCGGCAGCTCGGAAATCGCCGCGAATTGCGCGCTGACGAAAGCGTCGCGCACATCCTCACGCGGCAGGTAGCAGTCGATCAGCAGCCCCTCGGGCTGGATCGTCGGCATGTCCTTCATCGAATGCACGGCGATGTCGATGTCCTGCGCCAGCAGCGCGTCCTCGATCTCGCGGGTGAACAGGCCCTTGCCGCCGATCTCCTTCAGCGGCCGGTCCAGCACCCGGTCGCCGGTGGTCTTGATCACCACGATCTGGAAGGTCTCGGCGGCAAGGCCATGCGCGGCCATCAGCCGGTCGCGGGTCTCGTGCGCCTGCGCCAGCGCCAGGGCCGAGCCACGGGTGCCGATGCGGATGGGGTTCTGGGGGTCGGGCATCTGGGTCATGGCAAAGGGCTTAGCGCCCCCCCTCGGCCTTGACAACGGGGCCGTGCGCGCCATGAAGGGCCGCAAGAGGTGAAGCATGTCCGAAAAAACCATCCTGCGCGCGCTGAAGGGCGAGCGTCTGCCCGTCCCGCCCGTCTGGATGATGCGCCAGGCCGGCCGCTATCTGCCGGAATACCGCGCCACCCGCGCCCAGGCCGGCGACTTTTTGTCGCTGTGCTATACGCCGGACCTGGCGGCCGAGGTGACGCTGCAGCCGATCCGCCGCTATGGCTTCGACGCGGCGATTCTGTTCGCCGACATCCTGCTGCTGCCCCAGGCGCTGGGGCTGGATCTGTGGTTCGTCACCGGCGAGGGGCCGCGGCTTTCGACCGTCACTTCCGCCGCCGAGGTCGCGGCGCTGAAACCGGCGGCCGCCATCCATGACACGCTGGCACCGGTCTATGAAACCGTCCGTATCCTGGCGCGCGAACTGCCGGGGGAAACCACGCTGATCGGCTTTGCCGGCGCGCCCTGGACCGTCGCCACCTACATGGTCGCCGGCCGCGGCACCCCCGACCAGGCCCCGGCGCATGGTTTCATGGCCGAGGATCGCGCCGCATTCGCCGCGCTGATCGACCGCATCACCGAGGCGACCATCGACTATCTCTCGGCCCAGGTCGAGGCCGGGGCCGAGGTGGTGAAGCTGTTCGACAGCTGGGCCGGCTCGCTCAAGGGCCGGGATTTCGACGATTTCGCCGTCGAGCCCGCGCGCCGGATCATCGCGGCGCTCAAGGCCCGCCACCCCGGCATCCCGGTGATCGCCTTCCCGCGCGAGGCGGGGCCGCGCTATGCCGGCTTCGCCCGCGCCACCGGTGCCGATTGCGTGGCGCTGGACAATTCCGTCAGCGCCGATTGGGCGGCGGCCGAGGTGCAGAAGGACGGCTGCGTGCAGGGCAATCTCGACCCGCGCCTGCTGGTCAGCGGCGGCCCGGCGCTGGAGACCGAGGCCCGGCGCATCGTCCGCGCCTTCTCGCAGGGGCCGCATATCTTCAACCTCGGCCATGGCATCACCCCCGAAGCCGATCCCGAGAACGTCACGCGGATGCTGGCCGCGATCCGCGGCTGACGGACGGGCCTTGGGCTGGATCGTCGCCACGCTGATCGCCGCCGCGGCCCAGACCGGCCGCAATGCGGCGCAGCGGCGGCTGACCGCGGAACTGGGCACCATGGGCGCGACCGCCGTGCGTTTCCTGTTCGGCCTGCCCTTCGCGGCGCTGGTGCTGGCCGGGATGGCGGCGCTGGTGCCGGTGCCCATGCCCGACGCCACGGTGCTGGCATGGGCGGCGCTGGGGGCGGCATCGCAGATCGCCGCCACCGCGCTGATGCTGCTGACGATGGAGCGCCGCGGTTTCGGCGTCGCCACGGCGCTGATCAAGACCGAGCCGGTGACGCTGGCGCTGATCGGCACCCTGATCCTGGCCGAGCCGCTGGGCCCCGCCCGCATGGCGGCGATCGCCGCGGCGACGCTGGGCGTGCTGCTGATGTCGGGCGCGGACTGGCGGCACGGCGGCTGGCGCGCGGCGGGCCTGGGCATCGCGGCCGGGGCGCTGTTCGGCCTTTCGGCCATCGGCTTTCGCGGCGCGATCCTCGCCCTGCCCTTCGGCGCCGAGCCGGTCCGCGCCGCGACCATCCTCGTTCTCAGCCTCGCGCTGCAAAGCGCGATCATGCTGGCCTGGCTGGGCGCGCTCGACCGCCCGGCACTGACCGGAATCGCCCGGCATTGGCGCGGCTCGCTGGGCGCCGGGGCGCTTGGGGCGCTGGCCTCGCTGTTCTGGTTCCTGGGCTTCGCGCTGACCGCGGCGGCCAATGTCCGCACGCTGGCGCTGGTCGAGGTGGTGATGGCGCAGCTCGTCTCGGGCCGGGTGTTCCGCGAGGGCATCTGCCCGCGGCAACTGGCCGGCATGGCGCTGATCGTGCTGGGCGTCGCCGCGCTGATCGCGGTCAGTGCCCGGTGACCACTGGCAGCATCGAACCGACCAGCAGCAGCGCCATCGCCCGGTTGAACAGCCGCAGCCGCGCCGGCTGGGACAGGACGCCGCGCAGTCCCTGCCCCATCGCCGCCCAAAGCGCGACCGAGGGCAGGTTCACCAGGGTGAAGACCAGCGCCACCACCAGCGTGCCGCCGACCCCGGCCGAATAGGCCGAAAGCGCCCCCAGCGCCATCATCCAGGCCTTGGGATTGACCCATTGAAAGGCGCAGGCGGCCAGAAAGCCCATCGGCCGCGCCGCCGCGCCCTCGGTCCCCGGCGCCGCGGCATGGGCGATCTTCCAGGCCAGCCACAGCACATAGGCCATACTGATCCATTTCAGCGCCTCGGCCAGACGCGGCGCGCTGGCGATCAGCCGGTCCACGCCCAGTCCCAGCAGCGCCACCATGGCGCCGAACCCCAGCGCCACGCCCAGAAGATGCGGAATGCTGCGACGGATGCCGAAATTCGCCCCCGAGGCCATCAGCATCAGGTTGTTGGGCCCCGGCGTGACCGAGGTGACGAAGGCGAAGGCGACAAGCGCCAAAAGGATCTGGTGCGACATTGCGGATTTCCCTGAAGATCCCGCAATGATATTGTGACTTTCATGCAATTTCTGGCCTGATTTGCAAATGAACCTGATGCAAGGACAATCAGATTTCGAAATAGACCAAGTTTCCGCGCGGATCTTGCGTATCCTGGCGCGGAACGGCCGCATTCCGAATCAACAGCTCGCCGCCGAGGTCGGGCTGTCGCCTTCGGCTTGCCTGCGCCGGGTGCAGGATCTGGAACGCCGGGGCGCCATCCAGGGCTATCGCGCCGTCATCGCCCCCGCCGCCCGCGCGGCGGGCTTCACCGCCTATGTCACCGTGGGCCTCGCCCGCCATTCCAACGAGGCGCAGCAGGCCTTCGAGCGCGCCTGCCTGGCGGCGCCGCAGGTGCGGGAATGCCACAACATCACCGGCTCGATCGAATATCTGCTGCGGGTCGAGGTCCGCGACCTGGATGCCTATCGCCGCTTCCATACCGAGGTTCTGGGCGCCTTCCCGCAGATCGCCACCACCACCACCCATGTCGTCATGGGCTCGCCCAAGGACGAGCGGGCCTGATTGCTTCAGCCTTGCATGGGTATTTGGGCAACAGAGAAGACCAGGACGGGATGGGGCTTCTTCGTTGTCCAAATACCCAAATCGCGGCGGCGGCGCCGGATCGGCCTTTCCGCCCCTCGCGTCGCGGGCTAACAAGGCCGCATGACCCTGCCCGCCCTTTCCCCCGATCAGGCCGAAGCCTGGGACGCGCTTGCCGCCGTGCTGGAGGATTCCGGCATCGACCTGGTTTCGGAAGAGACCGCGCCGCCGAAACCCGGCAAGGGCCGGGTCATGGCGGTGATCGGCAAGGCCGGCTCGGGCAAGACCCTGCTGCTGGCGGAACTGACCAAGGCGCTGAAGGCGGCCGGGGTCGACATCGTCTCGGGCGATTACGAGGGGCGCAAGCGCAAGGACCGCCGCACCGTCGCCATCCTGGCCCCCACCAACAAGGCGGCCTTTGTGCTGCGCATGCGCGGCGTGCCGGCGACCACGATCCACCGCATCCTCTATACGCCGGTCTATGACCCGGAATACGAGCGCATCGCCGACTGGCTGACCGGCGTCGGCGAGCGCCCTTCCGTCGAGGGGCTGATGGAGGGGCTGACCGAGGCGGCGCTGGACAGGGCGAAAGCCTTTTACGATCAGCACGCCTCGATCCCCGGCGCGCTGGCCGCCGCCGGGTTGCGCGGCTCGGATTTCATCCGCGGCTGGAAGCGGCGCGAGGACGGGCTGGACATCGGGCTGGTCGACGAGGCCTCGATGCTGGACCAGCGCCAGTTCGAGGATCTGCGCGAGATCTTCCCGGTGCTGATCCTGTTCGGCGACCCGGCGCAGCTGGCCCCGGTCGGGCAGTCGGGCGAGATGGTCTTCGACCGGCTGGCCGCCCCGCAGCGGCTGACGCTGAGCCGCATCCACCGGCAGGAGGGCGACAGCCCGATCCTCGACCTTGCCCATGCGCTGGCCGATCCGGCGCTGGAATTCGATGCCTTCGAGCGCATGATCCGCGACGCCGCCGCCCGCGACCCGCGGGTGATCTGGGCCGAGCGGGTGGAATCCGACCTGATGGCGCAAAGCCCGGTGCTGGTCTGGCGCAACATCACCCGCATCAAGCTGATCCAGGCCTTCCGGTCCGCCTATGGCGCGCCGGGTGATGCGCTGCTGCCGGGCGAGCCGCTGATCTGCGACGGGCTGGAACTGCCCCTGAAGCACCGCAAGAAGCGCATCGACCTGGAGGCGCGCGGGCTGATCAAGGGCGCGCAGGTGGTCTATCTGGGCCCCGGCCGCAAGCCCGGCTTCTCGCGGCTGCATGTCGTGGGCGCCGAGGAGCCGCGGCTGTCCGCCGCCAGCATCGTCAAGATCGAGATTCCGGATGTCGAGGAGCCGTTCATCCCCTTTGCCGCGCGCATGGGTGCCACCTTCCTGCATGGTGCGGCGGTGACGATCCACAAGGCGCAGGGCAGCCAATGGCCCGACGTGCAGGTCTTCGGCCCCGATATCAGCGCCGCCGCCTGGTCGGGCCGCAGCGAAGCCGGCATCGCGCTGTGGAAGCGGCTGGCCTATGTCGCCATCACCCGCGCGCAGGAGCGGCTGCACTGGGTGGTGAAATCCCGCCTCGCCCGGCCCTCGGCGCCCTTGGGCATCGCGCATCTGGAAGCCCCCGCCGGCGTGCTGGAACTGGCGGCCGAGACCGAGACCGAAGCCTAGCGCCGGCGCGACAATTTGCGCGCCGCGGTGTTGGGGCGCAGCTGCACCATGCGCAGTTCCAGCGCCTCGGCCAGCGCCTCGCGCGGGATGCCGGTTTCCTGCGACAGCCGCAGCAGGCCGAAATGCACCCGCGCCAGTTCCTGATAGTAGCGGGTGAAGTGATAGTTGATCGTCGCCCCGGCGAAGGCGCCCAGCACCGGCACGGTCTGCGCCGCCAGCTTCTGCGCCAGCGAGGCCGACAGCCGCGGCGCCACCCGGCCGATCAGCGCCTGCACCGTATGGCCGGTGATGGTCATCCGCGCCGTCAGCAGGCCCAGATCCGTGCCGTCGTCATCCGAAAGCGGCCCGGCCGAGGCGAAGATATGCAGCGCCTCGTGCCGCGCCGCGTCCGAAGCCGGGTCGAAGCCGTGTTCCGAGGCGATGTCCATGATCGCCCGCAGCAGCAGCGTGACCGTCACCGGCAGTTCCAGCGCCGCCCCGCCGATCCCGGCCAGCCCGCCCACCGCGCCCGAGGTGGTCGAAAGCAGGCGGTTGAACAGGTCGCCGCGATCCCGCAGCATTCCGCGCGACCGCGAGGCCGCGTCGAAGGCGCGGTTCAGCGCCGCCAGCGTGATGCGGTCCATGCGCCCGCGCACCGATTGCGGCAGGCGCTCGATCAGCCCCTCGGCCTTGCCGCCGATCGCGGTCAGCAGTTCCATCGCCACCCCGCCCGCTTCGAGATAGCGCCGGGCAAGCCGGTCGATCTCGACATGGACGGTGGGGTCGGTGATCGGGGGCAGCACATCCTGCCGGAGAGGTATGGGGGTGTTCTCGGTCATTCCGGGGAAACCTTGCAGTATCGTGCCCTGCGGCACAAGATCGCGACGGCAAGGGAACCCGCAAGCCTCGCGACAGGTTCCTTGATGCAGACGAAATCCTGCCATCCGGCGGGACAAGGAAGAACGCGAACGAGGAACACCCGAATGAATATCCGCCGCCTGATTCCCGCCCTTACCCTTGCCGCCGGGCTCGGCCTCGGCCAGGCCGCGCTGGCCCAGGAAGACGCCGGCCCGACGCTGGCCGATCTGGGCCAGGACCAGGCGCTGACCGCCGCCTTCGAGAAGATGGCCGCGGGGCACGAGGTTCCCGCCTGGATCCGCGAGGGCATGGTCACCACGCCCAGTCAGAAGGTCTCGTTCGGCGGCAAGGACTATCTGGCGATGACCGGCTGCAAGCAGCACGACTGCGCGGCGAACCAGGTCGCCATGCTCTATGCCCCCGACAGCGACAAGGCCTATGGGGTTCTTTCGGTCCATGACGGCAAGGGCGCCGAATTGCTGACCTGGCTCAATATCGGCGGCGATGCGGAATCGATCGACGGCCGGACCATCCTCTATGCCGCGCTGACGGGCAGCCTGGCGAACCACCCCGAAGCCTTCGATTACCCGGCCGAGTGATCGGGCGGTTCGATTTCGGTGCAGCCGCGGCCTGCGGGCGGGTCGCGGCGCATCTCGTTCCCGCTGGCGCTGTCGCCGGCCTCGCGTTCGACCGGGCCGGCGACGCCCTGCCAGGCGCCCGGCGCCAGTTCGATCCCCAGCACGCGGTCGGGGTTGGTCGGCGGCGGCATCTCGACGCCTTCGAGCTTCCAGAAGCCGAAGCGCCGGTAATAGGGCAGATCGCCGACCAGCATCACCCGGCGCCAGCCCATCTCGGCCGCGCGGGTCAGGCTTTCGCGCATCAGCAGCCCGCCCAGCCCCTCGCCCTGCGTCGTCGGGTGGACGGCGACCGGGCCGAGCAGCAGCACCGGCCTGCCGCCCACGCGCACCGGCCAGTAGCGGATGGCGCCCATCAACGCGCCGAATTCGTTGCGCAGCATCAGGCAGAGCGGCCGGACCGGCGCCACGCCGTCGCGCAGTCGATAGGAGGACAGCGCCGTGCGCCCCGGCGCGAAGCACAGATCCAGAAGCGCCTCGACCTCGGGCGTGTCGGCGGGGGTTTCGGGGCAAAGTTCGTACATCCTGCCTCCGCTCGTGGGGTCGGGATTCGGGGCTCGGGCCTGGCGCGGCGCAGGCACCGCCTAACATGCGGGGGCGGCGACGAAAACCGCCTGCGGGATCACGAAACGCAAAATTCCCGGGCATCGCGACGCGGTGCGCAGCAGGCTTGACGCGTCGCGCGCATGAGGTCACTTCTGGGGCCGCATCAGCCATGAAACAGCGAGGCCAGCCATGTTCTACCGACCCCAGGACGGCCACGGGCTGCCGCACAACCCGCTGAACGCCATCGTGGCGCCGCGGCCCATCGGCTGGATCTCGACCCGCGGCCGGCAGGGCGACAACCTGGCGCCCTATTCCTTCTTCAACCTGACGGCCTATGTGCCGCCGCAGGTGATGTTCGCCTCGACCTCGGCCAAGCCGGACCGGCAGGGCACCAAGGACAGCGTGGCGCAGATCGCGCAGTCGCGGGTGTTCTGCGTCAACATCGCCGACGGGCCGCTGAAGGATCAGGTCAATGCCAGCTCGGCCGCTTTTCCCGCCGGGGTGGACGAATTCGAAGCCGCCGGCATCGCGTCCGCGGAATGCGAAAGCATCGACTGCCCGCGCGTCGCCGGGGCCGCCGCGGCGCTGGAATGCCGCGCCACCCGCATCCTGCGGCTGGCGGGCGAGGCGAATTTCATGGTGCTGGGCGTCGTCACCGGCATCCATCTGCGCGAGGATTGCCTGAAGGACGGCCGCTTCGACCTGCGCGCCACCGGCTGGCTGTCGCGCATGGGCTACAAGGATTACACCATCACCACCCAGACCTTCGAGATGGAGCGCCCCTGATGGAAAACCGGCCGGAAAAGCGCCGCCGCGACGACCGCACGGTGCGCGACTACATCCGCACCATCGTGGATTTCCCGCATGAGGGCATCCTGTTTCGCGACGTGACCACGCTGTTTGCCGATGCGCGCGGCTTTCGCATGGCGGTGGACCAGCTGCTGGCCGCCTATGCCGGCGAGGATATCGACAAGGTGGTGGGGCTGGAGGCGCGCGGCTTCTTCCTGGGCGGCGCGGTGGCGCACCAGCTGTCGGTGGGCTTCGTGCCGATCCGCAAGAAGGGCAAGCTGCCCGGCGCCGTGATCAGCCAGGCCTATGCGCTGGAATATGGCGAGGCGGTGATGGAGATGCATGACGACGCCCTGAAGCCTGGCGAGCGGGTGCTGATCGTCGACGACCTGCTGGCCACCGGCGGCACCGCGGCGGCCGGGATCTCGCTGTGCCGGCGGCTGGGGGCCGAAGTGGTGGGCTGCGCCTTCGTGATCGAGCTGCCCGAGCTGGGCGGCCGCACGCTGCTGGAGGGGCTGGGCCACGAGGTCCATGCCCTGACCAGTTTCGAAGGCGCCTGATCCCTTGCGGCAGGCCCCGGCCGGGGTTAGGTGAAGCCCATGGACAAGAAACCGCCCCTGACCCTTTACCTGGCCGCGCCGCGCGGCTTCTGCGCCGGCGTGGACCGCGCCATCAAGATCGTCGAGATGGCGCTGCAGAAATGGGGCGCCCCGGTCTATGTCCGCCACGAGATCGTGCATAACAAGTTCGTCGTGGACTCCTTGCGCGACAAGGGCGCGGTTTTCGTCGAGGAGCTGGACGAGTGCCCGGACGACCGGCCGGTGATCTTCTCGGCCCATGGCGTGCCCAAGGCGGTGCCGGCCGAGGCGCGCCGGCGCGAGATGGTCTTCGTCGACGCCACCTGCCCGCTGGTCAGCAAGGTGCATGTCGAGGCCGAGCGCCATCACGCCGAGGGGCTGCAGATGGTGATGATCGGTCATGCCGGCCACCCGGAGGTGCTGGGCACCATGGGGCAATTGCCCGAGGGCGAGGTGCTGCTGGTCGAGACGGTCGAGGACGTGGCGAAGATCGCGCCCCGCGATCCCTCGCGGCTGGCCTTCATCACCCAGACCACGCTGTCGGTCGACGACACCGCCGCCATCGTCGCGGCGCTGCAGGCCCGCTTTCCGGGCATCATCGGCCCGGCCAAGGAGGATATCTGCTATGCCACGACCAACCGGCAGGCCTCGGTCAAGGCGATTGCCGGGCGGATCGACGCGCTTCTGGTGATCGGGGCGCCGAACAGTTCGAACTCGCGCCGGCTGGTCGAGGTCGGCAGCGCCGCCGGCTGCGCCTATTCGCAGCTGGTGATGCGCGCCGACCAGATCGACTGGCGGGCCATTGCGGGCGCGCGGGCGGTGGGGGTGACCGCCGGCGCCTCGGCCCCCGAGGTGCTGGTCGACGAGGTGGTCGCGGCCTTTCGCGCGCGCTATGACCTGACCGTCGAGATGGTCGAGACGGCGCGCGAGAATGTCGAGTTCAAGGTGCCGCGGGTGCTGCGCGAAGCCTGAGGCGGAGTGCTGGCGGCGCGGATGTTGGGGGCGCTGCCCCCGGCCCTGCGGGCCTCCCCCGGGGTATTTTTGAAACGGAGAAAGGGGCGGGATGAAGCTCTGGTCGATGCCGTCATCCGGGAACAGTTACAAGGTGCGGCTGGCGCTGGCGCTCTTGGGTCGCGATTGCGAGATCGTCGATGTCGAGGAATCCTCGGCCGAGCTGGCGGAGGCCAAGGCGGCGGGGCGGCTGCCCTTCGGCAAGGCGCCGGTGCTGGAGCTGGACGACGGGCGGCGATTGCCGGAATCGAACGCGATCCTGTGCTGGCTGGGCGAGGGCACGCGCTTCGTGCCGGCCGATGCCTTCGGACGTGCCGCCATGCTGGGCTGGATGTTCTGGGAGCAGAACCAGCATGAGGGGGTGATCGCCGTGCGCGCGGCCTTGCAGACCTATCCGGCGCGCCGGCACCTGGCGACACCCGAGCGCATGGCGGATCTGCTGGAGCGCGGCCATGCGCTGTTGCAGGTCATGGAGGATCGGCTGGCCGGGCAGGACTGGCTGGTGGGCGATGCCGTGAGCCTCGCCGATATCTGCCTTTACGGCTATACCCATACCGCGGGCAGCCGCGGCGGCTTCGACATGGCGCGTTTCCCCGGCATCGGCCGCTGGCTCGACCGCATCGCCGGCCTGCCCGGCTACAGGGGGCTGGAGGCATGAGCGCGCTGTTCGCCTGGACCGACGGCGCCTGCAGCGGCAATCCCGGCCCCGGCGGTTGGGGGGTGCTGATGCGTGCCATCGAGGACGACCGGGTGCTGAAGGAGCGCGAGCTGTCCGGCGGCGAATCCGAGACCACCAACAACCGCATGGAACTGATGGCGGCGATCTCGGCGCTGGAGACGCTGACGCGGGCCAGCGAAATCACCGTCGTCACCGACAGCGCCTATGTGAAGAACGGCGTCACCCAATGGATCCACGGCTGGAAGAAGAACGGCTGGCGCACCGCCGACCGCAAGCCGGTGAAGAATGCCGAGCTGTGGCAGCGCCTGGATGCCGCGCAGGCCCGGCACAAGGTGCGCTGGGAATGGATCAAGGGCCATGCCGGCCATCCCGAGAACGAGCGCGCCGATGAACTGGCGCGGGCGGGCATGGCGCCTTTCAAGCCGGCCAAGGTCACGGGGTGAGCGTCGCAGCGCTGATCGCGCTGCTGGATCATGCCAGCGTGCTGGTCTTTGCCCTGACCGGGGCGCTGGTGGCCAGCCGCGGGCAGCTCGATGTCGTGGGCTTCATCTTCTTCGCCACGCTGACCGGGATCGGCGGGGGCACCTTGCGCGACCTGGTGCTGGGCCGGGCGCCGGTCTTCTGGGTCGGGCGCCCCGAGCTGCTGTTGCTGACCACCGGCGCGGCGATCGCGGTGATCTTCAACGCGCATCGGCTGGAAAGCCGCTATCGCGCCATCCTGTGGCTGGATGCCTTCGCCCTGGCCGTGGCGGTGCCGGCGGGTGTCGGCGTGGCGCTGGAGGCCGGTGTGAGCCCGGTGGTTACCGTGCTGATGGGGGTGATGACCGGCACTTTCGGCGGGCTGATGCGCGATGTGGTCGGCAATGAGGTGCCCCTGGTGCTGAAACAGGGCGAGCTTTACGTCACCGCCGCCTTCGGCGGTGCGGTGGCGGCGCTGCTGCTGCTGGGTCTGGGTGCCGGGCGCGGCTGGGCGCTGATCGGCTGCGCGGCCATGGTGCTGCTGCTGCGCGCCGGCAGCATGAGCTTCGGCTGGCGGCTGCCGGTCTACAAGGCGCGGCCGCCGCGCAATTAGGCCGGGGACCAGACCGCCATCTCGGTGCCGCCCGGCTCGCGGAACTGGAAGCGCCGGCCGCCGGGAAAGGCGAAGATCGGCCGGGTGATCACCGCCCCGGCCGCGGTCACCCGGGCCAGCGCGGCCTCGAGATCGTCGGCCTTGAGGATCACCAAGGGCGGGGCCAGCGCGCCGGAAGCGATGCCGCCCGCCACGCCGGCATCGGCGAGTTCTTGATATTCGGGGCCGTAATCGTTGAAGCTCCAGCCGAAGGCGCGGCTGAAGAAGTCCTGCGTGGCCGGCAGATCGGGCGAGGAAAATTCGAGATAGTCGATCTTCATCGGGGAACCCTTTCGGATGTTCCCGTTTTGTTTACACCCGCGCGCGGTTCAGCGCAAGACCGGCGGGCCGGGGCGGCGCTCGCGCAGATCCTCGACCCCCATGCGCAGCCCGGCGCCGATGCGATGCGCCAGCGCCGACCAGGCCCGCGCCGTTTCGGGCGGCAGGGTGCGGCGCAGCGTTTCGTCGAACAGCATGAGCCAGGGCGCGAAATGCTCGGCCCGCACGTCGCCGGCGCGCATGTGCACCTGCATCGGATTGCCGTCGTAGCCGCGCTCGTAAAGGATGGCGTTGCGCCAGAACCGGGCGATCTTGGCCTCGTGCTCGGGCCAGTCGGCGACATGGGCGGCAAAGACCGGGCCCAGCACCTCATGCCGGCGGATCGCCGCGTAGAAGGTGGCGACGACGCGGTCGATCTGTTCGGGGGTGACGTCAAAGCGCGGCGGAATCATGGCGCCGATATGGGCCGGGACGGCCGGGCTTGCAAGGCGGCAGCATGTCACGGCCCCCGCCCCGAGAAAGCCGCGCTTGCAGGGCTCGGGGCGGTTTCCTATAACCCGCGCATGTTCAGCAGGGCCGGGATTTTCCGAATTATCCGCCCGGCGGCGTAGGGGGTCCTCGCCGCCGGGTCACGCATGCCTGCCCAGCCACCGAAGGATTCCCGCCAGATGAGCGACACCACCACCGAAACCCCGGCCGCGCCCGATTACCGCGACACCGTCTTCCTGCCCCAGACCGATTTCCCGATGCGCGCCGGCCTGCCGCAGCGCGAGCCGGAATGGCTGGCCCGCTGGGAACGGATCGGCATCTACGACCGGCTTCGGGAACGGGCGGCGGGGCGCGCGCCCTTCATCCTGCATGACGGCCCGCCCTATGCGAACGGCCATCTGCATATCGGCCACGCGTTGAACAAGACCATCAAGGACATCGTGGTGCGCAGCCACCAGATGATGGGTCGCGACGCCCGCTATGTGCCGGGCTGGGACTGCCACGGCCTGCCGATCGAATGGAAGATCGAGGAGAAATACCGCAAGGCCGGGCAGGACAAGGATGCGGTCGACATGGTGGAGTTCCGCCAGGAATGCCGCCGCTTCGCCGAGGAATGGGTGGCTATCCAGCGCGAGGAGTTCAAGCGGCTGGGCGTCACCGGCAAATGGGACCAGCCCTACCTGACCATGGACTATCACGCCGAGGCGGTGATCGCGGCCGAGTTCATGAAGCTGCTGATGAACGGCGCGCTCTATCAGGGCTCGAAGCCGGTGATGTGGTCTCCGGTCGAGAAGACCGCGCTGGCCGAGGCCGAGGTCGAGTATCACGACCATACCAGCCACACCATCTGGGTGCGGTTCCCGGTGGCATCCTCGCAGGGTGTTTGGGCAACGGAGAGGCCCGCCAGCGTGGTGATCTGGACCACGACGCCCTGGACCATCCCGCAAAACCGCGCCGTGGCCTATAATCCGGGCATTGCCTATGGGCTTTATCGCGTCGATGCGGTGGCCGAGAATGCCACCGCAAAGCCCGGCGAGCTGCTGGTGCTGGCCGATGCGCTGGCCGAGAGCGTGAAGCAGGCCGGCAAGATCGAGGATTGGCAGCGGATGCGCGACGTGACGGCGGCCGACATGGAGGGCGTGGTGCTGGCGCATCCCTTCCGCGGTGTCGAGGCCGGCGCGGGCGAGTGGGACTATGCCGTGCCGCTGCTGCCCGGCGATCACGTCACCGACGATGCCGGCACCGGCTTCGTGCATACTGCGCCCAGCCATGGCGACGACGACTACCAGCTTGGCCTGCGCTTCAAGCTGCCGATGACCTACAATGTCGAGCCGGACGGCTCCTATCGCGCCGACCTGCCGATCTTCGGCGGCCAGGCCATCATCGGCTCGGACGGCAAGGAAGGCCCGGCCAATGTCAGCGTCATCAAGCAACTGGCCTGGGCCGGCGCGCTGCTGGCCAAGGGCAAGATCAAGCATTCCTACCCGCATAGCTGGCGCTCCAAGGCGCCGCTGATCTATCGCAACACCCCGCAATGGTTCGCCGCCATCGACCACAAGCTGACCGACGGCATGGGCGAATATGGCGACACCATCCGCACGCGGGCGCTGACCAGCATCGACAGGCTGGTGACATGGTGGCCGCAATCGGGCCGCAACCGCATCCATTCGATGGTCGAGAACCGGCCCGACTGGGTGCTGTCGCGCCAGCGCGCCTGGGGCGTGCCGCTGACCTGTTTCGTGAAGAAGGGCGCCAGGCCATCCGACCCGAATTTCCTGCTGCGCGACCAGCGCGTCAACGACCGCATCATCGCCGCCTTTGAACGGGACGGCGCCGATATCTGGTATCGTCCCGGCTTTGCCGCCGAGGTTCTGGCGGGCGTTGCCGATCCGGCGGATTACGAGCAGGTGATGGACGTGCTGGATGTCTGGTTCGACAGCGGCTCGACCCATGCCTTCGTGCTGCGCGACCGCGCCGACGGGGCGCCGGACGGCATCGCCGACGTCTATCTGGAGGGCACCGACCAGCATCGCGGCTGGTTCCAGTCCTCGCTGTTGCAGGCCTGCGCGACCCGGGGCCGGGCGCCCTATCGCAACGTGGTCACGCATGGCTTCACCCTGGACGAGAAGGGCATGAAGATGTCCAAGTCGCTGGGCAATACCATCGTGCCGGCCGAGGTCATCAAGCAATACGGCGCCGACATCCTGCGGCTCTGGGTGGCGCAGACCGACTATACCGCCGACCAGCGCATCGGCCCCGAGATCCTGAAGGGCACCGCCGACAGCTATCGCCGGCTGCGCAATACGTTGCGCTTCGTGCTGGGCAACCTGGACGGCTTCACCGAGGCCGAGCGGGTCGAGCCGGCCGAAATGCCGGAACTGGAGCAATGGGTGCTGCACCGCCTGGCCCAGATCGACCGGCAGGTGCGCAAGGGCTATGACGGCTTCGATTTCCAGGGCGTGTTCCAGACCGTGTTCCAGTTCGCCACGGTCGACCTTTCGGCCTTCTATTTCGACATCCGCAAGGACGCGCTTTACTGCGATGCGCCCGATTCGGCGCGGCGGCGGGCGACCCGCACGGTTCTGGACCTGCTGTTCCACCGGCTTGTCACCTGGCTGGCGCCGATCCTGCCCTTCACCATGGAGGATGTCTGGCTGTCGCGCTTTCCGTCCGAGGAGGACAGCGTGCATCTGCAGGACTTCCCCGTCACCCCGGCGATCTGGCTGAACGAGGCGCTGGCGCGGAAATGGGAAGCCATCCGCCGCGTCCGCCGTACCGTCACCGCCGCGCTGGAGATCAAGCGCAGCGACAAGGTGATCGGTGCCAGCCTGGAGGCCGCGCCGGTGGTGCATGTCGAGGAGGCCGAGGATCTCAAGGCGCTGAAATCGGTGGATTTCGCCGATATCTGCATCACCTCGGGCCTGAGCCTGACCGCCGACCCTGCCCCGGGCGAGGCTTTCCGGCTGTCGGACGTGCCCGGCATCGGCGTGGTCTTCGAGGAGGCCGAGGGCGAGAAATGCCAGCGCTGCTGGAAGATCCTGCCCGATGTCGGCAGCCACAAGCACCCCGGCACCTGCGCCCGCTGCGATGCGGTGCTGAACGGGGGATAGGCGGCGCGTTCAGGCCGGTTGGGCCGGCCTGAGCGCCTGCGGGCCGGCAATGCCTAGCGGAACCAGAGGCCGGCCCGCCGCAACCGCTGGCGCGTCGCCCGTTCGGTCGAAGGCGGGGTTTCGCCGGCGAACATCGGACGGATCCGGCTGCGCCCCTCGCCGCTGGCGATCAGGCGGGCGACGGCCTCGTCTTCGATCAGCAGGGGCGCGATGCGGGGATCGGCCGTCAGCGCCTCGACCAGCGCCACCACCGCGTCGGATTCGCGGGCGTAGAGCAGCGACAGATTGCGATAATGGCAGGTCGCCCAGCCGTCGAGCCCGTCGAGTTCCGGCCCCGGACGGCCGCCGCCCAGAGAATGGATCACCAGCGGCAGCGTGACCTGATCGAGCCAGGGATCGAGGCTTTGGCAGGCCAGCGCCTCGCCCGGCTGATCCTGGATCGCCACCGCCCAATCCAGGAAGCGGCGGCCGAATTCCTGCGGATCGGCGCCGAAGAACCAGCCGGCGTTGAAATACAGATAGCGTTCCCAATGCTCGTCGGGCTGCGCCGGATCCAGAGAGCTGTCGAAATCCAGGCCGAACCGGTCATAAAGCGATTTCCAGATCTGCGTGTAGCCGGGCCCGTAAGGCGGCGGCTCGGGCCAAGTGCCGCTGCGGCGCATCGAGGCCGAGGGGCGGGCGAAATCGAAATCCACCCGGTCCAGCGGGCCGGTCACCAGGGTGTCGCTGTCGAAGAACACGAAGGGCTGGCCGGCCGGCAGGATGGCCAACGCCTCGATCTTGTTGCCATAGGGATAGCTGTGGCCGAAGCGCGTCGCGGTAAAGGGCAGGATCTCGGCGCCGAAGCCGGTCAGCGCGGCGCGCACCGGTTCGGGCATGGCGACGCGGCGCCCGGCCCAGGCGCCTTCGGCACGGGGTTCGGCGACGATCAGGCGGCCCGACCAGCCGGGCGCGTTGCGGCGCAGGCTGGCGGCGAACAGCACCGTCTCGATCCCCAGCCGGCCCCCCTGCCCGATCAACAGGATGTTGAAATCCCGTGCCGCTGCCGGGGTCGCTGCGGGAAGCGCCGGTGCCTCCAAGGCGGGTCCGGGCTTGCGCGCCTCGCGCTCGGCCTGGCGCGCGGCGCGCCTTGCCTCGCGCTCGGCCTGGTTGGCGGCCTGGCGCGCCAGCCGCTCTGCGGCACGGGCTTGTTTTCGGGCAAGATTCGCGGCTTCCGACCCGGCGCCGGTCGAATTCCTGTCCTCTGCGGCCATGCTGCTACCCCACACGAATCCTTCGGTGAGCCGGTCTTAGCAATAATGCAGGGCCTCATTCCAGAGGCGAGTTTATCAATTCCCACTCAACCATAATAAGAGCGGCAGTCGCGGAATAATAAACATATATCATCCCTAAATTGAATGGTTAGGGAATAAATGGACGAAACCTCACCAAAAAGGCAGGTTCACCGTTCCGGGCTTTCATTGCAGGGTGGCGAAAGCCGTTGAACGAGTTCCTCTTTTACAGGTACGGCGAGACCGGGTGAGACATGGGCACTGTCCTCACCCGGTCGCTCTCGTCCCCGAATTTGACATCCAGCCGGCGCCTTGTCGATTCTCCGTTGAGATTACGGCGCTTTCTTGCCGATGCCGTTGCGGCAAGGGTGCGGAACTGCCTGGTTCCGCACCGCCGCCGGGGCCGGTCTACAGCAGGAAATCACCGGCCTGCAGGGTGAATACGCCTTGCAGATGAAAGGCGAAATCCGCCGCGCCGTCGCCGTCCCTGTCTGCCGTGACCACCGTCGTGCCGCCGTTGCGATAATAGCGCAGTTCTCCGGCGCTGCCGGAAAACGCCTCGGTCCCGATGAAGCGGAAGGCGTTGTTGCCGCCTCGATCCAGATCGGCATCAAGCGGCGTCAGGTCGAGCCGGTCGCCTTGCCAGCGCCTGAAATCCATCACCACGTCGCGGCCGGCCGGCCCGATGCCGCTGTCGGCCGGCGCCATGAAGACGAACCGATCCGCGCCCAGACCGCCGAACAGCCGGTCCGAACCCAGGCCTCCGGCCAGGATATCCGCGCCGGCCTCGCCATGCAGCATGTCGTTGCCGATGCCGCCGAACAGCCGGTCGGCATGAGCGCCGCCCCGCAGCAAGTCGGCGCCCGCCTCGCCCCACAGCAGATCGGCGCCGGCGCCGCCCGAGAGGATGTCGCCGTCGGCGCCACCGAACAGACGATCCTCTCCATCCTCGCCGAACAGCCGGTCACTGCCCAGCCCGCCCCACAGGCTGTCATGCCAGACCCCGCCCCGCAGCAGGTCATTGCCCGCGCCGCCGTAAAGCTGATCCGCCCCGCCGCCGCCGTGAAGTTGATCCCAGCCGTTGCCGCCGTTCAGCGTGTCGCGGCCCAGGCCGCCGTAAAGCGTATCGGAGCCGCCATTGCCATTCAGCAGATCGTTGCCTGAGAATCCCAGGAAGAAATCCGCCCGGCTGCCACCGGAAAGCACGTCGGCGCCGGCAAGGGCTTGGCCGATCACCGCCAGATCATCCGTCAGGCCGGAGCTTGCGGCGGCATCGGCAATATCCGCCGCCGCCATGCGGACGCCCTCGACCGCGGAAAGCCGGTCGTTGCCGTGGTGGAGGATATAGCTGGTGACCGTCCCGGAATAGGGCTGACCGTCACGGTCATAGCGGAACCCCGAGCCCAGGAAAACCTCGCGGAACCCGTCCTCGTAATAGACGGTGAAGCTCGAGGTCGTGCGCCTGACGCTGTCACCATAATACATGTTCGAAAAGTCGATTTCCCTCATGTCGATACCAATCGACGGGTGAACCGTTATTCTTGCCATCCAAACCTCGAAAGCAGCAAAAAAATGTGCCGATGGGTGACGCAATACCCGGCGCAGCGCCGGAAACAAGCCGTGTTTTCGAAGGGCTCGTTTCGTCGGCGCAGGCTAGCGCCAGAGGCGGCGGCGCACCGTCGCCGGCGTCATTCGGAAAGCAGCTCGCTGTCCCAGTAAAGATAGTCGATCCAGCTTTCATGCAGGTGGTTCGGCGGGAATCGGCGGCCGACCGCGTGCATCTCTTCGGCGGTGGGACGGCGCGGGATGCGGCGCAGCTTCAGCCCGGAATGGCGCAGCGACTTGTTGGCCTTTCTCAGGTTGCAGGGCGAGCAGGCGGCGACGACGTTCTCCCAGCTGGTCACCCCCCCGCGCGAGCGCGGGATGACATGGTCGAAGGTCAGATCGCCCTTGGCGCCGCAATACTGGCAGCAGAATTCGTCCCGCAGAAAAAGATTGAAGCGCGTGAATGCCACGCGCTTCTGGGGTTTCACGAAATCCTTCAGCACCACGACCGAGGGGATGCGGATGCTGTGGCGTTGGCTTCGCACCACCTCGTCATATTCGGCGATGATCTGGACCCGGTCCAGGAACACCGCCTTGACCGCCTCCTGCCAGGGCCAGAGCGACAGGGGGTAGTAGCTGAGCGGCCTGAAATCGGCGTTGAGCACAAGCGCGGGATGGTGGCGCAAGAAGGAAGGCTCGCGCACGAACTGCGTTCGGAAATCGCCGTGGTCGTCCAGCATCGGCACCTCGTTTCGCCTTGCCCGGAACTCATCCTGATGGGTAGGCCGACTATATATCGCGGCCATGGGCTGACAAGTCCCCGAATATATGCCCGCCGATCAAATAGCCGCGCGGCGTGACACGGGTGTGACAGGACGATGCGCCGATCAATGCGGCGAGGCAAGCTTCATCAGCACCAGTCCCGAGACGATCAGCACCGCCGCCACCAGGCGCAGCGCATCGGCCGTCTCGCCCAGCAGCGCGATCCCCAGCACGAAGGCTCCGATCGCGCCGATGCCGGTCCAGATCACATAAGCGGTGCCCAGCGGCAGCACCTTCATCGACAGCGACAGGAACCAGATGCTGGCCGCCATCCCGACGACGGTGACCACCGTCGGCCAGGGGCGGGTGAAGCCCTCGGATTGCTTCATGGCAAGGGCCCAGACGATCTCGAAAAGCCCTGCCACGCCAAGATAGATCCACGCCATGCCATTCCTCCTGTCGCGCCGGACCAAGCTGTCGCGCCGGGCGGGGAAGGTCAAGCCGGGCTGGCCCTGCCGGCAAAGAGCTGGCAAGATCGTGGCATGAGAACGCCACCCCAGTTGATCGGGACACTGGAATCCGCGCTTTACGCCGAGGATCTGGACGAGGCCGCGCATTTCTGGACCGGCATCATCGGTCTGACCGAGATCGCCCGCGTGCCGGGCCGGCATGTCTTTTTCCGCTGCGGCGGCCAGGTGCTGCTGGTGTTCCGGGCCAGCGCCACGCGCATGCCGCCGAAAGCCGGTGCCCGGCTGCCGGTGCCGCCGCATGGCGCCGAGGGGCCGGGGCATTTCTGCATGGCTGCCGAGCCGGGCGCATTCGACGCCTGGCGCGCGCATCTTGAATCTGCAGGGATAAGGATCGAGGCCGATTTCACCTGGCCGCAAGGCGGCCGGTCGCTGTATTTCCGCGACCCGGCCGGCAATTCCATCGAAATTGCGGATCCGGCCATCTGGACCTGAGAGAGAGGCCGCTCAGCGGCGGGCGCGAACGGTCACGCGCTGCGGTTGCGGGGCAAGGAAACGCAACACCACCGTGCCGGCCGGAATCAGGGCGATCGCGGTCATCCAGATCAGGGTGGTCATGGGCTTTCTCCTCGTCTCTCCAGAATCAAGGTAGGGCCTGGTTCGGGTTTGGCAAGGGCGGGATCGTTCAAACCTTCAGGGTTTGGCGGCAAATCGCTCTTCCAGGAAAGCCAGCGCCACCGACAACCCGTCGGGAGAGATGCCATGCGCGGTGCCCTTCATCACATGCCCGTAGACGGTGAACCCGGCCTTCTGCAGCGCTTCGCCCGCGATGCCCATGCTTTCGAAGGGCACCACCGGGTCCTGGTCGCCATGAAGCAGCAGGATCGGCGGCCTGGTCCTGACCTCCCCCGCCTTCTCGGGCTCCAGCAGCCGGCCCGAGAAACCGACCACGCCGGCGATCTCGGGTTCGCGCTGTGGTGCCACGGAAAGCGCCATCATCGTGCCCTGAGAGAAACCGATCAGCGCCAGCCGGTTCGGCGCCAGCCCCTCATCTGCCAGAACCTTGTCAAGGAAGGCATTGATGTCCTTGAAGGATTGCGCGGCCGAGCTGCGGGCCTGCTCCTCGCTGGAGCCATCCATCCAGGGGATCGGAAACCATTGATAGCCCATCGGGTTGTTCACGCAGCGCTCGGGCGCGTCCGGGGCATAGAAGGCGGTGCCCGGCAGGTGCGGCGCCAGCGGATCGGCCAGGCCCAGCAGGTCGGCCCCGTCGGCGCCGTAGCCATGCAGGAAGACCACCACGGAATCGGCCTTCTGCGGCCCTTTGCGTTCGGATTTCAATTCGCGCAGCATCTCGTCCCCCTAACGGACGCCCTCGCGCCCCTTTGCGGCCCGGTAATAGGCCCAGAGCGCCCGGGCCGCAACCGCGCGCCAGGGCCGCCAGGGCTCGGCCAGCGCCGTCAGCGCGGCGGGACCGGGCCGCTCGGGCAGGCCGTAGAGCAGCCGCGCCGCCTCGGCCAGCGCCAGATCGCCGGCAGCGAAGGCATCGGCCCGGCCGAGCGCGAATTTCAGGTAGATCTCGGCGGTCCAGCGGCCGATGCCCGGCAGCACCGTCAGCCGGGCGATCACCTCGTCGTCGGACAGGCCGCGCAGGCCCGGCCAATCGACCCCGGCCGCGACGATGCCGCGCAGGTAGCGGATCTTCGGGCGCGACAGGCCGGCGGCGCGCAAGGCCTCGTCATCCGCCGCCGCGATCCCGGATTCGTCGGCCAGCCCCGCCGCGGCCAGGCGCGCGCCGATCGCGCTGGCCGCCCGCGTCGAGATCTGCTGCGAGACCAGCGCGTCGCGGATCGCTGGAAATCCCTCGGGCCAGCGCCGCATCGGCAGCGGCAGCAGCGCCGGCAGTTCCCGCGCCCAGACCGGGCAGACCCGCATCAGATGCGCCGCGCCTTCCTCCAGATCGGCGGGCGCGCGGATCTCGCGCATCATTCCTCCTCGTCGGCCAGCCGCGCCTCTTCCTTCAACCGGGTCTCGAAGGCCATCGAGATATGGTGCCGCAGCGCCTGTTCCGCCGTCGCCCCGTCATGGGCGGCGATGGCGTCGACGATGGCCTGATGCTCGTCCAGCGTCACCACGTCGCGGCCCTGCGCCGCCAGGCTGGTGCGTGCCATCAGCGCCATGCTGCGATGCACCAGGTCCAGCTGCTGCACCAGATAGCGGTTGTGCGAGGCCAGGTGGATCTGGTGGTGAAAGCGGCGGTTCGCCCGCGCCAGGGCCTGCGGATCGCCCAGGATGGCGCGGTCGTCCTCGACCATGCCGGCCAGCACGCGCACCTCCTCGGGGGTGGCGTGGCGGGCGGCCAGCCGCGCGGCCAGCGCCTCGAGCTCGGCGCGCACGGTGTAAAGCTCGGCCAACTGGTTGTGGTCCAGCGTGGCGACGATCAGGCTGCGCCCGTCGCGCTTCAGCATCGACTGGGTTTCCAGCCGCTGCAGCGCCTCGCGGACGGGCGTGCGCGAGACGCCGAAACGCTCGGCCAGCTCAGATTCGACCAGCCGGTCGCCGGGGCGATAGATGCCGTTGTCGATGGCGGAAAGGATCAGGGAATAGGCGTCTTTCATGGCGGGCACGATTCCCGCTTGGAACGGCGATTGCAAGCGCCATGCCGCGGGTTTAGGCAGTTGTCATGGATTTTCGTCATGTCTCCACCTGGATCTTCGATCTGGACAACACGCTTTATGCGCCCGAGGTCAGGCTGTTCGCCCAGATCGAGCGGCGCATGACCGCCTATGTCATGCGCGAATTGCGCGTGACCGAACCCGAGGCCGGCCGGCTGCGCCGCCATTACTGGCGCACCCATGGCACCACGCTGGCCGGGCTGATGGCCGAACATGGCATCGACCCGCTGCCCTATCTGCGCGACGTCCACGACATCGACTTCACGGTCCTGACCCCGGATCCGGAACTGGCGGCGCTGATCGCCGCCCTGCCCGGCCGCAAGATCGTGCATACCAATGCCGACAGCGCCTATGCGGCGCGGGTGCTGGAGCATCGCGGGCTGATGGTCTTCGACGCGATCCACGGCGTCGAAGAGGTGGATTTCCACCCCAAGCCGGATGCGCGCGCTTATGCCGCAGTCCTCGCCGCCGAGGGGTTCGAACCGAACAGCGCCGCCATGTTCGAGGACGACCCGAGAAACCTCGCCGTCCCGCATGAGCTTGGAATGCGGACGATTCTGGTCGGTCCGGGGCGCCACGGCCCGGACGAGCTGGCCGGGGACCAGGACCACGGGCCGCATGTGCATTACCGCACCGGCGACCTGACCGCCTTCCTGCGCGGGCTTGCCGGAACCGACGCGCCGGTTAAGACTTGAGCTTCCGTCCGACCGGGAAAACCGCAAGCCCCGGAAAACCGCAAGCCAAGGAACGCGCCATGTCCGAACCGCTCACCCCCGCCGAAGCCGCAGCCCAGAACCGGGCCGAAGCGCGCACCGCGAGAAGCCTTTTCTCCTTCGCGCTGCTGGTCGTGGTGCTTTCGGCCGTCTGCCTCGTGCTTTGGGGCCTGCCGGCGCTCAGCCTGATCGGACTGGCGGCCACCGTGCTGGTCTTTGTCATGCTCGCTGCCTATGCGGCGGGATTCTAGACCGACCGGAACCGGATGATGCAGATCGACAACACCGAGATCCTCGTTTCCGGCGGCGGCATCGCCGGGCTGATCGCGGCCGCAGCCTTTGGCAGCGCCGGCCATGCGGTGACCTGCGTCGATCCCGCCCCGCCGGTGACGGAGGAGACGGCCACGGGTTCGGACCTGCGCAGCACCGCCTTCCTGCAGCCTTCGATCGCCGTGCTGCAGGCCGCCGGGCTGTGGGATCGCCTGCTTCCCCATGCCACGCCCTTGCAGGTGATGCGCATCATCGACGCCGGCGGAAAACGGTCGCAGGCCCGCCTGAGCCGCGATTTCGACGCCGCCGAGATCTCGGACCAGCCCTTCGGCTGGAACCTGCCCAACTGGCTTTTGAAGCGCGAGATCTCGGCCCGCCTCGCCGGGTTGCAGAATGTCCGCTTCCTGCCCGGCACCGGCACGGCAGGGCTGGTGGTCCGCGACAGCGAGGCCTTGGCGACGCTGACCGACGGCAACCGGGTCCGCGCAAAGCTGGTGATCGGCGCCGACGGCCGCAACTCGCCGGTCCGCGAAGCGCTCGGCATCGGCACCCGCACGCTGCGCTATGGCCAGAAGGCGTTGGCCTTCGCCGTCACCCATGAGCGCCCGCATGACAATGTCTCGACCGAGATCCACCGCTCGGGCGGCCCGTTCACGCTGGTGCCGCTGCCCGACCGCGACGGCAAGCCGAGCTCGGCCGTGGTCTGGATGGAGCGCGGCGCGGAAACCGCCCGACTGCGCGCCCTGCCGCGCGAGGCGTTCGAGGCCGAGCTGAACCGCCGTTCGGCCGGGGTTCTGGGCCATCTGACCCAGGCTACGCGCCTGACGGAATGGCCGATCATCAGCCAGATCGCCGACCGATTCACCGGCCCGCGCACGGCGCTGATCGCCGAGGCCGCGCATGTCGTCCCGCCCATCGGCGCCCAGGGGCTGAACATGAGCCTTGCCGATCTCGCCGCCCTGGTCGCGCTGTCCTCGGGCGATCCCGGCAGCGCCGCCTCGCTCGACGCCTATGAGCGCCGCCGCCGCCCCGAGGCGCTGGCCCGGCTGATCGGCATCGACGCGCTGAACCGCGCCAGCATGATCGCGGCCCGGCCGCTGCGCGACCTGCGGGCCGCGGCCCTGGGCAGTCTCTATGCCGCTGCTCCGGTCCGCAAGCTGTTGATGCGCGCCGGATTGGGCATGCACTGAGGGGGTTCCGTTTTCCAGATGCCCATTGCGCAGCGGCGGACGCTCGGGTCCGGCAGCCCGGCCTTATGGGTATGCAAGAAACGGCAAGCGCCGACGCCGGGCCCATGGCGCAGCGCCGCGCAATCTGCCACATAACGGCGCATGGCCAAACCGATCACCGCCTTCACCTGCACCGCCTGCGGCGCCAGCCATCGCAAATGGGCCGGCCGCTGCGAAGCCTGCGGCGCCTGGAACACCATCATCGAGGAAGCGCCGCTGAGCCAGGGGCCCGGCCGCGGCCTGGGCACGCTCAAGGGCAAGAGCATCCCGCTCTCCGGGCTCGATACGCAAGAGGCGCCGCCGCCGCGCGCCACTTCGGGCATCGCCGAGCTCGACCGGGTGCTGGGCGGCGGGCTGGTGCCCGGCTCGGCGATCCTGGTGGGCGGCGATCCGGGCATCGGCAAATCCACGCTGCTTCTTCAGGCTGCCAGCGCCTTCGCCCGTTCGGGGCAAAGCGCGATCTATGTCTCGGGCGAGGAAGCCAGCGCCCAGGTCCGGCTGCGCGCGCAGCGCCTGGGTCTGGGCGACGCGCCGGTGCGGCTGGGGGCCGAGACGGCGCTGCGCGACATCCTGACCACGCTCGACGCCGAGCGGCCCGATGTCGCGGTGATCGACTCGATCCAGACGCTTTGGTCCGACCGGATCGAGGCGGCGCCGGGCTCGGTGGCGCAGGTCCGCGCCGCCGCCCATGAGCTCGTCACCTTCGCCAAGCGCCGCGGCACCTCGGTCATCCTGGTCGGCCATGTCACCAAGGAGGGCCAGATCGCCGGCCCGCGCGTGGTCGAGCACATGGTCGACACCGTGCTGTATTTCGAGGGCGAGCGCGGCCATCAGTTCCGCATCCTGCGCGCCCACAAGAACCGCTTCGGCCCGGCCGACGAGATCGGCGTCTTCGAGATGACCGGCGGCGGCCTGTCCGAGGTCGCCAACCCCTCGGCGCTGTTTCTTTCCGAACGCGGCGAGCCCAGCCCCGGCTCGGCGGTCTTCGCCGGGATCGAGGGCACCCGCCCGGTGCTGACCGAGGTGCAGGCGCTGGTCGCGCCCTCGACATTGGCGAGTCCCCGCCGAACCGTGGTCGGGCTCGATGGCGGCCGGGTCTCGACCATCCTGGCCGTGCTCGAGTCGCGCTGCGCCATCCCCTTCGCGGGGCTCGACGTTTTTCTCAATGTTGCCGGGGGGATGCGTGTCAACGAACCCGCCGCCGACCTTGCTATCGCCGCCGCGCTGCTCAGCGCGCGCGAGGACGCGGCGCTGCCCGCCGATTGCGTGCTTTTCGGCGAGATCAGCCTGTCCGGGGCGCTGCGGCCGGTCGCCCAGGCGGAAAACAGGTTGAAAGAGGCGCAGAAACTTGGTTTTTCACGGGCGATCCTGCCAGCGGCCACCAAGGTCGAGGGCGTGGCCGGCATGCGGATCGACCGCATCGCCGACCTGACAAGTTTCGTGGGCGAGACCTTCGGCGCCGGATGACGGCGGCGGGCCTGGCTTTCAGACGCGGCAAAACCGCGAAAGGGCGTGAAAATGGACGGATTCACCATCATCGACGGCATTGTCGCGGCCGTGATCATCCTCTCGGCGATCCTGGCCTATGCGCGCGGCTTCGTGCGCGAATCGCTGGCGATTCTGGGCTGGATCGGCGCGGCGGTGCTGGCCTTCATCTTCGCGCCGACGGTGCGGCCGATGGTGGCGCAGGTGCCGGGGCTGAACAAGTTCCTGGCCGACAGCTGCGAACTGGGCACCATCGCCGGCTTCGCCGCGGTCTTCGCCCTGGCGCTGGTGCTGTTCTCGATCATCACGCCGCTGTTTTCCTCGGTCGTGCAGCGGTCGGCGCTTGGCGGCGTCGACCAGGGCATGGGTTTCCTGTTCGGGGTGGCGCGCGGCATCCTGCTGGTCGCCATCGCCTTCATCGTCTATGACCGGGTGATGGTGACGCAGCCGGTGGCGGCGGTCGAGAACTCCCGCTCGGCCCAGGTGTTCGAGCGGATGCGCGGCCAGATGGACCAGCAGATCCCGCAGGACGCGCCGGGCTGGGTGGTCAGCCGCTACGAGCAGCTGGTGCGCAGCTGCGCCCCCGCCGGCCAGCCGGTCGATGCCGCGACCCAGACTCCGGCCCAGAGCCCGGCCCAAACTCCCGCGGCGCCGGCGAACTGAAACAATATGCCGCTTTCGTGACATAAAAAGCGCCCCGCCGCGGCGGTGGGGCGTGACTTCGCCGGCCTGACACCCTAGATTGGCGTCAAGCGCCCATGCCCAGCCCCGGAATAGCCCCAAGAGTTCGGTGATGATGCAGCCATTCCTTGCCCATCCCTTCGATTCCGACCGCCTGCACGAAGAATGCGGCGTGTTCGGCGTGATCGGAGTGACGGATGCCGCCAATTTCGTCGCTTTGGGGCTGCACGCCCTGCAGCACCGCGGGCAGGAGGCCGGCGGCATCGTCAGCCATGATGCCGAACAGGGTTTCAACAGCGCCCACCGCTTCGGCTACGTCCGCGACAACTTCACCAAGCAAAGCCTGATGGAAACGTTGCCCGGCTCGCTCGCCATCGGGCATGTGCGCTATTCCACCGCCGGCACCAAGGCCGCGACGGCGATTCGCGACGTCCAGCCCTTCTTCGGCGAATTCGCCATGGGCGGCTGCGCGGTGGCGCATAACGGCAACATCACCAACGCCCTGGCCCTGCGGCGCGAACTGATCGAGCGCGGCTCGATCTTCCAGTCCAGCAGCGACAGCGAATGCATCATCCACCTGATGGCGCGCTCGATCCAGCGCAACATCCCGGAACGGATGAAGGACGCGCTGCGTCGGGTGGAAGGCGCCTTCAGCATCATCGCCATGACCCGCACCAAGCTGATCGGCGTGCGCGATCTGCTGGGCGTGCGGCCGCTGGTGCTGGGCAAGCTGGGCGACGAGGGCTTCGTGCTGGCCTCGGAGACCTGCGCGCTCGACATCATCGGCGCCGAGTTCCTGCGCGAGATCGAGCCGGGCGAAATGGTGGTGATCTCCAAGGGCGAGGTCGAAAGCTCGCGTCCCTTCGGCCCCTCGAAGGGGCGGTTCTGCATCTTCGAGCATGTCTATTTCTCGCGCCCCGATTCGATCATCGGCGGCCGCTCGGTCTACGAGACCCGGCGCCAGATCGGCGTGGAACTGGCGCGCGAGGCCCCGGTCGAGGCCGATCTGGTCTGCCCGGTGCCCGACAGCGGCACCCCGGCCGCCATCGGTTATGCGCATGAAAGCGGCATTCCGTTCGGCATGGGCATCATCCGCAACCAATACATGGGCCGCACCTTCATCGAACCGACCGAACAGATCCGCAACATGGGCGTGCGGCTGAAGCTCAACGTCAACCGGGCGCTGGTCAAGGGCAAGCGCGTGGTTCTGGTGGACGATTCGGTGGTGCGCGGCACCACTTCGCGCAAGATCAAGGACATGATCCTGGATGCCGGCGCCGCCGAAGTGCATTTCCGCATCGCAAGCCCGCCCACCGCCTGGCCATGCTTCTATGGCGTGGACACGCCCGATCGCGACAAGCTGTTGGCGGCGCAGATGTCCGAGGCGGAGATGCGCGAATGGATCGGCGTCGACAGCCTGGCCTTCGTGTCGCTGGACGGGCTTTACCGCGCCGTGGGCGAGGCCGAGGGCCGCAACAAGTCCTGCCCGCAATATTGCGATGCCTGCTTCTCGGGCGAGTATCCGGTGGCGCCCTTCGACCAGCTCGAACGCGGCTTCCGGATGAAATCCGACGGCGTTGCGGGCAACGTGACCGGCCACGCCGCCGAATAGGCCGTCCCACGCGGCCCCGGCGCGGGGCCGCGAAAAATGCCAGGGCTTCCCTGCCCTTTGATCCGGGCCGGTCGGCTGCCGCAGCAGCATTAATCGGGTGCTGCCTGCGGCCCCGTCCGCTTTCTGCGAGCAGGCTCGGTTTCCGGCTATTTCTGGCAGTCGAGCGTGACTTCGACCGGGTTGGGCACCAGTTCCAGCATGGCCCCGCTGCCGGCATCGACGCCGGCGCCGATAATGCCGCCGAAGATCACATTGCCGGCCATCGCCGCTCCGCCCCCGCCGGCGACCCGATTGGTCACCCGCACCTGTTGGGGCTGGCAGCGATCCTTGCTGATCAGCGCGTTCAGTTCGGACTTGCGGGGCAGCTTGAAGGTGCAGGGTGTGCCGGCGCAGGTCTCGCCATTGCTCAGCTTAACCTGGGCGCCCTGGGGGGTGGAGTTCACCACCAGCGCGTCCTTGGTGCCCCTGGTGATCGTCGCGCAGCCGGCAAGCGAAAACACGGCTAGGGCCACGGTCAGGAATCGGATCATGTTCAGTCCTCACGTCATGTCGAGAACTTTCAGAGAACACGAGAATCCCTTACAACCGGTAAACCCGCGCGACATTCCGGCAAAGCCGCGCAGGCCTCAGATCCGCCCGATCTTCTGCGGCAGCAGGACGGTGAAGCGGCTGCCCTCGCCGCGATGGCTTTCGATCCGCAACCGGCCGCGATGGCGGTTGATGATATGCTTGACGATGGCAAGCCCCAGCCCGGTGCCGCCCTGCTCGCGCGAGCGATGCGTGTCCACCCGGTAGAAGCGTTCGGTCAGTCGCGGCAGGTGCTGGGGATCTATCCCCTCGCCCCGGTCGGCGACGCTTACCGACCAGGCCGGGCCGCGCAGCACCGGCTCATGCTCCAGATGCTCCAGCGTCACCGTGACGACGCCGCCGGTGCCGCCATATTTCACCGCGTTCTCGATCAGGTTGTGAAACACCTGCACCAGCTGGTCGGCATCGCCGGGCAGCGGCACTTGGCCCTCGGCGCCCAGCAGATCCAGCCGCACACCCGCCGCCGCGGCCGCCGGGGCCAGCGTCGCCACCACGCCGCGCAGCAGCCCCGCCAGCTCGATGCCCTGCGCCGGCCGCCGCCGTTCGTCCTGCTCGACGCGGCTCAGGGACAGCAGGTCGGCGATCAGCCGGTTCATGCGGCCGGCCTCGCGCTCCATGATGTCCAGGAAGCGGTCGCGCGCCGCGGCATCGTTGCGGGCCGGGCCGCGCAGCGTCTCGATGAAGCCCATCAGCGCGGTCAGCGGCGTGCGCAGCTCGTGGCTGACATTGGCGACGAAATCGCGCCGCATCAGCTCGGTCTCCTCGTCGCGCGAGCGGTCCTCGATCGCCACCGCCGCGCCGCTGAAGCCCGGGGCGTCCAGCGCCGTCACCGTGACCTCGCAGAAGACGCGCCGTTCGGCGGCGCCCAGGGTCAGCGTCAGCCGCGCCCGGTCCTGGCCGGACAGCACCGCGTCCAGCGCGGCATTCACCTCGGGGTGGCGCAGCACGGTGACGAAGGGCCGCCCGCTTGGCGTCGGCCCCAACAGCGCCTCGGCCAGTTCATTGGCGCCGACGATGCGCGCCTGCCGGTCCACGGCCAGCATCGGCACCGGCACTGCCCGCAACAATGCGTGAAGCCGCGCCTCCATCATCCCTCGAAGGCCTGGGTCAGGCCCTTGCGATAGCGCGCGGCGTTGCGGCTGTAGCCCTCGGCCGATTTCAGCAGCTGCGCCCGGGCGATGTCGTCCAGCTCGCGCACGATCTTGCCGGGCGCCCCCATGACCAGAGAGCCGGGCGGGATCACCTTGTTCTCGGCGATCAGCGCCCCGGCCCCGATCAGCGAGCCGGCGCCGATGCGCGCGCCGTTCAGGATGATCGCCCCCATGCCGATCAATGCCCCGTCCTCGATGGTGCAGCCGTGCAGGATGGCGCGGTGGCCGATGGTACAATTGGCGCCGATGGTCAGCGGATAGCCGATATCGGTATGGCAGACCGTCAGGTCCTGCACGTTCGCGTTGCGGCCGACGCGGATCTCCTCGTTGTCGCCGCGCAGCACGGCGCCGAACCAGACGCTGGCGCCCGGCTCCAGCACCACCTTGCCCATCAGCTGCGCATCCGGCGCCACCCAGGCGTCCGCGGCAATCTTCGGCGCGATGCCGTCCAGTTCCCAGATCATGCGCTTTCCTCCTCCATCAGGGCGCGAACAAAGGGACCAAGGCCGACCTGCCGGTCGCGGCGCTGCCGCTCGGCCTTCAGGATGGTGATCAGAGTTTCGGCGCTGCGGTCCAGGTCGTCATTGACGATCACGTAATCATATTCCGCCCAATGGCTGATCTCGTTGCGGCTTTTCCGCATCCGCGTGGCGATCACCTCGGGCGCGTCCTGCCCGCGCGAGACCAGGCGGCGCTCCAGCTCGGTCAGGCTGGGCGGCAGCACGAAGATCGAGATCACATGCTTTCCCAGGCTCGAGGCGCGGATCTGCTGGCCGCCCTGCCAGTCGACGTCGAACAGCGTGTCGCGTCCGGCGCGCATCGCCGCCTCGACCGGGCCGCGCGGCGTGCCATAGAAATTGCCGAAGACCTCGGCATGTTCCAGCATCTCGCCGGCCGCGACCATGGCGCGAAACTCGTCCGTGCTGCGGAAATAGTAATGCTCGCCCTCGACCTCGCCGGGCCGCGGCTTGCGGGTGGTGGCCGAGACGGAAAAGCGCAGCTCGCGGTCCCAGTCCATCAACCGCCGCGCCAGCGTCGACTTGCCCGCCCCCGAGGGCGAGGACAGGATCACCAGAAGTCCGCTGCGCTCCAGAACCATGCTCATGTCCCCTGCCGTGCCTCGCGCCGCCTGAATGGCCTCGCCCGCCAGCCGGGTCAAGCCCCGCCCCCGCGGCGACGCGCGGTGACGGCGGATTTTAACCATCGGCCGAGAATTCTCTCGGAAAAGATCGAGGAAGGGTTTAGATTTCCTGCAGGAGTTTGTTTTTCCAGGTAAGCAGGTAAGGCCCGGGCGATGGCGCAGGATCACGGTCAGGACGGGGATTGTCCGCCCAAGCGGCCGGGCTGCAGCCAGGGCAAGCTGCTGCACCTGGCGGATTACGAACCGGTGCAGATCGACCGGATCCTGGGCGAGCTGCGCGGCTATTGGGAAGGGCTGCGCCATGGCCGCGCCATTCCCGCCCGCGGCGATGTCGAGCCGCGCGGCATTCGCCGGGCCTTGGATTATGCCTTCATTCTGGAACGCATCGCGCCGGGTGCGGCGCGCTTTCGCTTGGCCGGGCGGCACCTGATCGACCTGATGGGCATGGAGGTGCGCGGCATGCCGCTTTGCGCCTTCCTGAACACCAGTTCGCGCGGCCGGCTGTCGGACGTGCTGGAAAGCGTCTTCCGCGGCCCGCAGATCGCCGAGATCGCGCTTGAGTCCCCTGCCTCCTACGGCCGGCCCGGACTGCGCGGCGGGATGCTGCTCTTGCCGTTGCGCTCGGATCTGGGCGACGTGACGCGGGCCTTGGGCTGCCTGATCAGCGACGGCAAGCTTGGCCAGAGTCCGCGGCGCTTCGACCTGGTCGGCGACCAGCAATTCCCGGTCATCCCCGGCGCCAGGGTGCTGGAGCCTTCGCCCTCGCACCCGGGGTTCGACGAAGCGCCGGCGCGCTGGCAGGCAAGCCTGCCCGCCGAGCCCCGCCCGTCCGAGCCCGCGACGCCCGAGGAACGCCGGGCGCGGTTCCACGTCATCCAGGGCGTGCCGCCGCCCCGGCCGCGCGGCGGCCGCTTCTGACGACGGCACGAAAAAGGGCGGCAAGGGCCCTGCCCCCACCGCCCGATCCGTGCTCGCGCCCTGCGCCCGCTCAGCTTGCCCTGGCGTGCTTGGAGCCGTTGATGCGGCGGTTGCGCAGTTCCTCGGCCACCAGGAAGGCCAGTTCCAACGACTGGCTGGCGTTCAGCCGCGGATCGCAGGCGGTGTGATAGCGGTCCGACAGATCTTCGTCGGTGACGGCGCGCACGCCGCCGGTGCATTCGGTCACATCCTGGCCGGTCATCTCGAAATGCACGCCGCCGGGGATGGTGCCCTCGGCGCGGTGGACGGCAAAGAACTCGCGCACCTCGCGCAGCACCGAATCGAACGGCCGGGTCTTGTAGCCCGAGGCCGATTTGATGGTGTTGCCGTGCATCGGATCGCAGGACCAGACGACATTCGCGCCCTCGTCCCGCACCGCCTTGATCAGGCGCGGCAGGTGGTCGCCCACCGCCCCGGCACCGAAGCGGGCGATCAGCGTCAGCCGGCCCGGCTCGTTCTCCGGGTTCAGCTTGGCGATCAGTGCCTTGAGGTCGCTGTCGCTGATCGAGGGGCCGCATTTCAGCCCGATCGGGTTCTGCACCCCGCGCGCGAACTCGACATGCGCGCCGTCGACCTGACGGGTGCGGTCGCCGATCCAGATCATGTGACCCGAACCCGCGACCGGCAGGCCGGTGGTCGAATCGATGCGGGCCAGCGCCTCCTCGTATTCCAGCAGCAGGGCTTCATGGCTGGTGTAGAAATCCACCTTGCCGAGATCATGCGCGGTTTCCGAGGTCACGCCGGCGGCGGCCATGAAGGCCATGGCGTCGCTGATCCGGTCGGCGATGTCGCGATAGCGTGCGGCTTCATCGCCGCCGGTGAAATCGCTGATCCAGCTTTGCACCCGATGCATGTCGGCATAGCCGCCGGTCGAGAAGGCGCGCAGCAGATTCAGCGAGGCCGCGGCCTGTGTATAGGCCGACAGCATGCGCTGCGGATCGGGAATGCGCGCCTCGGGGGTGAAATCGAAACCGTTGATGATGTCGCCGCGATAGCTGGGCAGCTCCTGCCCGTCCAGCAGCTCGGTCGGGGTTGACCGCGGCTTGGCGAACTGCCCGGCCATGCGGCCGACCTTGACCACCGGCAGTTGCGCGCCCCAGGTCAGCACCACCGCCATCTGCAGCATGACCTTGAAGGTGTCGCGGATGTTGTCGGCCGAGAATTCGGCGAAGCTCTCGGCGCAGTCGCCGCCCTGCAGCAGGAAGGCGCGGCCGGCCGCGACCTCGCCCAGCGAGCCCTTCAGCCGACGCGCCTCGCCGGCGAAGACCAGCGGCGGGTATTTGGCCAATTGCGCCTCGACGGCGACGACGGCGGGCTGGTCGGGATAGTCCGGCATCTGGACGCGCGGATAGGCGCGCCAGCCACGCTTGTCCCATGCCTTTGCCGGGGTCGCGGAACTGGAATGCATCGGTGCCATGATCCTATCCTTCATGTGATCGGTGATCGCCATATAGAGGCTGCGGGGGCAAAGGAAAAGCCTTGCGCGCGCCGGCATTGCCTGCTGATCTGCCGCGACAGCAGACGTGCGACCGCCATGCCAGATCAGGATCCAGCAGTCCCCCCTTCCCCCGCCCCGCCCCCACCGCCTGCCGCGCCGGCTGTGCAGCGCTATGTCTTCCTGCTTCTGGACCGTTTCACCCTGGTCTCCTTCGCCGCGGCGATCGAGCCGCTGCGGCTGGCCAACCGCCTGGCCGGACGGACGCTCTACGACTGGCGGCTGGTGGGCGAACAGGCCGGAGAACAGGCCGCAGAACAGGGCGCCGCCGCCTGCTCGAACGGCGCCCGCGTCATGCTTGACGGCGGGCTTGCCGACACCGCGCGCGGCGATACCGTGCTGGTCTGCGGCGGGCTCGACATCGCCCGCGCCGCCACCCGCCCGGTGCTGGCCTGGCTCCGGCGCGAGGCCCGGCGCGGCACCCGCATCGGCGCGCTGTGCACCGGGGCCTGGGTGCTGGCCGAGGCCGGGCTGCTTCACGGCCGCCGCTGCACCATCCATTGGGAAAACCAGGACGGTTTCGCCGAGAAATTCCCCGACGCCACCCTGATCCGCACCGTCTTCGTCGAGGACGGAAACCGCCTGACCGCCGCCGGCGGCACCGCCGCCATCGACCTGATGCTGCGCCAGATCGCCCGCGACCACGGCCAGGACCTGGCCGGGCGGGTGGCCGACCAGATGATCCACACCGCCATCCGCTCCGAGCAGGACGACCAGCGCCTGGCCGCGCCCGCCCGCATCGCCGCCCGCCACCCGCGGCTGGCCCAGGTGCTGGCCCGGATGGAGGCGCATATCGAGGACCCGATCAGCCCGGCGCTGCTGGCCGCCGAGGCCGGGTTGTCGCCGCGCCAGCTCGAACGGCTCTTCGCCCGCCATCTCGGCCGCTCGCCCAAGCGCTATTACATGGAGCTGCGCCTGGAGCGCGCCCGCCACCTGCTGGTCCAGACCGAGATGAGCATGATCGAGATCGCCCTCGCCTGCGGCTTCGCAAGCACCGCCCATTTCTCAAAATGCTACCGCGCAACCTTCGGCAGCACACCCTATCGGCAAAGAGAAGCCGCCGGCCGGTAGGGGGACGGCAGATGCGCGGCTTCAACCGCGCGATCTGCCGCAATGTGCAGTCTCCAAGCCGCTTTTCTTTTCGACGGCGCGCTTATAACCTGTCTGACAGGACAACGTTCCACTCAGGGAGACTAGGAATGAAAAAGCTTCTTCTTGCCAGTGCCGCCGGAGCCTTGCTTGCCGGCGCCGCAGGTGCCGAGGAGATCAAGATGGGCATCTCGCTGGGCCTGACCGGGCCGCTGGAGTCGATCTCGCCCGCCATGCAGAAGGGCGCGGAGCTGGCGATGAAGGAAGTGAGCGACAGCGGCAAGCTGCTGGACGGCTCGACCGTGACCCCGGTGGTCGCCGACAACACCTGCACCGACGCGGCCGCCTCGGTCGCCGCTGTCACCCGACTGGTCACCGCCGAGGGCGTCAAGGGCGTCATGGGCGGCATGTGCTCGGGCGAGACCATCGCCTCGCTGGAGCAGGTCGGCGTGCCGCAGGGCGTGGTGATGATCTCGCCCTCGGCCACCTCGCCGGCGCTTTCGACCATCGACGACAAGGGCTTCTTCTTCCGCACCTCGCCCTCGGACGCGCGCCAGGGCGAAGTGATGGCCGACATCGTGCTGGAGCGCGGCATCAAGTCGGTGGCGGTGACCTATACCAACAACGATTACGGCAAGGGGCTGGCCGACAGCTTCGCCGAGGCCTTCAAGGCCAAGGGCGGCACCGTGACCGTGGTATCGGCGCATGACGATGGCAAGGCCGACTATTCCGCCGAGGTCGCGGCGCTGGCCGCCGCCGGCGGCGATGCGCTGGTCGTGGCCGGCTATGCCGATCAGGGCGGCTCGGGCGTGATCCAGGGCGCGCTCGACACCGGCGCCTTCGACACCTTCGTGCTGCCCGACGGCATGGTCAACAACGTGCTGGTCGAGAAGTTCGGCGCCCAGCTGGAAACCTCGTTCGGCCAGAACCCCTCGGCCGAGGGCGAAGGCCATGACAAGTTCGCCGAACTGGCGAAGGCGGCGGGCTTCGACGGCACCTCGGCCTATGCCGGCGAATCCTATGACGCCGCCTCGCTGATGCTGCTGGCCATGCAGGCCGCCAAATCCTCGGACCCCAAGGTCTACAAGGACAAGGTAATGGAGATCGCCAACGCGCCGGGTGAGAAGATCTATCCGGGCGAGCTGGCCAAGGGGCTGGAGCTGCTCGCGGCCGGCACCGATATCGACTATGTCGGCGCCACCTCGGTCGAGCTGGTCGAGCCGGGCGAAAGCGCCGGCGTCTATCGCGAGGTGGACTTCAAGGGCGGCAAGCTCAACGTGGTCGGCTTCCGCTGAACGGCAGGCTATCGCGAGGGGGTCCGGTGAAATCCGGGCCCCTTCTTCAAAATACAACAATCCCTTAATGGGAAATCTTCATGCAAGGCATGAAGCTGGGGAGCAACATGATTCAGGTCCATGACCTGCACCGACATTTCGGGGGCTTCCGCGCCGTGGACGGCGCCAGCCTGACCATCGAGACCGGCTCGATCACCGGGCTGATCGGCCCGAACGGCGCCGGAAAATCCACCCTTTTCAACGTGATCGCCGGTGTTTTGAAACCGACCGCCGGCCGCGTGACCATGGCGGGCGAGGACATCACCGGCCTACCGCCGCACGAACTGTTCCACAAGGGCCTGCTGCGCACCTTCCAACTGGCGCATGAGTTTTCCTCGATGACCGTGCGCGAGAACCTGATGATGGTTCCCGGCGGGCAATGCGGCGAAACGCTGGTCAACACCTGGTTCCGTCGCGGCCGCATCCGCGAGGAAGAGCGGGCGTTGCGCAGGAAAGCCGACGAGGTGCTTGAATTCCTGACCATTTCTCATGTCGCCGATGAAAAGGCCGGCAACCTGTCCGGCGGGCAGAAGAAGCTTCTGGAACTGGGCCGCACCATGATGGTGGACGCAAAGGTCGTGTTCCTGGACGAGGTCGGCGCCGGCGTGAACCGCACGCTGCTGGGCACCATCGGCGATTCCATCGTGCGGCTGAACAAGGAGCGCGGCTATACCTTCTGCGTCATCGAGCATGACATGGATTTCATCGGCCGGCTTTGCGATCCGGTGATCGTCATGGCCCAGGGCAAGGTGCTGGCCGAGGGCTCGGCCGACAGCATCATGAAGAACGAGGCCGTGATCGAGGCCTATCTGGGCACCGGCCTGAAGAACAAGGTGGCGGCCGAGGTCGCCGAGGAAAGCGCCTTTGGCGAAAGCCATGGCGCCCAGCCCGGCCTGGGGGCCGAGGCCGGCCAGGGCGGCGATGGCAAGCCGGCGGGGGGGCTGTGATGACGCGACCCTATCTCTCTGCCACCGACATGCGCGGCGGCTATGGCAAGGCCGACATCCTGAACGGCTGCACCCTGACCGTGGACACGGGCCAGATCGCGGTGATCGTCGGGCCGAACGGCGCCGGCAAATCCACCGCGATGAAGGCGGTCTTCGGCATGCTGAACCTGCGCGAGGGCAGCGTGACCCTGGGCGGCGAGGACATCACCGCGCTGACCCCGCAGGAACGGGTGCGCAAGGGCATGGGCTTCGTGCCGCAAACCCACAACATCTTCCCGACCATGACGGTCGAGGAGAACCTGGAGATGGGCGCCTATATCCGCACCGACGACTATCGCGATACGCTGGCCCAGGTCTATGAACTGTTCCCGGCCGTGGCCGACAAGCGCCGCCAGAACGCCGGCGAGCTGTCGGGCGGCCAGCGCCAGCAGGTCGCGGTCGGCCGGGCGCTGATGACCAAGCCCAGCCTGCTGATGCTGGACGAGCCCACGGCGGGCGTGTCGCCCATCGTCATGGACGAGCTTTTCGACCGCATCATCGAGGTCGCCCGCACCGGCATCTCCATCCTGATGGTGGAACAGAATGCCCGCCAGGCGCTGGAGATCGCCGATATCGGTTATGTGCTGGTGCAGGGCGCCAACCGTTACACGGACAGCGGACAGGCGCTTCTTGCCGATCCCGAGGTCCGCCGCACCTTTCTGGGGGGCTGACCATGGACATCCTGAACGCCCTGGTGGCCGTGCTGAACTTCGTGGTCATTCCCGCCGCCTCCTACGGCGCGCAACTGGCGCTTGGCGCGCTGGGGGTGACGCTGATCTATGGCATCCTGCGCTTTTCCAACTTCGCCCATGGCGACACCATGGCCTTCGGCACGGCGCTGGTGATCCTGGTGACCTGGGGGCTGCAGGCCATCGGCATCGACCTGGGTCCGGTGCCGACCGCGCTTCTGGCGCTGCCCATCGGCATCGCGCTGTGTTCGGTCTTCGTGCTGGGCACCGACCGCGCGGTCTATCGGTTCTATCGCCGGAAACGCTCGGCCCCGATCATCCTGGTCATGGCCTCGGTCGGGGTCATGTTCATCATGAACGGGTTGACCCGCCTGGTGATCGGCGTGGACGAGATCCGCTTCGACGACGGCGCCCGCTTCCTGATTACGGTGCAGCAGTTCAAGGCCTGGACCGGGCTCAACGAAGGCTTGGCGCTGCGTGTCAGCCAGGCCATCACGCTGGTCGTCACCGTGCTGGCCTGCTGGGCGCTGTTCCGTTTCCTGAGCCGCTCGCGCGCCGGCAAGGCGATGCGGGCCTATTCCGACAACGAGGATCTGGCGCTGCTCTCCGGCATCGACCCCGAGCGGGTGGTGCGGCTGACCTGGATCATCGCCACGGCGCTGGCGGTGACGGCCGGCACGCTTTACGGGCTCGACAAGAGCTTCAAGGCCTTCAACTATTTCCAGATCCTGCTGCCGATCTTCGCCGCCGCCATCGTGGGGGGGCTGGGCAATCCGCTGGGCGCGGTTGCGGGCGGCTTCATCGTCGCCTTTTCCGAGGTGGCGGTGACCTATCCCTGGAAGAAGATCGCCGCCTATCTGGGCTTCCAGTCCGAGGGCATGTTGCAACTGCTCTCGACTGAATACAAATTCGCGGTCAGCTTCGTGATCCTGATCGTGGTGCTGCTGTTCCGGCCGACCGGCCTGTTCCGTGGCAAAACCATCTGAGGGGGGCTTCATCATGTCGAATACACGTCAAGCCGAAGCCCACAGCGCCTGGCGCGCGCCGGTGCTGTTTCTGGTGCTGGCCGCACTGTTCCTGGCCGAGGGGACCTTCCGCAACGCGCTGTTCTCGGGCAGTTGGAACACCGCGCTCGGCATCCTGAACATGGGGCTGATCTCGGCCATCATGGCGCTGGGGGTCAACATGCAATGGGGCTATGCCGGCCTGTTCAACGCCGGGGTCGTGGGCTTCCTGGCGCTGGGGGGGCTGGCGCCGGTGCTGGTCTCGACCCCGCCGGTGCAGGGCGCCTGGGCGGCGGGCGGGCCGCGGGTGATCCTGGCGCTGGCCGTGGGCCTGGGCACGCTGGTGCTGGCGGCGCAGGTCTGGAGGCGGGTGCCGGGCCGGCTGCGGGTGCTGGCGCTGATCGCCGTGCTGGGCTTCGGCTTCGTGCTCTACCGTTACCTGTTCGATCCGGCCGTCGCCGCGATCGAGGCCAACAATTCCGCCGCGGCGGGCAATATCGGCGGGCTCGGCTGGCCGGTGCTGCTGTCCTGGCCGGTCGGGGCGCTGATGGCGGCGGCCGCGGCCTGGGGCGTCGGCAAGGTGGCGCTGGGGCTGCGCTCGGACTATCTCGCCATCGCCACCCTGGGCATCGGCGAGATCATCGTCGCGGTGATGCGCAACGAGGAATGGCTGTCGCGCGGGGTCAAGAACATGTCGGGCATCCCGCGCCCGGTGCCCTACGAGGTGAACCTGCAGGCCGATCCCGGCTTCGTGGCGCGGGCCGCCGAATGGGGACTGAGCCCGGGGCTGGCCTCGGGGATCTGGGTCAAGCTGCTTTATGCCGGGCTGTTCACCGCGGTGCTGCTGGCGCTGATCCTGCTGGCCGAACTGGCGCTGAAATCGCCCTGGGGCCGGATGATGCGCGCCATCCGCGACAACGAGACCGCGGCCGGCGCCATGGGCAAGAACGTCACCCGGCGGCACCTGCAGATCTTCGTCATCGGCAGCGCGGTGATCGGCCTGGCCGGGGCGATGATGGTCACCCTGGACGGGCTGCTGTCGCCCAACAGCTTCAACCCGCTGCGCTATACCTTCCTGATCTGGGTCATGGTGATCGTCGGCGGCTCGGGCAACAACTGGGGCGCGGTGCTGGGCGCGATCCTGATCTGGTTCCTGTGGATCAAGGCCGAGGTCTGGGGCCCCGAGCTGATGCGGGTGATCACCCTGCCGCTGCCCGAAGGCGCGTTCCGCAGTCACATGCTGGGCAGTGCGCCGCATATGCGCTTCATCGCCCTGGGTCTGGTGCTGTTGCTGGTGCTGCGCTTCGCGCCGCGCGGGCTGGTGCCCGAGAAGTAGCACGGAGCTTTTGCGGCGCGGGGGCGTTGCCCCCGCACCCCCAGGGTATTTGGAAAACGGCGAAAGGCGCGGATTGGCGCCTTTATTTTCAGGCCGCGGTCAGGGTGATCGGGGTCTGGTCGCCCTGGGCGAAGCGGCGCAGCACCGCGGGATAGAGCCGGTGCTCCTGCACCAGCACCCGGGCGGCCAGGGTTTCGGCCGTGTCGCCGGGCAGCACCGGGACGCGGGCCTGGCCGAGGATCGGGCCGGCGTCGAGTTCGGGCGTGACCAGGTGGACGGTGGCGCCAGCCTCGGCATCGCCGGCATCAATGGCGCGCCGATGCGTGTGCAGGCCGGGATATTTCGGCAGCAGAGATGGGTGGATGTTCAGCATCCGGCCCCGGAAGCGCTGCACGAAATCCGGCGTCAGGATGCGCATGAAGCCGGCGAGGCAGAGGATGTCGGGCTGCGCCGCCAGCAAGGGTTCGAGCAGCGCCGCCTCGAACGCCGGGCGGTCGCCCCGGTAATGGCGATGGTCCACGGCGAAGGTCGGCACGCCCAGGGCCGCGGCCCGGGCCAGGCCCGCGGCCTGCGGGTCGTTCGAGCCGACGATCACCGCCCGGCCCGGGTGGTCGCCGGTCATCGACTCGAGCAGCTTCACCATGTTCGAGCCGCCGCCCGAGATCAGGATGGCGACCCGCTTCACCGCAGCCGGCCGCTGTAGCGCACGCCCTCGCCCGGCGTCACATGGCCCAGGCGGACCACCGTCTCGCCCTGTCCCATCAGCAGCGTCTCCAGTTCGGCGGCGCGTTCGGCGGCGACGGCCAGGATCATGCCGATGCCGGCGTTGAAGGTCTTGAGCATCTCGGCCTCGGCGATGCCGCCGGCCTCGGCCAGCCAGTCAAAGACCGGCGGCAGGCTGAAGCTGTCCAGATCGACCTCGGCGCCGAGTCCCTTGGGCAGGACGCGGGGCAGGTTCTCGGTGATGCCGCCGCCGGTGATATGCGCCGCGGCATGCACGCCGCCGGCCCGGATCGCCGCCAGCACCGGCTTGACATAGAGCCGGGTCGGCACCAGCAGCGCCTGGCCCAGCGTGCCGCTGCCGAAAGGCGCGGGCGAATCCCAGCCGAGGCCGGCATGGTCGGCGACCTTGCGCACCAGCGAGAAGCCGTTGGAATGCACGCCGTCCGAGGCAAGGCCCAGCAGCACGTCGCCATCCGTCACCCCGGCCGGCAGGGCGCCGCCGCGTTCCATCGCGCCGACGGCGAAGCCAGCGAGGTCGAAATCGCCCCGCGCATACATGCCCGGCATCTCGGCCGTCTCGCCGCCGATCAGGGCGCAGCCGGAGCGCCGGCAGCCCTCGGCGATGCCGGCGATGACGCGGGCGGCCTCATCGACCGACAGTTTGCCGGTGGCGAAATAGTCGAGGAAGAACAGCGGTTCGGCGCCTTGGCAGACCAGATCGTTCACGCACATCGCCACCAGGTCGATGCCCAGCCCGTCGAGTTCGCCCGTGTCGATGCCGATGCGCAGCTTGGTGCCGACGCCATCGGTCGCCGCCACCAGCACCGGATCCTGATAGCCGGCGGCGCGCGGATCGAAAAGCGCGCCGAAGCCGCCCAGGCCCTCCATCACACCCGGACGCCGGGTTGCGGCGGCGGCAGGCTTGATCCTTTCGACCAGCGCATTGCCCGCGTCGATATCCACTCCGGCCTCGGCATAGGACAGGCCGCTATTGCGCTCGGTCATCTTGGGGTCCCCTTTGCTTTGACGCCCCGATAGCGCAGGCGGGGCAAACAGGCAATGATCGGCTGCGATCCGGCGGCGTTTCCCGCGAACGCGGTGCCGGTCCCTGCCCCGCCATCCGGCGACGCGTGTTTCTGTTGTTTCGCGGGAGGTTGAGCAATAATGGTTAATAATCGACCAACCCGAAGCCAAGCGGCGAGTCGTCATGCCTGCTACGCTGAGTCTGATGGGTTCTGTGCGCCTGCGTGGCGCGACTGGTAACGAGTTGACGCCGCGCAGCCAGAAAGCGCGTGGTGCCCTGACCTTGCTTGGCACGGCGCCGGATCTGCGACTGAGCCGGGCGCGGCTGCAAGACCTGCTGTGGAGCGAGCGTGGCAAGCAGCAGGGCTCGGACAGCCTGCGGCAGATGCTGCGCGAGCTGCGTGGCCGGATGGGAGACGAAAGAGACATATTGCTGACCGGCGTGGGCTGGGTCGGGCTTGACCCCGACCGGCTGCGCATCGACCTGACGCCGGTCTATGACGCTGGCGGCACGCCGCTGGAATTCGCCGCCGACATCGACATTCCCGACCCGGAGTTTGAAACCTGGCTGCGCGACATGCGGCTGCGGCTGATGCCGGAATGCGACGGGCCGCGGTTGCGCCCGGAAGGTGGCACCCTGCTGCGCCCGGCCGCCGAGCCGCTGCCGAGCGGCTATGTCGTGGCGCTGGACCCGGTCGAAAGCAATGACAGCCGCGCGCATGTGATCGGCGAAATGATCGTGAACGAGGCTGCCGCCCGCGCCTGCGAGATGATCCCGGCGATGCTGGCCGACCGGATCGACACCGCCCCGCAATTGGGCACCCAGATCGTGGCGCTGTGCTATTCGGCTGGCATCGACTGTTCGCTGATGGTGGTGATGCGCGACCTGCCCAGCGGCCGGCGCGGCTGGACCCGGCGCTTCACCATCCGCGCCGCGGACGAGACCGCGACCATGCGCCATGCGGTGGCGCAGATCACCGTGGCGCTGCTGGACCGGGCCCGGCGCACCGCCTCGGCGAAATGGCTGACCTTTCCGATCTGGGACGTGTTCAGCTATTCGCGCGAGCGGCTGGAGGCGGCCGACCGGGTGCTGGCCGAGCTGCCGCCCGAGCGGCAGAGCGCGGTCGGGCTGGCGCTGCGCTCCTATCTGCGCAACACGCTGATCCTTGAGCGGCTGACCGAGGATCCGGGGCGCTGCTCGGACGAGGCCGAGGATTTCGCCCACCGCGCGCGCGAGCTGGCACCGAACAACCCGGTGGTGCTGGCGGTGGCCTCGCTTTCGGCCTCGTGGCGGCGGGATGCGGTGGGGGCCTTGGAACTGGCACAGGCCGCCTGCCGCAACGACCCCGACAACGAATTGGCCTGCCACGCCCTGTCGCAGGCGCTGACCGAGGTGGGCCGCGACCAGGAGGCGCTGGAGGCGGCCGAGCGCGGCGCGCGCGGGGCGCTGGCGGTGCTGGGTGCGGCCTGCTGGCTGATGCGCCGGGCGCAGGTGCTGGTGCGGCTGGGTCGGCTGGGCGATGCCGAGAATTCCGCCGCCGCCGCCTTTGCCTTCGCGCCGGACAACCGCCCTTCGCTGCGCTTCCTGGCGGCGCTGCGCTATCATCGCGGCGACGAGGCCGGGGCGGCGGATGCGCTGCGGCATCTGCGCCGCATCGAGCCGGACTTCACCCTGGAGTTGATGGCGCATCCCGATTATCCGGTGAAGACCCTGCGCATGGCCGGGCTGATGGAAATCACCCGCTCGGGACTCTGATGCATTGCGGCGGGGCCCCGGGGCCGGGCCGCGATCGGGGGCGCTCAGGGCACGACCAGCAGCTCGACCGAGACCGGCGGCCGGTCGTCGCCGCGAACCAGCACCAGCCGGGCGCGGCCGGGCGCCACGGCGAGAAAGGTCAGGATGCGGATGGCCTCGGACGAGGGCTCGCAGGGTTCCGGCCCGGACAGGATCGGCTCGCCTTCCAGCCGGGCGACGATCTCGGGCCGCGCCGGGGCGTCGGGCGGGGTCTGCAGATGCATCTCCAGCCGGTCCCCGCAGCGCAGCGAGACCAGCGTGGCCAGATGCCCCTCGTGCAGGATGCAGGTGGTGGCGCGCTCGCGCTGGTCCGGATAGCGCAAGGGCGGCGCGCTGATCGCCAGGGCGCGCTGCATGGCATCCAGCCAGGCGCCGCGCAGCCGCGCCCCGGTCAGGTCGGCCCGGTCGAGGCGGGCGCCGGTCAGGTCGGCGCGTTCAAGCACCGCATCGCGCAGGTCCGCCCCGGTCAGGTCGGCAAGGCCCAGGCTGGCACCGGTCAGGTTCGCCTTGTGAAACCGCGCGCCCACCGCCCGCACCGACCAGAGGCTGGCGCCCGAAAGCTGGGCATTGGTCAGGTCGGCTTCGGTCAGGTCGGCATAGGACAGATCCGCCCCCACCAGGGTCATTCCCGACAGATCCAGCCCGGTCAGATCCGAGCCGGCCAGGTGCAGGGATCCCATCGTCGCGATGCGCCGGACGATTTCGGCCCGGGTAAACTCCGCCATCCCATCCTCTTTAACCAGCCCGGTCGGCCGGGCCGCCCATGAATTGCGCCCGGAGGCGGCTGCCTCCGCCTCCGGGCTACCGGATCCTCAGTCACCCAGGTCAGACTGGATCCAGTAACGCTTGCGGAAACCGCGCACGCATTCGATCTCGATGCCCTGCCGGGCAACGAGCCGCATGGTGTTGCTGCGGATTCCGTATCCGATTTCGGTGCTGCCCGGCAGGATGCGCAGGGTCAGCGGCGCCGCGCCGCGCGCCGCCAGGTCGCGCATCAGCCGGGCGGAACGCTGGGCCAGGGCCTGCTGGATCGACAGCGGCTGCGGCGCGGGCGGGCCCTCGGCCAGCACCGGCGGCGGCGGATCGTCGGGCTGGCCGTCGCGATGGGCACGGGCCGGCTGCCGCTCGGCAATCCGGCGCAGGGTGGATTCGATGCGCAACACCGTGCCATCCGGCCGCATCGCCAGCCGCAGGCTGCCGGCATCCGGGGTCAGCACCGGGATGCCGTCAAGCGCCTGGCGGAATTGCACGATGATCTCGTCCAGGCTTTCCACCGGCGCATCGGGCTGCTGGCGCAGGCTGGCGGTGGCAGACATCGCCAGGCTGATGCGGTCGAACAGCAATTCGCTGCCCGGCTGCAGGAAGCCGTAGCGGCGAAGCGCGCTGCGGGCGCGGCCCAGGATCGCCCGGCGCTGCAGCGGTGCGCGGACCTGGCCGCCGGGGCTGCCGGGCTCCAGCTCCAGCAGGATGCGGCCGTCGACCAGTCGCTGGAAACGGGTGCGGCCGTGGCGGACCGCCAGCGCGCCCTCGGCCTGACGATGCAGCAGCGCCGGATCGAAACCGATGCGCGACAGCACCTCGGCGGCCAGGCCCAGATCCTCGGAAACCGGCACCAGCCGCGCGGCCGAGAACGCCGCCGGCGGCTGCAGCAGCACCGGCTCGCGCTGGTAAAGCGCCGCCGGCATGTGCCAGCGCCAGGCCCACCATTCGGTCGAGGCCCGCGCGACGCGGAAGCGCCGCTCGCCGAACAGCGTGGCCAGCGCCTCGTCGCGGCTTTCGCCGCAGGCGCAGGCCACCGGGCTCTGGTCATGCGCGACATCCCAGGCGCCATCCAGCCAGGATTGGGAAAAGGACTTGCCCATCCGCCAATGCTGCCAGAAGTTCTGGCCGTAGCGGCCGGAATCCCAGCAGATCGAGTCGAAGCCGAAGATCATCCGCAGCCCGCCATTCGCCCGCCCCCAGCCGCGCAGCGGATCGTGGTCGGGGCCGACCTGCAACGACTGGCTGGTGGACCAGAACAGATAGCGCAGCGCGTCATCGCCGAACCGCATCCGCTCCGCGCTCAGGCAGGCATCGGTTCCGGTCCACTGCGCGCCCAGCGGCAGATGGAACAGGCCGCGATCATCCGCACGGCCATGGCCGGCATGATAGAACACCCGCACCGAATCCATGTCGCGGCCCGGCGCATGCCGCATCTCGGCGCGGTCATACAGCCAGGACTTCACCGCGGCGTCGCGGCGCCAGTAATCCGGGGTGGCGAAACGGTCCACCGCGTCCAGAAAGCCGCCGGCATCGCGATGCGCGGCGTGCAGCGCCCCGGCGGCGCGATAGGTCTCGACGCTGCAGGCACCATAGACATGGCTGGGCGTTTCGCAGGCATCCGGTATCCCGCTGGCCAGGGCTTCGGCGGGATCTTGCGGTCCGTTTTCCTGCAGCACCCGCCGCTCGCGCTGCTCGCGCGCCAGGCCGAAATCGGGACCGTGATCTTCCATGCCAAGGCTCCTTGCGGGACACGCGCCTGATCCCGAAAGGATAGAGTCGCGGACTTCGGCGCTCAGGCTAGGCCGGCCGGTGTGAACTGGATGTGAATCCGTGTCCGGGGCGGACCGCCATGGAGATTCCCGGGATTTTCATTGTTTTTTAAGAATTTCAGCCTCGATCCTGCGATGGATCACGATTCTTTCGGTTCCTTGCGCGCCGCCATGCCGAAAGAGAGCTCACGCGCCGCCGCGATCACCGCATCGGACATGGCCGCCAGCCGCGCATCCGACATGCGCAGGGTCGGGCCCGAGACCGAAATGCCCGCCGCCGCCTCGCCGGCCAGGTCGAAGATCGGCGCGGCGATGCAGCGCATGCCGGGCGTCCGCTCCTCGTTGTCCAGCGAATAGCCGCGGGCGCGGATCTGCCCGAGATCCTCCAGCAGCGCCTGCGGATCGGTCAGGGTCATGTCGGTGAAGCGCTCCAGCCGCATTTCTCGCAGCATCCGCTTCAGGTCCGTGGGCCGGGCATGGGCCAGCAACGCCTTGCCGATCCCCGAGGCATGCAGGGCCGAACGGGTGCCGGGCGGGAAGAAGGCGCGGATCGTCTCATGCGTCTCGGCCTGGCTCAGGAACAGCACGGCGTCGCCGTTCAGGATGCCCAGGTTCGCCGTCTCGCCCGTCACCTCCATCAATTGGCGCAGCAGCGGCCGCGCCCGCTCGACCAGACCCGAGCGGCGCATGAAGGCCGAGCCGTGGCGGAAGGCCGTCGGGCCGACATGCCAGGCCTGGCTCTGGCTGTCGCTTTCCGCCACGCCGCGCGCCGCCAGCGTCACCAGAACCCGGTGCACGGTCGACGGCGCCATGTCCAGCCGCTGCGCGATCTCGGTCAGGGTCAAACCGTTCGACATGGCGATCAGGTCGAGGATGTCCAGCGCCCGGTCCAGCGCCCGGATGCCGCCCGAATCCTCGGCGCCAAGGCCGCCGGCGCGACCCCTGGGTCGGCCCCTTTTGCGGATCTGAACCGACATTCAATTTTTCCTTCCTATAATATTTACAGATTATTGAAAATCATGTTTGCGGTTTGGAAAACGACAAGCCTCTGTTTCCTCGTCACTTTATACCATTTTTCCACGATTGCGAAATGTTTTTCAGAAAAATTGCCCGAATGGACAGCAAGGCCTAGGCTGGGTGACAAGCGCAGGAGGAATTGCCATGACCAGCCAGAACCCGATCTTCATTCCCGGCCCGACCAACATCCCCGAGGAGATGCGCAAGGCCGTCGACATGCCGACCATCGACCACCGCTCGCCGGTGTTCGGCCGCATGCTGCACCCGGCGCTCGAGGGGGTGAAGAAAGTCCTCAAGACCACGCAGGCGCAGGTGTTCCTGTTCCCTTCGACCGGCACTGGCGGCTGGGAAACCGCGATCACCAACACGCTGTCGGCCGGCGACAAGGTGCTCGCGGCCCGCAACGGCATGTTCAGCCACCGCTGGATCGACATGTGCCAGCGCCACGGCCTCGACGTCACCTATGTCGAGACGCCCTGGGGCGAAGGCATCCCGGCCGACCGGTTCGAGGAGATCCTGACCGCCGACAAGGGGCACGAGATCCGCGCCGTTCTGGCCACGCATAACGAGACCGCGACCGGCGTCAAATCCGACATCGCCGCCATCCGCCGTGCGCTGGACAACGCCAAGCACCCGGCGCTGCTGTTCGTCGACGGCGTTTCCTCGATCGGTTCGATGGATTTCCGCATGGACGAATGGGGCGTCGACATCGCCGTCACCGGCAGCCAGAAGGGCTTCATGCTGCCGCCGGGCCTGGCCATCACCGGCTTTTCGGAGAAGGCGATGGACGCGGTCGAGACCGCGCGCCTGCCGCGCACCTTCTTCGACATCCGCGACATGGCGACCGGCTATGCCCGCAACGGCTATCCCTACACGCCGCCGGTCGGTTTGATCAACGGCCTGAACGTCAGTTGCGAGCGGCTGCTGTCCGAGGGGCTGGAGAACGTGTTCGCCCGCCACAACCGCATCGCCTCGGGCGTGCGCGCCGCGGTCGAGGCCTGGGGGCTGAAGCTCTGCGCCGTCCGCCCCGAGCTTTACTCGGACAGCGTCAGCGCCATCCGCGTGCCCGACGGTTTCGACGCCAACCTGATCGTCAGCCACGCGCTGGAGACCTATGACATGGCCTTCGGCACCGGCCTGGGCGAAGTCGCGGGCAAGGTGTTCCGCATCGGCCACCTGGGCAGCCTGACCGACGCCATGGCGCTGTCGGGGATCGCCACGGCCGAAATGGTGATGGCCGATCTGGGCCTGCCGATCCGGCTGGGTTCGGGCGTCGCCGCCGCGCAGGAACACTATCGCCAGTCCACGGCCGCGGCGTTGAAAAAGGCCGCCTGAGGGATGAAGGACGCCATGTATATCCCGACCTATCAGGACATGCTGGACGCGCATGAGCGCATCAAGCCGCATATCCGGCGCACGCCGATCCGCAGCTCGGATTACCTGAACGAGCTTGCCGGCGCGCAGCTGTTCTTCAAATGCGAGAATTTCCAGGAGCCGGGGGCCTTCAAGGTCCGCGGCGCCACCAACGCGGTCTTCGGCCTTGACGAGGCGCAGGCGGCCAAGGGCGTCGCCACGCACAGCTCGGGCAACCATGCCTCGTGCCTCAGCTACGCGGCCATGCTGCGCGGCATCCCCTGCAACGTGGTCATGCCCCGCACCGCGCCGCAGGCCAAGAAGGACACCGTGCGCCGCTATGGCGGCAGGATCACCGAATGCGAGCCCTCGACCAGCTCGCGCGAAGAAACCTTCGCCAAGGTGCAGGCCGAGACGGGCGGCGATTTCGTCCATCCCTATAACGACCCGCGCGTGATCGCCGGCCAGGGCACCTGCGCCCGCGAGGTGATGGAGCAGACCGACGGGCTTGACATGATGGTCGCGCCGATCGGCGGCGGCGGCATGATCTCGGGCACCTGCCTGACGCTTTCGACGCTGGCGCCCGAGGTCAAGGTGATCGCCGCCGAGCCCGAGCAGGCCGACGACGCCTATCGCAGCTTCAAGGCCGGCCACATCATCGCCGACGATGCCCCGAAGACCATCGCCGACGGCCTGCTGGTGCCGCTGAAGGATCTGACCTGGCATTTCGTCAGGAACCACGTCCATGAGATCTATACCGCCTCGGATGCCGAGATCGTCGATGCGATGAAGCTGATCTGGAAACACCTGCGCATCGTGATGGAGCCCTCGAGCGCCGTGCCGCTGGCCACCATCCTGAAAAACCCCGACGCCTTCGCCGGCAAGCGCGTCGGCATCATCGTCACCGGCGGCAATGTCGATCTCGACAAGCTGCCCTGGAACTGAATTCGAATTTGAGGAGAGCGCCATGAACGCGAAAACGGATTTCTCCGGCTACGAGGTCGGCTACGACATCCCCGCCCTGCCCGGCATGGACGAGGCCGAGATCCAGACGCCCTGCCTGATCCTCGACCTGGACGCGCTGGAGCGCAATATCCGGAAGATGGGCGACTATGCCAAGGCGCATGGTATGCGCCACCGCAGCCACGGCAAGATGCACAAGTCGGTGGACGTGCAGAAGCTGCAGGAATCGCTGGGCGGCGCCGTCGGCGTCTGCTGCCAGAAGGTGTCCGAGGCCGAGGTCTTTGCCCGTGGCGGCATCAAGGACGTGCTGGTCACCAACGAGGTGCGCGAGCCGGCCAAAATCGACCGCCTGGCCCGGCTGCCCAAGCTGGGCGCGACCGTGACGGTCTGCGTCGATGATGTGGCCAACATTGCCGATCTCTCGGCCGCGGCGCAGCGCCACGGCACCGAACTGGGCATCTTCGTCGAGATCGACTGCGGCGCCGGGCGCTGCGGCGTGACCACCAAGGAAGCCGTGGTCGAGATCGCCAAGGCCGCTGCCGCCGCGCCGAACCTGACCTTCAAGGGCATCCAGGCCTATCAGGGCGCCATGCAGCACATGGACAGCTTCGCCGACCGCAAGGCCAAGCTGGACGCCGCCATCGCGCAGGTGCAGGACGCCGTCGATGCGCTGGACGCGGCCGGCCTCTCGCCCGAATTCGTTTCGGGCGGCGGCACCGGCTCCTATTACTTCGAGAGCAATTCGGGCGTCTACAACGAGCTGCAATGCGGCTCCTACGCCTTCATGGATGCCGATTACGGCCGCATCCACGATGCCGAGGGCAAGCGCATCGACGCCGGCGAATGGGAGAACGCGCTGTTCATCCTGACCTCGGTGATGTCGCACGCCAAGCCGCATCTGGCGGTGGTCGATGCCGGGCTCAAGGCGCAGTCGGTCGATAGCGGCCTGCCCTTCGTCTATGGCCGCGACGATGTGAAATACATCAAGTGCAGCGACGAGCATGGCGTGGTCGAGGACAAGGACGGCGTCTTGAAAGTCAACGACAAGCTGCGGCTGGTGCCGGGCCATTGCGACCCGACCTGCAACGTGCACGACTGGTATGTCGGCGTCCGGAACGGCAAGGTCGAGACGGTTTGGCCGGTCTCGGCGCGCGGAAAGGCCTATTGATGTTCGTCGTCGCGGAAAAGGAAATCGCGGGTCTGATGACCCCGGAGGCGGCCTTCGAGGCCATCGAGGCGGTTTTCGCCTCGATGGCCCGGCGCAAGGCCTATAACTTCCCGGTGGTGCGCGAGGCCATCGGCCACGAGGACGCGCTCTACGGCTTCAAGGGCGGCTTCGACGCCTCGGCGCTGGTGCTGGGGCTGAAGGCCGGCGGCTACTGGCCGAACAATCAGAAGCACGGGCTGATCAACCACCAGTCCACCGTCTTTCTGTTCGACCCGGATACCGGCCGCGTCTCGGCGGCCATCGGCGGCAACCTGCTGACGGCGTTGCGCACCGCGGCGGCCTCGGCGGTGTCGATCAAGTATCTGGCGCCGAAAGGCGCGCGGGTGCTGGGCATGATCGGCGCCGGCCACCAGTCCGCCTTCCAGATGCGGGCGGCGGCCAATGTGCACCGGTTCGAGAAGGTCATCGGCTGGAACCCGCATCCCGAGATGCTGGGCCGGCTGGCCGAGACCGCGGCCGATCTGGGCCTGCCCTTCGAGGCGGTCGAGCTGGACCGGCTGGGCGCCGAGGCCGACGTGATCATCTCGATCACCTCGGCCTTCTCGCCGCTGCTCATGAACGAGCATGTCAAGGGCCCGACGCATATCGCGGCCATGGGCACCGACACCAAGGGCAAGCAGGAACTGGATCCGGCGCTGGTCGCGCGCGCCCGCGTCTTCACCGACGAGGTCGCGCAGTCGGTCAGCATCGGCGAATGCCAGCATGCCATCGCCGCGGGCCTGATCCGCGAGGATCAGGTCGGCGAACTCGGCGCGGTGGTGGCGGGCGACGACCCGGGCCGCGCCGATGCCGAAGTCACGCTGTTCGACGGCACCGGCGTCGGACTGCAGGATCTGGCCGTCGCGCAAAAGGTCCTCGAGATCGCAAAACAGAAAGGACTGGCGCACGAAGTCGAGATCTAAAAAGTAACGTCCTGAAACTAGGGAGGTATAGGACGAATGCAAGCCATCGACACCAGCCCCGGATTCGACCCGGTCGAGGAGCGCATCGCCGCGCCTCGGCTGCTGGCCCTGGGCTTCCAGCATGTGCTGGTCATGTATGCCGGCGCCATCGCGGTGCCGCTGATCGTCGGCCGCGCCCTGCAGCTTTCGCCGCAGGACGTGGCCTTCCTGATTTCCGCCGACCTGTTCGTCTGCGGCATCGTCACCATCATCCAGAGCTTCGGCGCCACGCAATGGTTCGGCATCAAGCTGCCGGTGATGATGGGCGTCACCTTCGCGGCCGTGGGGCCCATGGTCGCCATCGCCTCGGCGAATCCCGGACAGGAGGGCGCGCGGATGATGTTCGGCGCCATCATGGCCGCCGGGCTGATCTCGATCTTCTTCGCGCCGCTGGTCAGCCGGCTGCTGCGCTTCTTCCCCAGCGTCGTCACCGGCACGGTGATCCTGGTGATCGGCGTCAGCCTGATGCCGGTGGGCATCAACTGGATCTTCGGCCTGCCGGTCGGTCCGACCGCGCCCAAGCTGGTCGATCCCGCCGCCCAGGCCTGGCTTGACGCCGCCGTTGCCGCCGGCGGCGTGCCCGAGGGCGTCAAGCTGATGCCGACCCTTGCCAATCCCGAATACGCCTCGCTGCCGCGCATCCTGATCGGCATCACCGTACTGGCGGCGATCCTGCTGATCGCGCGCTATGCGAAAGGCTTCGTGGCCAATATCGCCGTGCTTCTGGGCATCGTCATCGGCGGGCTGCTGGCCGCGACGCTTGGCATGATGCATTTCGACGGCATCGCCGAGGCCGCCTGGTTCGCGCCGATCAAGCCCCTGCATTTCGGCATGCCGATCTTTGACCCGGTGATGATCCTGACCATGCTGCTGGTCATGTTCGTGACCATGATCGAATCGACCGGCATGTTCCTGGCGCTTTCCGACATCTGCGGCCGCCGCATGACGCCCAAGGCGCTGTCGGCCGGGCTGCGCGTCGATGGTCTGGGCACCGCCATCGGCGGGCTGTTCAACACCTTCCCCTATACCTCCTTCAGCCAGAATGTCGGGCTGGTGGGCGTGACCGGCGTGCGCTCGCGCTTCGTCTGCGTGGCCGGCGGCGCGATCATGATCGTGCTGGGCCTGATCCCCAAGATGGGCGCGCTGGTCGAGTCGTTGCCGACCACGGTGCTGGGCGGCGCGGGCCTGGTGATGTTCGGCATGGTCGCCGCGACCGGCATCCGCATCCTGTCGACGGTGGATTTCAAGGGCAACAAGCACAACCTGTTCATCGTCGCCGTCTCGCTGGGCCTCGGCATGGTGCCGATGATCGCGCCCGACTTCAACCAGTGGCTGCCGCATTCGCTGCATACGCTGATCCATTCCGGCATCCTGCTGGCCGCGCTGGCCGCCGTCGGGCTGAACTGGTTCTTCAACGGCGCGCCGCATGCCTCGGACGAGGAAATCGCCGCGGCGGCCCATGCAGCGGAGGCACATTGATGACCAAACGCCTGCTCATTCGCGGCGCCGAGGTGGTCGTGACCATGGACGGCGCCCGGCGCGAGATCGCGGGCGGCGACGTGCTGATCGACGGCGGAGTGATCTCCGCCGTCGGCACCGGCCTAAGGGCCGAGGGTGCCGAAGTGGTCGAGGCGCGGGGCTGCGTCGTCACCCCCGGGCTGGTCAACACCCATCACCACCTGTTCCAGACCCTGACCCGGGCGGTGCCGGCGGCGCAAGACGCGGCGCTGTTCGGCTGGCTGCGCACGCTTTATCCGATCTGGGGCCGCATGACCCCCGACGACATCCGCCTGTCCACCCGGATCGGTCTGGCCGAACTGGCGCTGTCGGGCTGCACCTGCTCGTCGGATCACCTGTATCTGTTTCCGAACGGGTCGCGGCTCGACGACAGCATCGAGGCGGCCGCGGAAATCGGCATCCGCTTCACCGCCACCCGCGGCGCCATGTCGATCGGCGAGTCGAAAGGCGGCCTGCCCCCCGACGCGCTGGTCGAGGATGAGGCCGCGATCCTCAAGGATAGCGAGCGCCTGGTCGCCGCCTTCCACGACCCCGGCCCCGGCGCCATGGTGCAGGTCGGCCTCGCGCCCTGCTCGCCCTTCTCGGTCAGCCGGGAACTCATGCGCGATGCGGCGATCCTCGCCCGCGAAAAGGGTGTGCGGCTGCACACCCACCTGGCCGAGAATGACGAGGACATCGCCTATTCTCTGGAAAATTTCGGCATGCTCCCCGGCGATTACGCCGAAAGCCTGGGCTGGACGGGCGAGGATGTCTGGCACGCGCATTGCGTGAAACTGTCCGAGAAGGAAATCGACCTCTTCGCCCGCACCGGCACCGGGGTCGCGCATTGCCCCTGCTCGAACGCCCGGCTCGCCTCGGGCATCGCCCCGGTGCGCCGGATGCGCGATGCCGGCGTGCCGGTCGGCCTCGGCGTCGACGGCTCGGCCAGCAACGACTGCAGCCACCTGGGGCTCGAGGCGCGGCAGGCCATGCTGGTCGCGCGGCTCAAGGACGGCCCGGCGGCGCTTGGCGCCCGCGAGGCGCTGGAAATCGCCACGCTCGGCGGCGCCCGGGTGCTGGGCCGCAGCGACATCGGCGCGCTGGAACCCGGAAAACGCGCCGACCTGGTGCTTTGGGACGTCTCGGAACTGGCCGCTGCCGGTCAATGGGATCCGGTCGCAGCACTGGTCTTCTGCGCACCGATCCGGCCACGCGCGGTCTATGTCGAGGGCCGCGCCGTGGTGCAGGATCACCACCTGCTGACCGCCGACCCGAATCGCTTGAACGAACAGGCCCGCGCCGCCATCGCCCGGCTCGCGGATTGACAAGGAAAGGAAGACAATGTCCGGCTATCTGACCACCCATGTGCTCGACACCGCCAACGGCAGGCCCGCAGAAGGCATGCGGATCGAACTCTACCGCCTCGATCCCGAGCGCCGGCTGATCGCCGAGACCGTCACCAACCACGACGGCCGCACCGACAAGCCCATCCTGCCCGAGACGGAATTCCGGACCGGCGAATACGAACTGGTGTTCCATGTCGGCGCCTGGCTCGACGGCATCGGCCATCAGGCGGCAAAGCCCCGTTTTCTCGACCAGGTGCCGCTACGCTTCGGCATGTCCGAACAGGACCATTACCACGTCCCGCTGCTGATCTCGCCCTATGGGTTCTCGACCTATCGCGGCAGCTGAGCCGCGGGCCTTTTCGCCGTTTTCCAAATACCCTGGGGGTGAAAGGCCCCCGGGGCCTGAGGGGGCAAAGCCCCCTCTTTTCATTTCCGCCAGGCCCGGCGAAGGATTTTCAACGCGCCGTTAAGACAGCAAGGGGAAATGCGTGAATACTCGCAACCCCGCGAAGCGGCTAGTCTTTCGCCAGCTAGACAGGAGACAAAGTATGTCCGATTTCGCCGTCATTTGGGATTGGCTGGCCTTTGCCATCCGCTGGACGCATGTCGTCACCGCCATCTGCTGGATCGGCTCGTCCTTCTATTTCGTCGCCCTCGACCTGGGTCTGCGCAAGGTGCCTGGCCTGCCGGCGGGAGCGCATGGCGAGGAGTGGCAGGTCCATGGCGGCGGCTTCTACCACATCCAGAAATACCTGGTCGCGCCCGAGCGCATGCCCGAGCATCTGATCTGGTTCAAATGGGAAAGCTACATGACCTGGATCTCGGGGGCGGCGCTCTTGATGGTCACCTATTGGGTCGGGTCCGAGCTGTTCCTGATCGACCCCGCCAAGATGGAGTTGGCGCCCTGGCAGGCGATCCTGATCTCGGCCGGTTCGCTGTCGATCGGCTGGCTGGTCTACACGAACCTGTGCAAGTCGAAGCTGGGCGAGACCCCGACCCTGCTGATGCTGCTGTTGTTCGTGCTGCTGATGGCGATGGGCTGGGGCTACAAACAGGTCTTCACCGGCCGCGCCACCATGCTGCATCTGGGCGCCTTCACCGCCACGATCATGACGGCGAACGTGTTCTTCATCATCATGCCGAACCAGCGCATCGTCGTCGCCGATCTCAAGGCCGGGCGTCCCGCTGATCCGAAATACGGCAAGATCGCCAAGCTGCGTTCGACGCATAACAACTACCTGACCCTGCCGGTGGTGTTCCTGATGCTGTCGAACCACTATCCGCTGGCCTTCGCGACGGAATACAACTGGATCATCGCCGGGCTGATCTTCCTGATGGGCGTGACCATCCGTCACTTCTTCAACACCATGCATGCCGGCGGCGGCATGAAATGGTGGACCTGGGCAGTGACCACGATCCTGTTCGTCATCGTGATGTGGCTGTCGACCGCGCCGATGTTCCGCCAGACGCTCGAGGAATCCGAGGCGCGCGTGCTGACCCCCACCCAGCAGGCCATGCTCGACACGGCCGGCTGGGAGGATGCCTACAACGCCGTCATGGGCCGCTGCTCGATGTGCCATGCCAGGGAGCCCTCGTATGAGGGCATCCATACCGCGCCCAAGGGCGTGCTGCTGGAGACCCCCGACGACATCACCCGCGCCGCGCGGGAAATCTACATCCAGGCCGGCGTGACCCATGCCATGCCGCCCGCCAATGTCAGCTTCATGGAGCCGGAGGAACGCCAGGCGATCGTCGACTGGTATCGCAGCCTGCCCAGGACCTTTGCGCTGAACTGACCGGCGGGGTTACTGGCCCAGCGCGTGCCAGACGCCGCCGACACCGTCCCCCGCCATGTCGCCGGCCTTCTTGTCGCCGGCGAAGTAATAGGCGGGCTTGCCATCCAGCGCCCATTGCCGGCTTCCGTCCGTGCGCTCGACCATGGTCCAGCCCTCGGGTTTCGTCTCGCCCTGCTGCGCCAGATAGGGCGGCCATTTCACCGCGCAATCCTCGTAGCAGGCGGATTTCCCGCCGACATCCTTGTCGAAGCTGTAAAGCGTCATTCCGTTGTCGCCGGTCGCGACGCCCTGCGCCTGCGCCGCGCCAAAGGGCAGCAGGACCATGCCCGCCGCCAGCCAGCCATAAACCCGTTTCATGATCGACCTCCCTGCCCCGCAAGGCATCTGGCGGCCGTTTCGGATTGCGCACCAAGATCGGACGCAGTCCCGGCGGCCGTGATGCATTCTGGACCCGCGGCGTTTCGCCGTCGCTTCACATTTCAGCGACGGCCGGGCGTCACGCGAACACCCCCCGCGTCTCGCGCGCGATGAAATCGGCGAACAGCCGCACCTTGGGATCCTGCAGGCGCCGGTGCGGGGTCAGCACCCCGAACTGCGAGGGGATCGGCGGATAATCCGGCAGCACCTCGACCAGCCGGCCCGCAGCCAGATGCTCGGCCACCTCGTAGCGGGGGCGGTTGACGATGCCCCGGCCCCCCAGCGCCCAGCTGCTCAGCACGTCGCCGTCGTCGGCATCGAACTTGCCGTTCACCAGCAGCTTCTGCGGCCCCTCGGGGGTCTGCAGCACCCAGTAATATTCCGGGCTGCGCGGATAGCGCAGCAGCAGGCAGTTATGCGCGGTCAGATCCTCGGGGCGCTCGGGGCGGCCGTGCTCGTCCAGATAGGCCCGGGTCGCCACCAGCGCGCGCCGGCATTCCGCGATGCGTCGCCATTTCAGCGCCGAATCCTGCGGCTCGCCCAGGAAGAAGGCCAGGTCGATGCCGTCGGCGATGATGTCCACGTTGCGGTCCGACAGCCGCAGCCGCACCTCGACGCCGGAATATTCGTCGCAGAATTTCGGCACCAAGGGCGCGATCAGCCGCCGCCCCAGCCCCAAAGGCGCCGTCACCCGCAGGGCGCCATGCGGCATGCCGGAAAAGCCCGACACCACCGCCTCGGCCTCGTCCAGCGTCTCGATCACCCGGCGGGCATTGTCGTAGAAGGCCCGCCCCACCTCGGTCGGCACCAGCTTGCGGGTGGTGCGGTTCAGCAGCCGCACGCCGTAGCGCGTCTCCAGATCCTTGATCCGGTTCGAGGCGACGGCCGGCGACATGCGCAGGTCGCGCCCGCCTGCGGTGATCGAGCCCAGTTCGACCACGCGGACAAAAACCCGTAGACTTTCAAGATATGGCATGGATTCAACCCGCCTCTTTCAAGGAATCGCTGAAAGTCTTATGCTCAATCCGAGATTTCGCAAAGAGCAATTCGCATCTAGGCTTTTCCCATACCCAGCCATCCGAGCGAGGACCGAATGGGCCAAGAATTGCGCTTTCTTCTGAACAATACCGAGATCCGCCTGACCGAGGCGGGCTCGCGCGACACGCTGCTGGACTTCCTGCGGCTGAACCGTCGCCTCACCGGCACCAAGGAGGGCTGCGCCGAAGGCGATTGCGGCGCCTGCACCGTGCTGGTCGGCCGCCTGCACCAGGGCCGGCTGCATTACGAGCCGATCAATGCCTGCATCCGCTTCCTGGCCTCGTGCCACGGCTGCCATGTCGTCACCGTCGAGCATCTGCGCGGCGCCGATGGCGGGCTGCACCCGGTCCAGGCGGCCATGGTCGAGCATCACGGCAGCCAATGCGGCTTCTGCACGCCGGGCTTCGTCATGGCGCTTTACGGGTTGTGGATGCAGAACCCGCAGCCCGACATGCTGGCCATCGAGACGGCGCTGCAGGGCAATCTCTGCCGCTGCACCGGCTACGAACCGATCGTGAAAGCCGCCTTCGCCGCCTCGGAAGCCGGCGGGCAGCACATGGACGCGCTGGCCGTCGAGCGCGACCGCGTCACCGCCGCGTTGCAGGCCATCCCGGCCGAACGGGTCGAAGTTTCGCGCGGCGAGGACCGCGCCATCCTGCCGGCCGATGCCGCCGACCTGGCGCAGGTGCTGGCCGAGAACCCCAAGGCCACCATCGTCGCAGGCGCCACCGATGTGGGCCTGTGGGTGACGAAATTCCTGCGCGACATCTCTCCCGCTGTGTTCATCGGCCATCTGCAGGATCTCAAGCAGATCGAGCTCGCAGAGGGCCGCGTCACCATCGGCGCCGGCGTGACCTATACCGAGTTCGAGCCCTTCCTGCGCGAACATTTCCCCGAAGCGGTGGATTACTGGCTGCGCATCGGCGGCTGGCAGGTCCGCAATGCCGGCACCATCGGCGGCAATGTCGCGAACGGCTCGCCCATCGGCGAGACGCCGCCCCTGCTGATCGCGCTGGGGGCCACGCTGCGGCTGCGCGGCGCCGAGGGCGCGCGGGAATTGCCCATCGAGGACTACTTCATCGAATACGGCAAGCAGGACCGCCGCCCCGGCGAGTTCGTGGAAGCGATCACCGTGCCGCTGAAGGGCAAGGCGCGCATCGCCGCCTACAAGGTCAGCAAGCGCCACCATGCCGACATCACCGCCTCGGCCGCCGCCTTCCGGGTCGAGACCGACGGCGCCACCATCATCGACGCCCGCGTCGCCTTCGGCGGCATGGCCGCGACGCCGAAACGCGCCACCCAGGCCGAGGCGGCGCTGAAGGGCCAGCCCTTCACTGCCGAGACCTTCGAGGCCGCGGCCAAGGCCGTCGCCAATGACTTCCAGCCGCTCAGCGACTGGCGGGCCAGCAAGGAATATCGCCAGCAACTCGCCGCCAATTTCTTCCGCCGCTTCTGGCTTGAACAGTCCGGCGCGGAACACCGCCTGAGGAGGGTCGAATGAAACAGGACGTCTTCGTCAAGGGCGCCGCCCATACGCCCATCATCCACGATTCCGCCATCAAGCACGTCACCGGCAGCGCCGATTACACCGACGACCTGATGGAGCCGGTCGGCACGCTGCACGGCTATCTGGGGCTGTCCTCGGTCGCGCATGGCCGGATCACGGCGATGGACCTCGACGCGGTGCGCAAGGCGCCGGGCGTCCATGCGGTGCTGACGGCCGACGACATCCCGGGCGAGAACGACATCAGCCCGACCGGGCTGCATGACGAGCCGGTCTTCGCCTTCCCCGAGGTGCAGTTCGTCGGCCAGCCGATCTTTGCCGTGGTGGCCGAGACCCGCGACCAGGCCCGCCGCGCCTGCCAGCTGGCCCGGGTGGAATACGAGGAACTGCCCTTTGCCATCGACGCGATCAGCGCCCGCGACGCCGGCATGGGCTATGTCACCAAGCCGCTGAAGCTCAAGCGCGGCGACATGGCCGAAATGGACCGCGCGCCCCGCCACCTTTCCGGTCGGCTGACCGTCGGCGGGCAGGAGCATTTCTACCTGGAAAGCCAGATCGCCTTCGCCATCCCGGGCGAGGATGACGAAGTGATCGTCAACACCTCGACCCAGCACCCCAGCGAGGTGCAGCACATGGTCGCCCATGTGCTGGGCGTGCCGTCGAACGCGGTGGTGGTGAACGTGCGCCGCATGGGCGGCGGCTTCGGCGGCAAGGAATCGCAGATGAACGGCTTCTGCGCCATCGCCGCCCTGGCCGCGAAGACGCTGAAGCGCGCCGTCAAGATCCGCCCCGACCGCGACGACGATTTCCAGATCACCGGCAAGCGCCACGATTTCGTCATCGACTACGCGGTGGGCTATGACGAGACCGGCAAGATTCACGCCGTCGATGCCGATTTCTATGCCCGCTGCGGCTTTTCCTCGGACCTGTCCGGCCCGGTGACCGACCGGGCGCTGTTCCATGCCGACAACGCCTATTACTATCCGGCGGTCGAGCTGCGCAGCCATCCGATGAAGACCAACACCTGCTCGAACACCGCCTTCCGCGGCTTCGGCGGCCCGCAAGGGGTGGTGATGGCCGAGCGCATCGTCGAGGATATCGCCTATCAGCTCGGCCGCGACCCGCTGGAGATCCGCAAGCTGAACCTCTACGAAAACGGCCAGCTCACCCCCTATCACCAGGAGGTCGAGGACCAGATCCTGCCGCGCATCTTCGAGGAGCTGGAGGCCAGCAGCGACTATCACGCCCGCCGCCAGGCGGTGCTGGACTGGAACGCGCGCGCCGAACGCGAAGGCGGCGCCATCCGCAAGGGCATCGCCCTGACCCCAGTCAAGTTCGGCATCAGCTTCACCGCGACCTGGTACAACCAGGCCGGCGCGCTGATCCACATCTATTCCGACGGCTCGATCCACCTGAACCACGGCGGCACCGAGATGGGCCAGGGCCTGAACACCAAGGTGGCGCAGGTCGTGGCCGAGGCGCTGGGGGTCAGCATCGACCGCATCCGCATCACCAAGACCACGACCGAGAAGGTGCCCAACACCTCGGCCACCGCCGCCTCCTCGGGCTCGGACCTGAACGGCATGGCGGCGCTGGACGCCTGCCGCCAGCTGATCGAGCGGCTGACCGGCTTCGCCGCCGAGGCCAGGGGCGTGCCGCCGGAACTGGTCAGCATCGGCGAGACGGTGCAGATCGGCAGCGAGAACATGCCCTTCGCCGATTTCATCAAGACCGCCTATCTGGCCCGCATCCAGCTTTCGGCGGCCGGCTTCTACAAGACGCCCAAGATCCACTGGAACCGCGACACCGGACAGGGCCGGCCGTTCTATTACTTCGCCTATGGCGCCGCCTGTTCCGAAGTCTCTGTCGACACGCTGACCGGCGAATATGTCATCGAGCGCGCCGACGTGCTGCATGACGTGGGCCGCAGCCTGAATCCCGCACTCGACAAGGGCCAGGTCGAGGGCGCCTTCGTGCAGGGCACCGGCTGGCTGACCAGCGAGGAACTCTGGTGGGACCAGAAGGGCCGGCTGCGCACCCACGCCCCCTCGACCTACAAGATCCCGCTGGCCTCGGACCGACCCAAGGTCTTCAACGTCGCGTTGGCCGACTGGTCGGTGAACCGCGAGGCGACGATCAAGCGCTCGAAAGCGGTGGGCGAGCCGCCCTTCATGCTGGGCATCTCGGTCTTCCAGGCGCTGAACATGGCCGTGGCCTCGTTCAACGGCTACCGCGAAAACCCGCGCATCGACGCGCCCGCCACTCCCGAGCGCGTGCTGATGGCGATCGAGCGGCTGCGGCCATGATCCGGGTCGAGATCACCCGCACGCGCGGCTCGTCGCCGCGCGAGAAAGGGGCGGCGATGTTCGTCACCCCCGAGGGTCTGACCGGCACCATCGGCGGCGGGCAACTGGAATACATGGCCATCGACCGCGCCCGGCAGATGCTGGCGCGCGGCGAAGCCGCCGCCCGCATGGACGTGCCCCTGGGCCCCGAGATCGGCCAATGCTGCGGCGGAAGGGTCGAACTTTCCCTGACCCGCGTGGCCGAGGCCCCCGCCGGCCCCGAATATCCGCAGGTGCTGATCTTCGGCGCCGGCCATGTCGGCCGGGCGCTTTCCAAGGCCCTGGCGCTGCTGCCGCTGCGCCCGATCCTGATCGACCAGCGCGCCGCCGAACTGGCGCAAGCCACAGGCGAGACCCGCCTGACCCCCCTGCCCGAGGCCGAGATCCGCCAGGCATCCTTCGGCACCAGCCACATCATCGTCACCCATGACCACGCGCTGGACTTCCTGCTGGCGGCCGAGGCGCTGCGCCGCCTGGACGCCCCCTATATCGGCATGATCGGCAGCCGGACGAAACTGACGCAGTTCCGCCGCTTCGCCCGCGCCCAGGGGCTCGACACCGACCGGCTGACCTGCCCCATCGGCGCCGGCTATTCGCGCGACAAGCGCCCCGAGGTCATCGCCGCCTTCACCGCCGCCGAGATCATCGGCCGCCTGACCCAGACCATTTCTTCGTTGAACAAATACCCATGCGACAGCTGATCCGGGGGCGCACGCTCTCCTTCCACGCCGACCCCGCCGAGGCCGAGAACGCCTTCACCTATCACGAGGATGGCGCCATCGTCACCGAGAACGGCAAGATCGCCGCCATCGGCGATTACGCCAGCCTGCGCGACCCCGCCCTGCCGGAGATCGACCACCGGCCGCACCTGATCCTGCCGGGCTTCATCGACACCCATATCCATTTCCCGCAGGTGCAGGTGATCGCCAGCTGGGGGGCGCAGCTTCTCGACTGGCTCAACACCTATACCTTCCCCGAGGAATCGCGCTTCGCCCAACAGGGCCACGCGCCGGCCATGGCCGAAAGGTTTCTCGACCTGCTTCTCCAGCACGGCACCACCACCGCCGTCGCCTTCTGCTCGGTGCATCCGCAATCGGCCGAGGCGCTGTTCCAGGCCGCCGAGGCGCGGGGCATGGCGATGATCGCCGGCAAGGTGATGATGGACCGCAACGCCCCCGAGGCGGTGCTGGACACCCCGCAACAGGGCTATGACGACAGCAAGCGGCTGATCGAGACATGGCACCGCCGCGGCCGCCAGCGCTATGCCATCACCCCGCGCTTCGCCATCACCTCGACGCCCGCGCAGATGGCGATGACCGGGCAACTGGTGCGCGAGCATCCCGATTGCCACATCCAGACGCATCTGTCGGAAAACAGGGACGAGATCGCCTTCACCCTCAGCCTTTATCCGCAGGCGCGCGACTATCTCGACATCTACGAGACCTACGGGCTCCTGTCCGAGAAGCTGCTGCTCGGCCATTCCATCCATCTGGAACCGCGCGAGATCGCCCGCATGGCCGAGACCGGCTCGCGCGCGGTGTTCTGTCCGACCTCGAACCTGTTCCTCGGCTCGGGCCTTTTCGACGAGGCGGGGCTGCGTGCGGCGGGCGTGGTCAGCGGCATCGCCACCGATGTCGGCGGCGGCACCAGCTATTCCATGCTGCAGACCCTGAACGAGGGCTACAAGATCCTGCAGTTGCGCGGCCAGAAACTGCACCCGTTCGCGGCCTTCCACTGGGTCACGCGCGGCAATGCGCTGGCGCTCGGCATGGCCGACAGCATCGGTACGCTGGACCCCGGCACCGATGCCGATCTGGTGGTGCTCGACAGCCGGGCCACGGCGGCGATGGCGCTGCGCATGGAGCGCGCCGAAACGCTGACCGAAGAGCTTTTCATCCTGCAGATCCTCGGCGACGACCGCGCCATCGCCCAGACCTATGTGGCGGGAAGGCCCATGCTGGGGTGAGGTGGCAGTAGCTGCTGCCAAAAAAGGGGAAGCCTGCGCAAGGGCCTCAAGGGGAATTTCTCCGGCGGGCTGATCTACACCAGCAGATCGGCCGCATCGCTGCGATCGCAGATGCGCGCGCTTCGGCCCGCCGGGACGATTCCGCCCGCATCAAGCCGGAGGCTTTCCCAGTCCTTGCGCACCCTGATCCCCAAGTTGCGAAAACTGATGAAGCGGTCGTGAAATTCCTGCCGGTCTGTCGCCGTCAACCGCACCTGATCACCGCCACGCGGTCTGCGGATCCGGCGGACGGGTAAGCCCATCCGCCGGATGAACGCCGCCAGTTCCGCAGTGCGCAACCCTTGAGAAGTGGCGAAGACAGCCAGCGAAATCGCCTCGCCCTGCTGTCCGACATGGCCGAAATTGATCAGCACCGAGGCAAACCCGGAGCCGTTCGATCACCTCGGGAACCGTCAGCTTCAGCCTTGATGCGGCCTCCGTCAGGCTGCACCAGCCATGCATCGCGACATAGCATCACTCCACCGCTGCGCCGCGAACGGATCCCAGCGGCCATGCGCGGCTTCTTTCACCAGGTTCGCATCGCGCCAGAAAGGCCCCGGACCATAAGGCCAGCGCCTCGCCATCAGCAATGTAGGGATCTCGTTGACAGGAAGGCCCACTCATTGCCGGATATCAGGTTGCGCGCCAAGATCTTCTTCCACCAGAGATGATCTGGAAGCACAGGCCGCCGACCGGGGGAATCCCTTTCGTCGACACGGCCCGACATTGCCGCGGTTCATCAAGATTTTACAGAACGACTACGCTGCTGTCATGCCGCCGCTGCATCAGTCGCGCCGAACCGACAGGAAAGGACCGCGCGGCATGACGGGTTTGCGGCTGTCGAACATCGGCAAGAGCTATGGCGACACCAGGGTTCTGTCGGGTATCGACCTTGACATCGCGGCAGGCGAATTCGTGGCCGTGCTTGGCCCCTCGGGCTGCGGAAAGACCACACTGCTGCGGCTGGTTGCAGGCTTTGATCGACCCGATGAAGGCAGCATCGCTTTGGGCGACCGGCAGGTGGCGGGCGGACATGTCATGGTGCCGCCCGAAGGGCGCGGCATCGGCATCGTGTTTCAGAATTACGCGCTGTGGCCGCACATGTCGGTGGCGGAAAATGTCGGCTACGCGCTGAAGGTGGCGCGGCTGCCCCGGGCCGAATGCGAGGCGCGGGTGGCCCGCGCGCTCGCCACGGTCGATCTGGCGCCCTTGGCCGGCCGTCGCCCGGCGGATCTGTCGGGCGGGCAGCGCCAGCGGGTGGCGCTGGCGCGCTGCCTGGCTGCCGGTTCGGATCTGGTGCTGCTGGATGAGCCGCTTGCCAATCTGGATGTGCATCTGCGCGCCGCGATGGAAGACGAGTTCCACCGCTTCCACCGCGAAAGCGGGGCGACGCTGGTCTATATCACCCACGACCAGTCCGAGGCGATGGCCCTGGCCGACCGTATCGCGGTGATGGACAAGGGCCGCCTGCTGCAATGCGCCAGCCCCCGGCAACTGTATCGCGAGCCTGCCGACGCCACGGTGGCAGGCTTCATCGGTGGCGGGCTGGTGCTGCCGGTCGAGGGGCTGCGGCCCATGGCGGGCGGGCTTGCCATGGCCGATCTTTTGGGAACGCGCGTCCGGCTGCGCTGCCATGCCGGGGAAACCGCCCGGCCGTTGGCCATGGCCTCCACCCATCCTGCCGATATCCAGCCTGCCCATCCGGGCGAAGCCGGCATTCCCGCCCGTGTCATCGCCCGCAGCTATCGCGGCGGCAGTTGGTCCTATGAACTGCGTCCAGAGACGGATCCGTCCCTTCGGCTGCCCATGGTGCTGCCCGACGCGGCCGCCCCGCCCGAACCGGGCGCGCGCCTTGATCTGGCATTCCGCGACCTCTGGGCGATTCCGCTTCCCGGCACCTCTGATCCCGGCGCCGCGCCGGGCCATTCCTCCTCCTCCTCCTCCACCACCACCACGCATCCTACGGAGCAATTCCAATGCGCATGACTGTCACCACCCTTGCCCTGATGCTGTCCGCGACCACGGTGTCGGCGCAGACCAGGCTGACGCTCTATACCTCGCAATCGCCGGAAATCGCGCAGCAGACCGTCGACGCCTTCATGGCCAAGCATCCCGACATCACCGTGGAATGGATGCGCAACGGCACCTCGCAGCTGATGAACATCCTGACCGCCGAGCAGCAGGCCGGCGGCATCAAGGCCGATGTGCTGCTGGTCGCCGACAGCATCAACCTGGGCACGCTGAAAAGCCAGGGCCTGCTGCTGGCCTGGCCCGAGGCCCCGGTCGAAGGCATCGACCCGCTGATGTATGATGCCGACAAGACCTTCTTCGGCACCAAGATCTCCTCCACCGGCATCGTCTACAACACCCAGATCGCCGCGCCCGTCACCGGCTGGGCCGATCTGTTCCGGGATGCCAATGCCGGCCAGATCGTCGCCCCGAGCCCGCTTTATTCCGGCGCGGCGCTGGTCCACATGCATTCGCTGCTGCAGGACGCCGCCCAGGGCTGGGGCTATTACCAGCGTCTGAACGCGCTTGGCGTGGTGCCCGAAGGCGGCAATGGCCCGGTGCTCAAGGCCGTGGCCGGGGGGCAGGTGAAATATGGCGTCAACATCGATGCCGATGTGCTGCGCGCCAAAAAGGCGGGCTCGCCGGTGGAATTCGTCTACCCGACCGAAGGCGCCAGTTTCTTCACCGAGCCGGTGGCGATCCTTGCCGGCACCGATCAGGTCGAAGCGGCCCGGATCTTCGTCAGCTTCGTGCTGTCGGAAGAGGGCCAGAAGCTCGCCGCCGAACAGGGCTACATGCCGGTCGATCCCAAGGTCGCCTCGCCCGAGGGGATGCCCGCGCTGTCCGAGATCAAGCTGCTGCCGCTGGATGCCGACCGCGCGGTGGCCGAGGATGCCGAGGCCCGCACCACGTTCACCGAGATCTTCGGCGGCTGACCGGGGATGACCTCGGTTCCGAACAGCACGGGGGCGCCGCGCGCGCCCCTTTTCAGGCTTTCCTCCGACAGGATCGTGCTGGCCCTGCTGGCCGTGCTAATCCTGTCGGTTTCCGTGGCGCCGATGCTGCGGCTGGCGCAGGCGGCGCTTTTCGATGATGGCGGGCTGGCGATCGAGCGGCTGGCGAAGCTGTTCTCGCGCCCGCAGACCGGGGCTGCGATCTGGAACACCATCCAGATTTCTCTGGCCTCGACCCTGGTTTCCCTGCTGGTCGGCACGGTCTTCGCGGTGATCATGGTGCAGACCGACCTTGGCGGCAAATCGGCGCTGGTGTTTGCCTTCGTGCTGCCTTTGATGATCCCGCCGCAGGTGACGGCCATGGCCTGGATTCAGGCCTTCTCGCCCTCCGGCCCGGTGCTGGGCGTCCTTGGCCTGTCGATGGAGGCAGGCACGCGGCATCCGTTGTATTCCAAGGCCGGGATCATCCTGCTTCTGGGCATCTACAATGCGCCGCTGGTCTATCTGGCGATGCAGGCCAGCCTGCGCCGCATTCCGCTGGATCTGGCCGAGGCGGCGCGCGCCGCCGGCGCCGGTCCGCTCCGGGTGCTGCTGACGGTGATCCTGCCCTTGGCACGCGGCGGCATGGTGGCGGCGGCCAGCCTTGCCTTCGTCTCGGCCATCGGAAACTTCGGCATTCAGGCCATGCTGGGCATCCCCGCGCGCGTGCCGACGCTGATCACCCAGATCTATCAGCAGATCAACGGGCTGGGGCCAAGCGCCCTGCCGAACATGGCGGCGCTGTCCCTGGTGCTGACCGCCCTGACCGTGGCGGGCGTGCTGCTGGCCGCGCGCGCGGGCGATCGCAGCGACACCCGCGTCGATCTGGGCAGCCGCCCCCTGACGCTTCCGCTGGGCCGGGCCGGGGCCGTGATCGCGGCGCTGCTTTGGGGCTATCTCATCGTCTCGCTGCTGCTGCCGCTGTCGGCGCTGCTTCAGACCTCGCTGGTCCCCGCCTACGGCCTGCCGCTGACGGCGGAGACGGCGACGTTGAAGAACTACGTCTCGGCGCTGTTCCAGCAAGTGTCGCTGCGCGATGCCTTCGTCACCTCGCTGTGGCTGACGCTGGTCACCATGGGCTTCCTGATGCTGGCCTCGGTTTTCCTGGGCTATTTCCTGACCTGGCGGCGCGGGCCCTTGGTGCGGCTGCTCCAATTCGGGTCCGAGGCCGCCTATACCCTGCCGGGCATCACGCTGGGCGTCGCGATGATCCTGCTGTTCCTGCGGCCGTTGCCGGGGGTCGGGGTGTCGATCTATGGCACGCCCTGGATCATCCTGGCCGCCTATGTCGCGGGTTTCTTCGCGCTGGCGCTGCGCCCGGTGCTGTCGGGCTATGCCCAGATCGACCGCGCGCTGGAAGAGGCCGCGCAGGTTGCGGGCGCAGGTTTTCTGCGCCGGATGCGCGACGTGATCTGGCCGCTGATCGCACCGACCGCCATCGCCGCCGCCGTGATCGTCTTCATGACCGCGATCAACGAGATCCAGACCTCGATCCTGCTGATCTCCTCGGGCACCCGCACCATCGGGCCGATGATCATCTTCCTCGAGGAAGGCGGCGCCTCGACCCTCGCCGCCGCCGTGGGGTGCCTGATGATCCTGGGCGTGCTGGCGCTGATGCTGCTGTCGACGGCGCTGTCGCGCTTCCTGCCGAAAGGCGTGTTGCCATGGCAGTTCTGACGGCCTTCAGCGGCTTGGGCGGCAAGTCCCCGGCAGCCTTCCTGCTGGAGATTGCCGGGCGCCGCATCCTGCTGGACCTGGGCGAGGGGCCGACGCCGGGCCAGCGGCCGGATCTGCGGGGCATCGGACGGGTCGATGCGATCTTCCTGTCCCACGCGCATATCGACCATGTCGGGGCCATCGACCTCTGGCCGCGGCTGGGCTGTCCTCCGGTTTTCGCCACCCGCGCCACCTTCGATGCCCTGCCGCTGCTGGGCCTGCATCTGCCGCGCCACGCCTGCCACGCCCTGCCGCTGCAGGGTCCTGCGCAACTGCTGGACCTGCCGGCCCGGGTCGGACGCAACGGGCATGCCATGGGCGGCATCTGGCTGCATCTGCCGCAGGAGGGCGGCGCGCTTTACATGGGCGACTGGAGCCGGGAATCCGGGCTTCTGCCCCTCGATCCTCCGCCCCGGGCAGATCTGGTGGTCACCGATCTTTCCTATGGTGACCGCGATCAGGTTTTGGCCGAGCAGGTGCAGGCGCTGGCGGACAGCGTTGCCCCCGGCATGGTGCTGCCGGTGCCGATCCTCGGGCGTGGCGCGGATATGGCGCTGCGGCTGTCCGCACTCGGCCTGTCGCCGGTCGTCTGTCCGCAGGTCCGGGCCGAGCTGCAGGGCGCTTTGCCCAGCCTGCGCAGCATTTCCACCGCGTCGGAGGCCCGGGACGGCGATGTGATCATCGCCGCGGACACCGAGCGGCCCGGCGATCTGGTGTCAGGCCTGATCGCCGATCCGCGGGGCTGGCGGTTCCTCTTTACCGGCCATGTTGCCCCCGGCAGCCCGGCAACCCGGTTGATCGCCGAGGGTCGCGCCAACCGGCATCCCTGGAACGTGCATCCCCGGGCCCGCGATCAGCTCTGGCTGGCGGAAATCACCGGCGCCAGACATCTGGTTCCCGCCTTCGGGGCGTTGGACGAGGCCCCTGAACTCGCCCGAGCCCTTGCCCCGATCTGGCGACCGGACCGCATCTGCCCCTGACAGAAGAAAGCCAAATCCATGCTGATCGAGGAAACCCCCCGCGAGCGAGCCGAGAATGACACCGCGATCCTTGTTCCGGTCCATGACCTGGTCTTGCCTCCCGGCCGGATCTGCCGTCTTCACGTCGGCAATCTGGCCGGCGCCAGCGATGGCGCCGCGCTGTCGGACGCCGGCATCACCTCATCGCTGAACGTGTCGCTGAACGTCGATGTCGGCCCCCTGCCACTGCCCGACGGCACCCATATGCGCCGTGCCAAGGTGGGGCTGATCGACGGGGCCGGCAACACGCCCGCCCATCTCGCCGCCGCCGTGCTGGCCCTGGAAGGGTTGGTCACGCAGGCCAGTCCCGGCAAGCCGCACTATCCCGCCCATCGCGCCGGCCATGTGCTGGTGCATTGCCGGGGCGGGCGGTCGCGATCGGTCATCGTGCTGGCGATCTATCTGCATCTGCGCGCCGTCGGGACGTTCCCGACGCTGGACAGCGCGGTGTCCCATATCCGCCGGGCGCGCGGCAATTCGGACATCTACCCGCTGCCTCCGATGCTGGATCTGGCGCGGGTGGTTCTGGCCAGCGCGGGCCTGCCCGCCCTGCTGCACGGTTAACCCTTCCCCTGCAGGAGCCGTTGCCGCCTCGCCGCCCGACCCGGACTACCCTATGCTCCAGGATCACAGGCGCGGCAGATCAGCCGCACCATCGCCGGGAAGACCGCATATCGGATTCTTATCGGATCATCCTCGCATCCGGCTTGACCCCAAGGAGAGTTGAGGATGCGCGATCCGAGGGGCCGGCCGAAAGCGCAAGGAATGGATCATGGCACAGCATGACCGGCAGGGCGCCGCGGCGATCAATGGGGGCCGCTCCGGCGGTTCGTCGCAGCAGGCGGGCTGACCAATCCGGCGGACGGGATCGCCAGCATCGCCTGGGCCTGGACGGCGTCGCTGCTGACGCGCGACCCGGTGCTGATCGCCCTGGTTGCCGTGGCGCTGCGGCTTCCCTGGGTCCTGTTCGCGATACCGGCCGGGATCGTCACCGACAGGGCCGTCCGGCGCAGGCTCATCCTCGGCATGGATGCGCTGCGGGCTGCGGCTTTCGGCGGCGCGGCCGTGGCGCCCTGGTCGGCCTTGCCGCTGACCGCGCCGCCGCAGGTCGGGGTGTCCTCGACTCCCGCTTTCGTGGCGCTGATCCTTGCAACCCTGACCGTTGGCGCGGCCGACCGCACCCTTCTGGGTGGCCGCAACTGGCATCGCGCTGGTCACCGTGATCGGATGGCAACCGCTTGGAACAGGTCTCGGCCGCCGGCTGTCCCGGAACGGCTAGTTCCTCGACAGGTGGGAACTCTGCCCCGCCTCTGCGACATCAAGCTGGACGTGAGCGACCCGGCGCCGGCAGGGCCAAAGATCCTGTCGCGGGACGCGAACTCGGCGCCCTGCCCAAGGCGGATGGCCTTAGAAGAAACATCTCCGGATCAGGTTGCGGCCTTCAGGTTCACCCGTTCCTCGAGCTTCGCCGCGGCTTCCCTGCGCTCGCTGTAGCGGTCGGTCAGGAAGGCCGACAGGTCGCGGGTCAGCAGGGTGAACTTCACCAGTTCCTCCATCACGTCGACGATGCGGTCGTAATAGCTGGACGGCCGCATCCGCCCGGTCTCGTCGAACTCCTGATACGCCTTGGCGACCGAGGACTGGTTCGGGATGGTCAGCATCCGCATCCAGCGGCCAAGCACGCGCATCTGGTTCACCGCGTTGAAACTTTGCGAGCCGCCCGAAACCTGCATCACCGCCAGCGTCCGCCCCTGCGTCGGCCGGATCGCCCCCAGGGCCAGCGGGATCCAGTCGATCTGCGCCTTCATCACCCCGGTCATCGCGCCATGACGCTCCGGGCTGGTCCAGACCTGGCCTTCGGACCACAGGCACAGATCGCGCAATTCCTGCACCTTGGGGTGATCGGCCCCGGTATCCTCGGGCAGCGGCAGGCCGTGGGCATGAAACACCCGGGTCTCGCAGCCGAAATGTCGCAACAGGCGCTCGGCCTCCAGCGTGGCGAAGCGGCTGTAGGAGCGTTCGCGCAACGAGCCGTAAAGCAGCAGGATGCGCGGCGGATGGATGGCACGCGGCAGTTCGGGGATCGCGGGCGCACGCAGGCAGTCGGGTGCCAGGTTCGGCAGGTCGGGGATCATGGGCGCGCCTCCTTCCGGGGGGTGCAGGCACAGGACAGTCCGGCCGCCACCGGCGCGCAGATGTCCGGGTGACCGTCGCAGCAGTCGCGCAGGAGAAACTCGATCAGCCCGGTCAGCGTCGGGAAGACGGCGCTGTAGATGATGAAGCGCCCCTCGCGCCGGGACCGGATCAGCCCGGCATGTTCGAGATGGGAGAGGTGAAACGACAACCCCGAGATGCTCGCGCCGCCGATGGCCTCGCCGATCGCGCCCGCCGCCATACCCTCCGGCCCTGCCCTGACCAGCAACCGGATGATGCGCAGCCGGGTTTCCTGCGACAGCGCCGCGAAGCCGGCAAGGGCATGCTGCTCTTCCATGAAATCAACCCTTCAAGATGTATTGAAATATATGGGCGACGGCCCGATGCTGTCAAGGCAACGCAGTCGGGTGCGATAGGATCTGCGGCCCGTCCTGCGCTGCGGGCCGCCTCGACGGTCATGGCCCGAACGGAGAGCCGCCGTCACCGCAAATGCTTGCCCTTCGTCTCTGGCGCCCAGAGGATCGACAGTACCAGCCCGAGCAGCGGGAAGCCCGCCATCATCACCAGCGTGGCCGAGAAGCCGAACTGCTGCAGCAGCCAGGGCAGAAGATAGGTCACCCCCGCGGCCGAGATCCGCGAAAAGGCCGCCGAGAAGCCGACGCCCGTCGCCCGCACATGCGTGTCGAAGATCTCGGGCGGATAGACGAACTGGATGTTGTTCGCGGCCGGGGCGACGAACATGTAGACCGCGAAAAGCGCGATGACCGCCCAGCCTGGCGCCTGCGGGAACAGCCCCAGCGCCAGGAAGGTCAGCAGCACGATGACGAAGGTCCAGATCACGAAGCCGCGCCGGCTCATCCAGTGCAGCAGGAACACGCCGAACACCGCCCCGGCGATCTGGATGGCGTTCAGCGACATGTCCACCGCCGTGGCATCCTTCAGCCCCAGCGACTCGAGCACCGGCGCCATGAAGGTGAAGATGCCGAAGAACGGCCCGACCTGGCAGAACCAGAAAAAGCCGGAATAAAGCGTCTGCCGCCAGGTCTCGGCGGTGAACAGCTCGCGTGGCGATGCGTGCTTGGCGTTCAGATCGACGTCCGGGATGGCGTATTCCGCGCCGAAATGCCGCTCGACAATGGCCTGCGCCTCGGCGTCGCGGCCGCGTGCCTTCAGCCACATCGGCGTCTCGGGCAGGGTCATCCGCAGCGCGAAGGTGATCAGCGCCGGCACCCCGCTCGAAGCCAGCAGCATCCGCCAATTGTCGCCGTCATAGAACGCGCCGACGATGAAGGCGACGGTGAAGCCCACCTGCCAGCCGATCGAGAAGCAGCCCAGCAGCACGCCGCGGCCCTTGCGGCGCGAGAATTCCGCCAGAACCGAGGAGCCCACGGCATATTCGACGCCGATGGCCAGCCCCAGCGCCAGCCGGATCGCCACCAGTTGCCAGACATCCTGCACGACGACCTGCAGCAGCGACAGCAGGATGAAGGCCGCGAGGTTCCAGGCGAAGACGGGCCGCCGCCCGAAACGGTCCGCCAGATTGCCGAAAAACAGCCCGCCGATGAACACCCCGATCAGCGCGCTCGCGGCGATGAGACCCTGGCTGATCGCCGAAAGCTGCAGTTCCTGCTTGGCGATGGAAAGTGCCGGCCCGACGATGCCGAGGACATAGCCGTCAAGCGCCGCGCCGCCCAGGACGGCGGCGGCCGCGACGACATGGATGGGCTTGAGCGGCGCTTCGTCGATGAACAGCCGGCCGGAGGCGTCGCGAGTCGCGGCTGCGCCGGGCAAAATGGATATCGCCATGAAACATACCTTCCTGGGTTCAGAATCGGGCGTTCGCTGAAGGCTGGCGAAAGCTCCGCAATGCGTTGTCGTGGTGTCCATGGCCCTCCACCGACGGGCTCCTCCGCAGGTCCATGGCTCCCCGGCCGGGCTTGCCGGGAAACCCCGGCGACACGCCCCCTATCCTCCCCCGAATGCTCATCGACCTGGCCGACCCACCGACCGGACCGCGTGCCACCGCTGGTTCCGGCAGGTGCGATCCCGATCGGCCAGGCGGATGACCGGTCGTGTTGGCCCTGGATGTCTTGGCACCCGGACACGGGCTTATTTCCCCGATCGCCACTTTGCGGCAAACGAGAATATTCTGCTCAGTTGCATTAGAAATTCTAGCGCAGCCCGCCATCGGCCATGCGCACCGGCGGAAGGCCCGGTGCCACGGGTTGCGGAGGCTGGGCTTTCAAATGAAATCCGCTCCGGCTGCCGTTTCCGGCGGCCGAAGCGGATCGTGGTTCCGGGGAAAGACCGGGCGCGAGGCGCCGGCCCGTCCGTTTTCAGATCGCGTCAGGCGTGGCCCAGCTTTTCCAGCCGCGCCTGACGCAGCCGGGCGAAATCGTCGCCGGCGTGATACGAGGACCGCGTCAGCGGCGTCGCAGACACCATCAGGAAGCCCTTGCCATAGGCGGCCTTTTCGTAGCCCTGGAACTCCTCGGGGGTGACGAAGCGGTCGACGCGGTGATGCTTGGGCGTCGGCTGCAGATACTGGCCGATGGTGATGAAGTCGATATCGGCGGCGCGCATGTCGTCCATGACCTGCAGCACGCCCTGCCGGTCCTCGCCCAGGCCGACCATGATCCCCGACTTGGTGAACATGGTCGGGTCCAGCTCCTTGACCTTTTGCAACAGCCGCAGCGAGTGGAAATAGCGCGCCCCGGGCCGCACGGTCGGGTAAAGCCCGGGCACGGTTTCCAGGTTGTGGTTGAAGACGTCGGGCCGCGCCTCGACCACGGTCTCCAGCGCGCCGGGCTTCGACTTCAGGAAGTCCGGGGTCAGCACCTCGATGGTGGATTTGGGCGAGCGGTGGCGGATGGCGCGGATGGTCTGGGCGAAATGCTCGGCCCCGCCGTCGTCCAGGTCGTCGCGGTCGACCGAGGTGATGACGACATGGTTCAGCCCCAGCTTCTGCACGGCATGGGCGACGCGGCCCGGCTCGAAGGTGTCCAGCGCATCGGGCCGGCCGGTCTGCACGTTGCAGAAGGAACAGCCGCGGGTGCAGATCTCGCCCATGATCATCATGGTGGCGTGGCCCTGGCTCCAGCATTCGCCGACGTTCGGGCAGCCCGCCTCTTCGCAGACGGTCGAAAGGCGGTGTTCGCGCAGCAGGTCGCGCGTGTCCTTGTAGCCCTGGCTGGTCGGCGCCTTGACACGAATCCAGTTCGGCTTTTTCGGCTGGGGCTGGTCGGGACGATGGGCCTTTTCGGGGTGGCGCAGAACCGGGGGCATATCCGCCATATCGGCATCCTTTGCTGGGGTCGCCCGAACTTAAGGGTTTTTCGGGGCTTGATCAACGCCAATGCAATGTGCATCTAGAGCCCGTCGATGCCGCGCCGCAGCATCGACCGAAAGGGAGGAGCGGATGACGAAAGGACCAATCATGAAACAAGGCGATCTGCTTCCCCACGTGACCTTCCAGACCCGCGTCCGCGACGAATCCGTCGGCGGGCCGAACCCCTATCGCTGGCAGCCGGTGACCACCGCCGACTATTTCAAGGGCAAGCGCGTGGTGCTGTTTTCGTTGCCGGGCGCCTTCACGCCCACCTGCTCGACCTACCAGCTGCCGGGCTTCGAGAAGGCCGCAGCCGAGATGGCCGAGCTTGGCATCGGCGCGATCTATTGCATGTCGGTCAACGACAGCTTCGTGATGAACCAGTGGGCCAAGGCCCAGAGCCTGCAGAACGTCAAGGTGATCCCCGATGGTTCGGGCGAGTTCACCGACAAGGTCGGCATGCTGGTGCGCAAGGACAATCTGGGCTTCGGCGCCCGCAGCTGGCGCTATGCCGCCGTCATCAACGACGGCCGCGTCGAGGCCTGGTTCGAGGAACCCGGCCGCTGCGACGACTGCCCCGAGGATCCCTATGGCGCCAGCTCGCCGGAATCGGTGCTGGAATGGCTGCGCGCCAATCCGGCCAAGGCCGCGGCCTGATCCGGACTGCCGGACATCGACAAGGGCGCCTGCCGGGCGCCCTTTTTTCATGGACCGGGATCGCGGACGCGCCAGTCTAGCCGATCAGCGGCGCGCCCGGGCCGTAGATCTGGCGATAGTGCTGTTCCAGGCGCATCAACCCCAGCCGCAGCACGATCTTGCCCGAGCGCGCCGACCAGCCCAGCCGGCGCTCGGTCATCTCGATCCCCTCGAGGAAGCAGCAGACCCGCAGGCACATGTCGCCCATGCCGGGGCCGAGTTCGCGCAGCGCCGCGGCGACGCGGTTGCGCGCCCCTTCCGAACCGCCACCATGACCGGACAGGGCGCGTGACACGTCGATGCCGGCGGTCAGGAACCGATCCCAGTTCTGGGCGATGCGCGGACCCATCTGCGCCAGCTCGAAATCCTCGCGCAGCCGCTCTCCGGCCGCCACCAGCTCCGGCGCCAGGAAAGGCCGCCCGTCCGGTTCCCGCCGCCGCGCCAGCATCAGCAGCGGGCTTTCGGCGATGTTGACCCGGGCGCGACGGCGGCGGCCGTCCTCGGGGTCGGTGATCTCGCGCTCGTCCCATTGCCGGTGGCGGTCGGCATGGCCGAAGCCGGCGGCTTCCTCGGCGCAGCCCATGGCTTCGGCCGCCGGCTCTGCAATCACCGGCGCGGCCATGACGAAATCCTCGCCCTGCGGCAGGGCATGACCGCGCCGCGCCGCCAGCATGGCGCGCAACGCCTCGCGCCCCGGACCCGAAAGCGCGTAGCGGCTGACCCGGCCCTGCCCCAGCAGCTGCACCCAGCCGCGGATCGCCATGTGCTCGGCCAGTTCGCGGTCCAGGATGGCGGTGCGGATCTCGTCCCGCACCACGATGGCCTTGTCCATGCCGTCGGCCACCACCATCTGCGCGCCGGGTTCGGCAAGCCGGCGCAGGATGCGGGCGATCTGCTTCGTGCCGACCCGCCCTGGCCCGGTCGCCGATCCATGGCCCGCCGCGCGCTCGATCGCCCGATCGACCAGCGGATCGTCGCGCCGCGACTCGAAGCGGCGGATGCGGCGCAGGATGGTCGAGGCGTGGCAGCCGGTCTCGCGCGCCAGCGCGCGGATCGACACGCCGCTTTCGACATGGCGCAGGTACAATGTCAGATCGCTGTCCTCGGTCTGCGGGGCCGGTGCGGGTTCGGGCCGATTGCAGGCCGCGACCCCGAAGCCGGCGGGCAGAGCGGCGATCGGGGCTTCCGGGGCGAAATCTCCCGTCAAAATCGTCATGGTCATTCCTTCGCTTCCTGCAGACAAGCGGACAGTGCTCGCCCATGGGTTGTTTCATGCCTCGTCAGACCGGCAGGGGTTCAGGCCGAGATGCAGCAATGATTGCTAAACAATTCCTAAGGATTCCTTGCCACGGCGCGCGCTGGTCGCCGGCTGGGCGCAACACACGCATCGGTTGTGCAAAATTTTCCGAAATCGAGGCAGAACGGGAAAATCGCCATGACGATGATGGGCAATGTGATCGCCTTCCAGCCACGCTGCGCGCAGCCGCGCCTGCGCCGGCCCCGGCTTCTGGCGCAGGCGGCGCGGCTGGGCCTGCCGGGCTGGAACCGCCGCCGCGACCTGCGCCGGGTGCTGAAATGCGAAGAACTGCCGGCGGCCGGCGCCGCCCTGCAGCGGCTGCATGCCGAGGAGGAGCAGCTGGACGCGATCCGGCGCGCGGGCGGCGCCGGCTATGACGTGCACCGCCACATCATGCTGCTGATCGCCATCCTGGCCGAGACGGCCGAGGTCGCGCCCCGGCCGGTCCCCAGCCCGCTTACTTGCCCCTGAACAGCGACCCCAGGACACCGCGCACCAGCGCCTGGCCGGTCTTGGTGCCAAGCTGGCGGGCCAGGCTCTTGCCGAAGGTCACGGCGATCGAGTCGCTGTTCGCACTGCGGCCGCCGCGTGCCCGGCTGGCGGGCTCGCGCGGGATCTGGACGCCCGGGTCGTAGCGCCGGGCCCGGGTGTATTCGCGATCCATCTTCCACAGATCCTCGTCCGCGCCCTTGGCCCCGGCATCGGCGCTGCCCGAGGCGGCGGTCTCGGCGCGGCGGGCCAGCAGTTCGGCCGCCGACTCGCGATCCAGCGTCTTGCCGTATTTCTGCGCCATGGACGAGGCGGCGTTGATCGCGGCGCGCTCGGCATCCGGGATCGGGCCGAGCTGCGACAGCGGCGGGCGGATCAGCGTGCGCTGCACGATGCCCGGCACGCCCTTGGCCTCCAGAAGCGAGGTCACCGCCTCGCCGGTGCCTACCGCCTGGATCGCCTCGGCGGTGTCGAAATCCGGGTTCGGCCGATAGTTCTGCGCCGCCAGCTTCAGCGCCTTCTGGTCCTTGGCGGTGAAGGCGCGCAGCGCGTGCTGCACCCGGTTGCCCAGCTGGCCCAGCACCGATTCCGGCAGGTCGGCCGGGTTCTGGCTGATGAACCACAGGCTGACGCCCTTGGAGCGGATCAGCCGCGCCACCTGCTCGATCTTGTCCACCAGCGCCGGCGGCGCGTCGTCGAACAACAGATGCGCCTCGTCGAAGAAGAAGGCGATCTTCGGCTTGTCCGGGTCGCCCACCTCGGGCAATTGCTCGAAAAGCTCGGACATCAGCCACAGCAGGAAGGTCGCGTAAAGCCGCGGCGCGTTCATCAGCTTCTCGGCCGACAGGATGTTGATCATGCCCTGCCCCGAGGCATCCAGCCGCATCATGTCCGCAAGCTCCAGCGCCGGCTCGCCGAACAGCAGGCCGCCGCCCTCGTTCTCAAGCACCATCAGCGCGCGCTGGATCGCACCCACCGAGGCGGTCGAGACATTGCCGTATTTCAGCGACAGCGCCTTGGCGTTCTGCCCGACCCAGACCAGCATGGCCTGCAGATCCTTCAGATCCAGCAGCGCCATCCCTTCCTCATCCGCGACGCGGAAGGCGATGTTCATCACCCCCTCCTGCGCATCGGTCAGCCCCATCAGCCGCGACAGCAGCAAGGGGCCCATCTCGGCCGGGGTGGTGCGGACCGGGTGGCCGCGCTCGCCCCAGATATCCCAGAAGGTGACGGGAAAGGCCTGGTAATCCAGCGCCATGCCGATCTGCTCGGCGCGCTTCCGGAAGCTCTCGTGCAGCTTGCCCTCGGCCAGGCCCCGCTTGGCGATGCCGCCCAGGTCGCCCTTCACATCGGCCATGAAGACCGGGACGCCGGCGCGCGAGAACGATTCGGCCAGGGTCTGCAGGGTCACCGTCTTGCCGGTGCCGGTGGCGCCCGCGATCAGCCCGTGGCGGTTGGCGTATTTCAGCAGCAGGCCTTGCGGCTGCGCATGATCCGCACCGCCGCCGCCCAGGAAGACCGTCCCGGCCGCCAGATCGACGATTTCTGTCATTTTCCCTCCACGGATCGGCAAAAAAGCGCAAGTCTCGGACAAAAGGAGAATACAACCGTAACGATTTTGTGCCAGTCTGTTCCTGTCGGACCGCCGCCATCACGGACGGCCGACTTCCTCCCTGTTGGACTGCCGCGCCTCCGGGCGCGGCATTTTTTTGCCGGACTGCCTCTTTCATGATCCGATCACAGGCCGGTCATCACGATGTCACAATATGTCGATTAGGATAGTTGACGGACCCATTTCCTGGCTCTAGCTTTCCGCTCAATGATGACCTGCCAGTCCGGCAGGGAAGGTAAGCATGGGGATCCGGGGCGGCAGTCTTATGCCTCGGGTCCCTCTGCATTTCCGGGTTTCCGACCCTGCCGTCGACCCGGTTTCCGGCACGATCCTGCCCATTCCGGCGCGGCACGCAAAGGTGACGCCGCGCGATGCGATCCGCCCTGACAAGCCGCCAAGCCCGTGCTAGGAGCGGATCCGATGCATGGACCAAAGGAAGAGAACCATGGCCAATAGGACGTCCGCGGCATTGATCGCCGCCCTCTTCACCCTGGCTGGCACCGCCGGCAGCGTGATGGCGCAAGAGGCTGCCCAGACCCCGGCGCAGCCTGCCGCAGAAGCCCCAGCCAGCGAAGCTCCCGCCAGCGACACCCCGGCAACGGAAACCCCGGCAGCGCAAGCTCCGGCGGTCGCAGCCGCCCCCGCCGCCGATGGCGAGCCCAAGGTGGGCCAGCCTTATGCCAAGTCGACGCATGGCGACTGGACCCTGCGCTGCATGAAGACCGAAAGCGGCAAGGATCCCTGCGAGCTTTACCAGCTGCTCAAGGACCAGAACGATTCGCCGGTGGCCGAGGCCTCGGTTATCCCGATGACCGGCAATGTGCAGGCGGTGATCACCTTCATCGCGCCGCTGGAAACCGATCTGCAGGCCGGGCTGGGACTGCAGGTGGATGCCGCCAAGGAAGCGCGCTATCCCTTCATGCTCTGCGCCCAGGTCGGCTGCATCTCGCGTATCGGCCTGGCGGATGCCGAGCTCGGCCCGCTGAAAAAGGGCAACAAGGCTACGGTCTCGGTGCTGCCTTTCGGTGCGCCGAAAGAGCAGCTGGTCAAGCTGGACCTGTCGCTCAAGGGCTTCACCGCCGGCATGACCGCGCTGGCCGATGCGAACAAGGATCTTGCCCCCGCCGCCCCGGCCGAAGCCCCCGCGGCAGCCGCGCCGGCCGAGGCCCCCGCGGCAGCTGCGCCGGCCGAGGCGCCCAAACAGTAAGCCCATAAGAAACGGGGCGCCGAACCGGCGCCCCGCTTGCTGCGGGCCGGGGTTTCCCGGCCCTTTTTCATGCGCTCATTCCACCGGCAGGGCGACGAAGCGCGGCTCGCCGGCGCGGCGCACCATGATCAGGATCGACTTGCGGCCGGCATCGCGGGCTTCCTTCACCCGCGCCTCCAGATCGGCCAGCGTGGTGACGGGCTGTTGCCCGGCCTCGGTGATCAGGTCGCCGGGCGCCAGGCCCTTGTCGGCAGCGGCACCGGTCGGATCGACCGATTGCACCACCAGGCCCTGCGTCTCGCGCGCCACGCCCAGCTCGGCGGCAAGCTCGGGGGTCAGAGGCGCCAGGGCCATGCCCATCAGGTCGCTGGCGGTCTCTGCGGCGCTGTCCAGCTTGCCGCTGCCGGTGCCTTCGGCCAGCTCGCGCCGGCCCAGCGTCACCTTCAGCTCGACCGGCTTGCCGTCGCGCTGCACGGTCACGTCCACCGCCTCGCCCACCGGGGCGTCGGCCACCCGGCGGACCAGATCGCGCGGATCCTTGACCTCGCCGCCGTCGAAGCTGGTGATCACGTCGCCCGACTTCATCCCCGCCTCGGCCGCAGGCCCCGAGGGCACGTCGGTGACCATGGCGCCGCTGGCATCGACCAGTCCCAGCGAGTCGGCGATGTCCTGCGTCACCGGCTGGATCTTCACGCCCAGCCAGCCGCGCCGGGTCTCGCCATATTCTTCGAGCTGCCCGACCACCTTGCTGACGACGTTCGACGCCATCGAGAAGCCGATGCCGATCGAGCCGCCATTGGGCGACAGGATCGCGGTGTTCACCCCGATGACCTCGCCATCCATGTTGAACAGCGGCCCGCCCGAGTTGCCGCGGTTGATCGCCGCGTCGGTCTGGATGAAATCGTCATAGGTGCCCGACAGCGCCCGGTTGCGGGCCGAGACGATGCCGGTTGAGGCCGAGAAGCCCTGCCCCAGCGGGTTCCCCAGCGCCAGCACCCAGTCGCCGACCCGCGCCTTGTCGCTGTCGCCGAACTTGACGAAGGGCAAGGGCTTGTCGCTTTCGACCTTCAGCACGGCGATGTCGGTCTTGTCGTCCTTGCCGATCACCTTGGCCGGCAGCGTCTTGCCCGAGAAGAACTCGACCTCGATCTCGTCGGCCCCCTCGATCACATGGTTGTTGGTGACGATCAGCCCCTCGGCCGAGACGACGAAACCGGACCCCAGCGCGTTCGAGCGCTGCTCGGCCATCGGGCCGCGGCCGAAGGGGCTGCCTTCGTCGCCCGGAAAGCCGGGAAAGCCGAATTCGCGGAACAGGTCGCTGAACGGGCTGCCTTCGGGCAGTTGCGGTCCGCGCACCAGCGGCGTCGCGACGGTCGCGGTCGTGGTGATGTTCACCACCGCCGGGCTGACCTGTTCGACCAGGTCGGCAAAGCTCTCCGGCATGACCTGCTCCTTGCGGGCCCGGCTTTCCGGCGCGGCAAGCGGCTGGTTCTCGTTGGCGGCTGCCTGCGCGGCCTCGGTGCCGGGGCTGGCGGCCTGCTGGGCGATGGCGGGCGAGAAGGCCATCAGCAGGGCAAGGCCCGAAGCGGTCAGAAGATGACGGGAAGAGGGTTTGTTCATGTGGATTCTCTCCTTCCATGCCGGGGCGGCTCTTACAGGCGCCACGGCAATATGCTCATGTTCAAGGGGATTTTCGAGCCCGTTGCAAATGAACCACGCTCGCAAAGGATGAACTGATCGTGACTTGCGGGCAATGCCGGTTCCGGCGCCGCAGATGAAAAAAGTTCCGCGTCGGGGGACGCGGAACAGGCTCGTCGCAGCGATGATCCTTCAGTGCAGTCGCGCCGCCTCACCAGCGCAAAGCAGCGTGACCAGGGTCGAGGCGCCGCGCATCTCGATCCCTGCCACGTCCATCGGCCGGCGATCCAGGCCGCCGCCCAGCAGCTCGACCCGGCCCGCGCCGTGAAAGGCCGCATCCAGCAGCGACAGCACCGCATCGCCCCGCAACTCGGCCTCGACCCCGCCGGGGATCGGGTGGATGGCGGCGGGGATGATGCGCCGAACGCCGACGAGCAATTCCATGGTTTCGCCCTTTCCTTCGGGGACGGGTCCGGCCGCGCCATGCGCCCGGACCGCGTCCGGTTCAGCTGCAGCCGCTGGTCGCGCCGCAGGTGTTGCACTTCATGCAGGTGCCGTTGCGGACCAGCGTGTAATTGCCGCATTCGCCGCAGGGATCGCCCTCATAGCCCTGCATCCGGGCCTTGGCGCGCGCATCCAGGGTGACGACGCCCACCGCGGCCGCCGTGCCCTCGGCGGTCGAGACCGCCGCGACCGAGACCCCGGATTGCAGCGCCACCAGATCTTGCGGCAGCCGCTTGCGCAAATAGCCGGTCGAGCTGATCTGCCGCAGCATCTCCAGCGAACGCGAGGCGCCCTCGCCCACCGGGGCGATGTTGGGCTGGCTTTCGCTCTCGCCGCCGCCCAGGTCGTCGAAGCGCGCGCCCTGCGGCTTCACATGCGCAAGGTCGGTGCGGTCCAGATAGCTGACCGCCAGTTCGCGGAACACATAATCCAGGATCGAGGTGGCGTTCTTGATGCTGTCATTGCCCTGCACCATGCCGGCCGGCTCGAAGCGGGTGAAGGTGAAGGCGTCGACGAACTCCTCCAGCGGCACGCCGTATTGCAGGCCCACGGACACGGCGATGGCGAAATTGTTCATCATCGCCCGGAAGCCCGCGCCTTCCTTGTGCATGTCGATGAAGATCTCGCCCAGCTTGCCGTCGTCATATTCGCCGGTGCGCAGATAGACCTTGTGGCCGCCGATGATCGCCTTCTGGGTATAGCCCTTGCGGCGCTGCGGCAGCTTCTCGCGATGGCTGCGCACCGCCTCCTTGACGATGATCTTCTCGACCACCTTCTCGGCGATGATCGCGACCTTTTCCTGCACGCTGCCGCTGGCCAGGATCTCTTCGGCCTCCTCGTCGTCCTCGACCAGCGCCGAGGCCAGCGGCTGCGACAGCTTGGAGCCGTCGCGGTAAAGCGCATTGGCCTTGATGCCCAGCGACCAGCTCAGCTCATAGGCGGCCAGGGCATCGGCGATGCTGGCGCTGTTGGGCATGTTGATGGTCTTGGAGATCGCGCCCGAGATGAAGCTCTGCGCCGCCGCCATCATGCGGATATGGCTGTCCACCGACAGGTAGCGCGTGCCCTTCTTGCCGCAGGCATTGGCGCAGTCGAAGACCGGGTAATGCGCGGGGTCCAGATGCGGCGCCCCCTCCAGCGTCATGGTGCCGCAGACATGGTCGTTCGCCGCCTCGATCTGCGCCCGGGTGAAGCCCAGATGCCGCAGCAGGTCGAAGCCCGGATCGTTCAGCTTGTCGGCCGGAATGCCCAGGGTCTCGCGGCAGAAGGTCTCGCCCAGCGTCCACTGGTTGAAGACGAAGCGGATGTCGAAGGCCGAGGCCAGCGCCGCATCGACCTTTTCCAGCTCGCGCGGGCCGAAACCATGGCCGATCAGCGCGGCATGGTTGATGCCGGGGCAATTGCCAAGGCTGGCGTGGCCCACGGCATAGGCGATGATCTCCTCGATCTGCGCCGAGCCGTAACCCATGGTCTCCAGCGCCGCCGGGACCGAGCGGTTGATGATCTTGAAATAGCCGCCGCCGGCCAGCTTCTTGAACTTCACCAGCGCGAAATCGGGCTCGATGCCGGTGGTGTCGCAATCCATCACCAGCCCGATGGTGCCGGTGGGCGCGATCACCGTCGCCTGGGCATTGCGGAAGCCATGCTCCTCGCCCAGGCTCAGCGCCTCGTCCCAGGCGCCCTGCGCCAGCGCCACCAGCCGCGGATCGGGGCAGTTCGCGGCGTCCAGCTCGACCGGGCGCACGTTCACCCCATCATAGGCGCCGGTGCCATGCGCCGCCGCGCGGTGGTTGCGGATCACCCGCAGCATGTGGCGGGCATTCTTCTTGTAGCCGGGGAACGGCCCGAGTTCGGCCGCCATCTCGGCCGAGGTGGCATAGGCCACGCCGGTCATGATCGCGGTCAGCGCCCCGCACAGCGCCCGGCCCTGTTCGCTGTCATAGCCCAGGCCCATGTTCATCAAAAGGCCGCCGATATTGGCATAGCCCAGACCCAGGGTGCGGAAATCGTAGCTGCGCTGCGCGATCTCCTTGCTGGGGAACTGCGCCATCAGCACCGAGATCTCCAGCGTGACGGTCCACAGCCGGCTGGCATGGACATAGCCGTCGGCGTCGAATTCCTTGCCGTCCCAGAAGGTCAGCAGGTTCATCGACGCCAGGTTGCAGGCCGTGTCGTCCAGGAACATGTATTCGCTGCACGGATTGCTGGCGCGGATCGGCCCGTGTTCCGGGCAGGTATGCCAGGCGTTGATCGTGTCGTGGAACTGGATGCCCGGATCGGCGCAGGCCCAGGCGGCATGGCCGATCTGGTCCCAGAGCGCGCGCGCCGACACGGTCCTGGCCACCTTGCCGTCGGTGCGGCGCAGCAGCTCCCAGGGCAGATCGTCGCGGACCGCGCGCAGGAAGGTATCCGTCACGCGGACCGAGTTGTTGGAGTTCTGCCCCGAAACCGAGACATAGGCTTCCGAGTCCCAATCGGTATCATAGGTCGGGAACTCAATCGAATCAAAGCCCTGCCGGGCATATTGCAGAACCCGGTTGACATAGGTCTCCGGGATCATGCTGCGCTTGGCCGAACGGATCGCCGATTTCAACGCCGCGTTCCGGGCCGGGTCGGTGGCATCCTCGATGCTGCCGTCCCAGCCGCGGATCGCGGCGAAGATCTCGTTCAGCTTCCGTTCGTGCATCTTGGAGCCAGCCACCAGCGAGGCGACCTTCTGCTCTTCGATGACCTTCCAGTTGATGAACTGCTCGATGTCGGGGTGATCCATGTCGCAGATCACCATCTTTGCCGCGCGCCGGGTCGTTCCGCCCGATTTGATCGCGCCGGCTGCGCGGTCTCCGATCTTCAGGAAGCCCATGAGCCCCGAAGATTTGCCGCCGCCCGACAGTTTCTCGCCCTCCCCTCGAAGGGACGAAAAATTGGTGCCCGTGCCCGAGCCATATTTGAAAAGCCGCGCCTCGCGGACCCACAGGTCCATGATGCCGCCCTCGTTCACCAGGTCGTCGCTGACCGACTGGATGAAGCAGGCATGCGGCTGCGGATGCTCATAGGCGCTGTCCGACTTGACCAGCTTGCCGGTCCTGTAATCGACATGGAAATGGCCCTGCGACGGCCCGTCGATGCCATAGGCCCAATGCAGCCCGGTGTTGAACCATTGCGGGCTGTTCGGCGCCCCCATCTGCGCCGCCAGCATGAAGCGCATCTCGTCGTAATAGGCGCGGGCGTCTTCTTCGTTGGAAAAATATCCGCCCTTCCAGCCCCAATAGGCCCAGGCGCCGGCCAGCCGGTCAAAGACCTGCCGGGCGCTGGTCTCGCCGCCGAAGCGCGCCTCGTCGGGCAACTGCGCCAGCGCCTCCTCGTCGGGAACCGAGCGCCACAGGAATTCCGGCACGCCCTTTTCCTTGACGCGCTTGAGCCGCGCCGGCACGCCGGCCTTGCGGAAATATTTCTGGGCGATCACGTCCGAGGCCACTTGGCTCCAGCCCTGCGGAACCTCCACCGCCTCGTTGCGGAACACGACCTTGCCGTCCGGGTTGCGGATCTCGCTGGTGGTGGTGATAAAGGAAAGCGCGCCATAGGCGCCGCTCTCGGCCGTGGTAAAGCGCCGTTCAATCCTCATGCCGGACTGTCCCCCATTCCTGGCCCCGCTGTACGCCGCAGAGCGCCGGCCCCCGCCGCAAGGCACGGGTCAGGCGACCGTCGGACGGCAGCCGGGAAGCCTTATTCTTGAACCAATCGCCGCATTGGGCCGGGCCGGATCGCGTTGCCGTATCGGGCACTAGATCTGGTGGCCTTGCGAGCCTGGAACACAAACTGGCGCGAGACGTCCTGCAATTCAATCCATTTTTTCGCTGGACTTTTACGGCGTTGCGCTGGGCTTCCCCAAGCACGAGATTCGCTGCAACCGCAGCGTTAACAAGTGGAAATTTCCCGTGCTGCGCGAAAATCCGAATGATCTGGCGGGCTTCCCCGGATCGGTTCAGGCGCTTTCCACAGGATTATCCCCAGGCCGGAACCGTCAGGGTTGCAGCTTCGTTCGCAAATTCACGCCAGGGGATTTTTGCGCTGCGGCAGGATGACGCCCCTGTCGGTCACGATCAGATCCAGCGGCTGGTCGGTGGGCTCGACGGGAATCGCACGAATCTCCTGCACGGCAAAGGCGAAGCCGATCGCCACGGCGCCGCCCTCGGCGCGCAGCTTTTCCAGGGTGCGGTCGTAGAAGCCGCCGCCATAGCCCAGCCGGTTGCCCTGCCGGTCGAAGCCGGCCAGCGGCACGATCAGCACCTCGGGCCGCAGCACCGGCGAATCGGCGGGCGGATGGCTGGTGCCGAAACTGCCGGCCTCCAGCCGCCCGTCCCAGGCGCGGAACACCAGCGGCCGGGCCGGGCCGGGCACCACCGGCAGGCAGACCGGGCCGTCATGCGCTTCCATGGCCGGGCGCGGATCGGCCTCGTCCCGCATCGGCCAATAGCCGGCCAGCACCTTGCCGCGATGCGGGGCCAGTGCCGCGATCAGGTGCCGCGCCATGGCCCCGGCGTCGCCGCCCTGCCCCCGCGCCGCCAGCGCCTGCTGCCGCAATGCAGCCTTCAGATCAGTATCCATGAAGCCAGTCCCAGAAATGCGAAGAAACCCATCATGTCGGTCATGGTGGTGACAAAGGTGCCCGAGGCCAGCGCCGGGTCCAGCCCCAGCTTGCTGAGGCCCAGCGGCACCAGCACGCCGCCCATTGCCGCCACCACCTGGTTGGCGATCATCGCCATGCCCAGCACCAGCCCGATCTGCAGGTTGCCCAGGATGACGGCGCCGGCCATGGTCAGGATCACCGCCAGGCCGAGTCCGTTGAGCATCCCCGCCATCAGCTCGCGCAGAACCACGCGGCGGGCATTGGCGTAGGTCAGTTCGCGCGTCGCCAGCGCCCGCACCGCCACGGCCAGCGACTGCGTGCCGGCGATGCCGCCGGTCGAGGCGACGATCGGCATCAGCGCCGCCAGGATCACCAGCCGCGCCAGCGTGGTTTCGAAGCGCGAGATCACCAGCGCCGACAGCGAGGCGGTGCACAGGTTGATCACCAGCCAAGGCAGGCGCTGGCGCGCGGTCTGGAACGGCCCGTCCGAGACGTGGCTGTCGTCCGACACCCGGGCCATGCGCAGGAAGTCCTCCTCGTGCTCCTCGTCCAGCACCGACATGGCGTCGTCGATGGTGATGACGCCCACCAGCCGGTCGTCGTCATCGACCACCGGGGCGGAAATCAGGTGGTACTTGTTGAAGGCATAGGCCACGTCGCCCTCGGCCTGCCGGGCCGAGATGGTGCGGAAGCTGCCCTCGGTGATGTCGCGCAGCGCCACGTCGCGGCGCGAGGCCAGCAGCTTGCCCAGCGTGACATAGCCGGTCGGATGGCGGCGCGGATCGACCAGCACCACGTGATAGAACTGGTCGGGCAGCCATTCCTCGGCGCGCAGGAAGTCGATGGTCTCGCCCACCGTCCAATGCTCGGGCGCGGTCACCACCTCGGATTGCATCAGCCGGCCGGCCGAATATTCCGGCCAGGTCAGCGAGCGTTCGACCGCCGCCCGGTCCGATTCGTCCAGCGCCGCCAGGATGGCCTGCTGCTCGGGCTCCTCCATGTCCTCGATCAGGTCGACGACGTCGTCGCTGTCCATCTCGCGCACGGCCTCGGCCAGCACCTCGCGCGGCAGCTGCTCGACCACCTCCTCGCGGATCGATTCGTCGATCTCGGACAGGATCTCGCCGTCGATCTCGCCGGAATAGAGCTGCAGGAAGACCCGCCGCCGCGCCGGGTTCAGCTGCTCGATCAGGTCGGCGATGTCGGCGGCGTGCATCGGCTCCAGCGCCGCATCCAGCGCCGGCCCGTCGCCATCGTCGATGGCCCGGTTGATGGCCTCCATCTCCTGCCGGCTGGGCTGGAAATCATCCTCGGGGGCATCGGTCTCGGCTTCGCGGGGCTCGGTCATGGCTGGCTCCTCGGAGTTCGGGTCCTGGGACGAGGATTGCGGTTGGCGGCACCATAGGGGGCTTGTGCCCGGGCCTCAATCGCCGTTCAGAAGCGCCAGCGCCTCGGCATGCAGTTCCGGAGAGCCGGCGGCGATGATGGTGCCGCCGTGATGGGCGGGCCCGCCCCGCCAATCCGTCACCACGCCGCCCGCCGCCTGAATGACGGCGATGGGTGCGGCCACGTCATAAGGCTGCAGCCCCGCCTCGATCACCAGATCGACATGGCCGGCGGCCAGCAGCGCATAGGCGTAGCAGTCAAGCCCGTAGCGCACCAGCCGCGCCCGCGCCGCGACCCGGGAAAACGCCGCCTGCTCTGCGGCCGAGCCGACCTCGGGATAGGTGGTCATCAGCGTCGCCTCGGCCAGCGCCACGCCCTGCCGGCTTCGCAGCGGCACCTCGCCCGCGCGCGAGATCAGCCGGGCGCGGCCCAGGCCGCCCTCGAACCGCTCGTCCAGATGTGGCTGGTCGACGATGCCGTAGATCGGGCCCTGCGCATCGCTCAGACCGATGAGCACGCCCCAGCTGGGCGCCCCGGCCATGAAGGCGCGCGTGCCGTCGATGGGGTCGAGGATCCAGGTCAGGCCGCTCTGTCCGTTCTGGACACCGTATTCCTCGCCCAGGATGCCGTCCTCGGGGCGTTCGGCGGCCAGGATGGCGCGCATGGCGCGCTCGCTGGCCCGGTCGGCCTCCGTCACCGGATCGAATCCGGTGCCGGCCTTGTTGTCGGGACGCAGCGCCGGGCTGCGGAACAGGCTAAGCGTCTCGGCCCGGGCGGCATCCGCCAGACGGTGCGCCACGGCCATGATCCGGTCGGCCCCTTCGACAGGGATTCGGTTGTTCGCGCTTGTCATGGCCTGCCCCCGAGGATGTCCTGGGCGCAGGTTTAGCCGCACCGGCCCGCAAGCGGAAGCCTCGGGCTGCGGCCGGCGTCAGGCGGCGTCGGACAGCACCCGCGCCAGCTCGAAGATCTGGCGGCGCTGCGCCTCGGGCATGGCGTAATAGGCGCGGACCAGCTGCAGCGCCTCCTTGTCGGCCAGAATGTCGCCCTCGACCGTGTCATGCAGCTGCCCGTCCTCGAGCCCCTCGAAGAAGAAGCTGACCGGCACGTCGACCGCCCGGGCGATGTCCCAAAGCCGCGAGGCCGAGACCCGGTTCATCCCGGTCTCGTATTTCTGGATCTGCTGGAACTTGATCCCGACCTTCTCGGCAAGCTGCTGCTGGGTCATGCCGATCATCCAACGACGGTGTCGGATTCGCTTTCCGACGTGGACGTCAACGTTATGCTTCATGGTAACACCTCACTCAATCTAAACGGGCGCTACACCAGTTTGACGCAATTTTCGAGCTTGATAATGTCGACTTGTCCAAAAAGACAATCGTTTGCAACCGGGGCGGCGCGCTATCCGAACCCCCCGGAAAGACTGGAAAAAGCGGCGCCGCAAGGGCTGACAACGGACAGGATGGATCATGAGCGCGAGCTGGAAATTGATGCAAATCAAGGAAATGACGGGACTTCCCGTGTCAGCGACCATGTCGCTGGAGCCGCCGGGGCCCGGACAGGTGCTGGTGCGGATGCGCGCTGCGGCGCTGAATTTCGCCGACCTGCTGATGACCACCGGCCGCTATCAGGAGACGCCGCCCCTGCCCTTCATCCCCGGCCTCGAGGGCGCGGGCGAAGTGCTGGCCGCCGGCCCCGACGTGGCGCTGGCGCCCGGCACGCGCGTGGCGGTGCAGGCGCAGGGCACCATGGCCGAGGCCAACCTGTTCCCCGCCGCCGCCTGCCACCCGATCCCCGCCGCCATGAGCCATGAGGCGGCGGCGGGCTTCCTGATCGCCTATGGCACCAGCCATTTCGCCCTGACGTTGCGCGCCGGCCTGCGCCCGGGCGAGACGCTGGCGGTGCTGGGCGCCGCCGGGGGCGTCGGCCTGACTGCGGTCGAGATCGGCGCCGCCCTGGGTGCCCGGGTGATCGCCGTGGCGCGGGGCGAGGACAAGCTGGCCGTGGCGCGCGCCGCCGGCGCCGCGGTCTGCATCGACAGCGCCACCTGCCCGGACCTGCGCGCCGCGCTGCGGGATCTGGGCGGCGTCGATGTGGTCTATGACCCGGTGGGCGACGCGCCGGGCGAAGCCGCCTTCGGGGCGCTGCGGCCCGGCGGCCGCTTCCTGGTCATCGGCTTTGCCGGCGGCAAGCCTCCGGCGCTGCCGCTGAACCATGCGCTGGTCAAGAACATCGCCATCCACGGCTTCTACTGGGGCGGCTATCACAAGCTCGACCCCGACCTGCTGCACCGGGACATCGCGGCGCTGTTCGCACTTTACGAGCAGGGCCGGCTGCATCCGCATGTCGGGGCCACCCTGCCGCTCGACCGGCTGGCCGAGGGCTATGCGCTGCTGGAATCGCGGCGTTCGACCGGCAAGGTGATCGTTAGCATCTGAAATTTTCGTCAGAGGCCCGGTGAATCGTGCGGCTTGCATTGAAAAACCGGCTGGCTTTGCCAATATCTGCGTGGATGGTCGGCCGTTCGGGGCCGCACCGCGATTTTCGACCGGGGAGAACCTATGCAAGACTACAATTCGATCCGCACGGCCGGGACCGCGACGCGCTCGGCTGCCGTGGACGAGGGGCTGCGCGCCTATATGAACAAGGTCTATGGCCTGATGGCCGTGGGCATGCTGGTCACCGCCGGCACCGCCTGGGGCATGGCCGGGCTGACCCTGTCCGATACGCCCACGCAATGGGCGCTTGGCAACGGCCATTACCTGACCGAGTTCGGCAAGACCCTTTACCTGTCGCCGGTGAAATGGCTGGTGATGTTCGCGCCGCTGGTCATGGTCTTCGCCTTCGGCGCCGCGCTGCGCCGGCTGTCGGTGCAGGGTGCGACGACGCTGTTCTATGCCTTCGCCGCGGTGATGGGCGTCTCGATCAGCTGGATCTTCGCCGCCTATACCTCGTTCTCGATCGTCCAGACCTTCCTGGTGACGGCCATCGCCTTCTCCGGGCTCTCGCTCTGGGGCTACACGACCAAGCGCAACCTGTCCGGCATGGGCACCTTCCTGCTGATGGGTCTGATCGGGCTGATCGTCGCCTCGATCGTGAACATCTTCCTGAAATCCGGCGCCATGCAATTCGCCATCTCGGCGATCGGTGTGCTGATCTTTGCCGGGCTGACCGCCTTCGACACGCAGAACATCAAGAACACCTATCTGCAGCTGGCGAATTCGGACCGCGATTTCCTGGGCAAGGCGGCGATCATGGGCGCCCTGCAGCTCTACCTGGACTTCCTGAACCTGTTCATGTTCCTGCTGCAGTTCCTGGGCAACCGCGAATAAGCGGCCCGACGATCCACGGAAACAGGCCCCGCCGGCAACGCGCCGGCGGGGCCTTTTCATTGCCGCCTTCGCCGCCCGGCCGCTAAAGCCCGATGGCCTTGTAGGCCTGCGCCACCTCGTCGATGGCCAGCACATAGGCGGCGGTGCGCAGGTCGGGATAGGCGCCGTCGGGACGGTTCCACAGCGCACTCATCCGGCGATAGGCGGCGCGCATGATGTCGTCGAGGCCCGAGCGGACCAGCGCGATCTCGCTGCGGGCTTCCAGGAAGCGGGCATGTTCGCTGGGAAAGTCGCGGCCGGTCATCTGCTCGAGCGAGCGGGCCAGCAGCCTGTGCTCGTCCTCCTCCAGCCGCCGCTCCATCAGGCCGAAGGGGATGTGGCTGAGATTCTTCACCCATTCGAAATAGGACACCACCACGCCGCCGGCATTGGCGAACAGGTCGGGCAGGATGATCTTGCCGGCCTGGCGCAGGATGGTGTCGGCGCCCTTGGTGGTGGGGCCGTTGGCGGCCTCGACGATCAGCGCCGCCTTGATGGCGGCGGCATTCTCCTCGGTGATCGCGCCCTCGGCGGCGGCGGGGATCAGGATGTCGCATTCATCGGCCAGCGCGCCCATGTCGGCCGGGCTGACCGCGCCGCCGGCAAAGCCCTCGACCGAGCCGGTCTGGACCAGATGCGCCTTGAGCGCGTCGATGTCGATGCCCCCCGGATTGCGCACCACGCCCGAGCGCTCGATCACCGTGACGATGCGCATCCCGTCCTCCTGCGACAGGAACTTGGCGGCATGGAAACCGACATTGCCCAGCCCCTGCACCACGCAAGTCAGGCCGTCGAGGCGTTCGGACTGGAAACCGGCCCGCGCCCGGTCGGCGGGATGGCGGAAGAATTCGCGGATCGCATATTGCACGCCGCGGCCGGTGGCCTCGGTGCGCCCCTCGATGCCGCCGCCGCCCACCGGCTTGCCGGTGACGCAACCCAGCGCGTTGATGTCCTGCGGCCGGGCACGGCGGTATTCGTCGGCGATCCACATCATGTTCAGCTCGCCCGTGCCCATGTCCGGCGCCGGCACATTGGCGGCCGAACTGAGAAACTCATGCGCCATCAGCTCTTGGGCGAAGCGGCGGGTGATCTTTTCCAGCTCGGTCTCGGTCCAGTCCGCCGGGTCGATCTTCAGCGCCCCCTTGGAACCGCCGAAGGGCAGCCGCACCAGCGCGCATTTATAGGTCATCAACGCCGCCAGCGCCTCGACCTCGTCCTGGTCGGCATTGGGGGCGAAGCGGATGCCGCCCTTGGCCGGGCGGCTATGCGTCGAATGCACCGCGCGCCAGCCGGTAAAGGTATGCATCCGCCCGCGCAGCCGCACGCCGAAGCGGGTGACATAGGTCGCGTTGCAGACCTTGATCTTCTCGGCCAGCCCCTCGGGCAGGTCGCAATGCGCGGCCGCGACGTCGAACATCTCGTTCACATCGGCCAGGAATGATTGATTGCTCATGGAACGCCTCCTCGGGGCAGGTTCGGGAAGCAGGGGCCGCGGCCGGCCCGCTGCGCAATCTCAGCCGGCCAGCAGCGCGGCATTGCCGCCGGCGGCGGTGGTGTCGACGCAAAGATGGCGCTCATGCGCGACATGGGCCAGGTCGGGCATGGCGGTGATCAACTGCACGATCTCGCCCTGACGCCCGGCCAGCGCCTGGGCATAGGCGCGGCCCTGTGCCGCGTCGCCCCACCACAGCACGGCGGACAGCTGCGGCAGCCGGGTCAGCGCCTCGGGCGGCAGCGCGCCATCGGCGCCGACGGCCTGGCCGCCCAGCGCCTCGACCGCCGCCACCTGCGCCGCCACGGCCTGCGGACCGGGGCCAAGGCACAGCAGCGGCGGCCGGCCATGCGCAGTCAGACGGTTCAGTTCGCCGGTGGGACCGGGCATCAGTCGCTCCTCGATCTTCTTCGGCGCGGCGCTGGCCAGCGCGCCGCGCAGCCGCGCCTCGTCGGCCTGGCCTTGCCAGTCACCGGCCGGGGCGGCGGGCGCGGCGGGCGCAAAGAAGCGCGGCACATAGCGCGGCCCGCCGGCCTTGGGCCCGGTGCCCGACAGCCCCTCGCCGCCAAAGGGCTGGCTGCCGACCACCGCGCCGATCTGGTTGCGGTTCACATAGATATTGCCGACATGGATGGCGTCCGAGACCTCCTGCACGCGGCTGTCGATGCGGGTGTGCAGCCCGAAGGTCAGGCCGAAGCCGCGGGCGTTGATGTCGGCGATCACCTGGTCCAGCTGGTCGCCCCTGAAGGTCGCGACATGCAGGACGGGGCCGAAAATCTCGCGCTCCAGATCGGCGATGCCTGACACTTTCAGCATGGTCGGCGGGATGAAGAAGCCCCGCGACGGCGCCGCCAGCTTGTGCAGCACGCGGTCCGCATCGGCGGCGATGTAATCACCGATCTCGCGCTGCGCGCCGGGGCCGATCACCGGGCCGACATCGGTGGTCAGATCCCAGGGATCGCCCATCCGCAGCTCGTCCATGGCGCCCTTGATCATCTGGATCAGATGCGGCGCCACGTCCTCCTGCACATAAAGGCAGCGCAGCGCAGAACACCGCTGGCCGGCCGAGCGGAAGGCCGAGTTCACGATGTCGCGCACCGCCTGTTCCGGCAGGGCGGTCGAATCGACCACCATGGCGTTCAGCCCGCCGGTTTCGGCGATCAGCGGCGTGCCGGGCGCCAGGTTCGCGGCCATGGTGCGGGCGATGGTCTGTGCCGTCTCGGTCGAGCCGGTGAAGACCAGCCCGGCAACGCGCGGATCCGAAGTCAGCGCCGCGCCGACCACGCTGCCGCGGCCGGGCAGCAATTGCAGCGCCGCCTTCGGCACCCCGGCCTGATGCAGCAGGCGGATGGCATAGGCGGCGATGACCGGGGTGGGCTCGGCGGGCTTGGCGATGACGGCATTGCCGGCCATCAGCGTCGCCGCGATCTGACCGGTGAAGATCGCCAGCGGGAAGTTCCACGGGCTGATCGCGCCGACAATGCCGCGCGGGGGCCCGTCATCCGCTTCGCCCTCGGCGGCGTAATAGCGCAGGAAATCCACCGCCTCGCGCAGCTCGGCCACCGCATCGGGCAGCGCCTTGCCGGCCTCGCGCGCCAGGATGCCGAAGACCGGGCCGTAATGCGCCTCATATAGATCGGCGGCACGACGCAGCACAGCGGCGCGTTCCGCCGCCGGGGCTTCCCAAGGCCGGGCGTCGTCGATGGCGCGGGTGGCGGTCCCGGCATCGACCATCAGCACCTCGGCGATCTTTTCGCCCGTCGCGGGATTGATCACGTCCTGGCGTTTGCCGGTGGGCTCCGAGACGGTCAGCGGCATCGCATCCGGGATCGCCACCTCGCGGGCGGCATGGATCCGCGCCAGCGTTTCCGCGTCGCTCAGGTCGAAGCCGGTCGAGTTCCGGCGCGCCGCCCCGAACAGTGCATCGGGCGCCAGCAGCGAGCGCGGCGGCTGGGCGGTCTGCAGCGCCGCGAACGGATCGCGGGCGACCTCCTCGGCCGAGACGGTTTCATCCACGATCTGGTGCACGAAGCTGCTGTTGGCGCCGTTCTCCAGCAATCGCCGGACCAGATAGGCCAAGAGGTCGCGATGCGCGCCGACCGGCGCGTAGATGCGGCAGCGGCAGTTGTGGTCGCGCAGTACGATGTCGTGCAGCCGCTCGCCCATGCCGTGCAGGCGCTGGAACTCGAAGCGGATGTCGCCGACCATCTCCAGGATCGCGGCGACGGTATGGGCGTTATGGGTGGCGAATTGCGGATAGATGCGGTCGGCATAGCCGATCAGCTTGCGGGCATTGGCGATATAGCTGACATCGGTCGCGACCTTGCTGGTGAACAGCGGAAAGCCCGGAAAGCCCTCGACCTGGGCGCGCTTGATCTCGGTGTCCCAATAGGCGCCCTTGACCAGCCGCACCATGATGCGCCGGTCCAGCCGCTCGGCCAGCGCGTAAAGCCAGTCGATCACCTGCCCGGCGCGCTTGCCATAGGCCTGCACCACCACGCCGAACCCGTCCCAGCCGGCCAGCGAGGGGTCCGACAGCACCGCCTCGATCACCTTCAGCGAGATCACCAGCCGGTCCTGTTCCTCGGCGTCGATGTTCATGCCCATGCCGGCGGCCTTGGCCTGGCGCGCCAGCTTCAGCACCACCGGCACCAGTTCGGCCATGACCCGCCCCTCCTGCGCCACCTCGTAGCGCGGATGCAGCGCGGAAAGCTTGATCGAGATGCCGGGATTGTCCTCGACCGAGCCTTTGGTGCAGGCCTTGGCGATCGCGGCGATGGCGTCGGCATAGCTGCGGTCGTAGCGCGCCGCATCCGCGCCGGTCATCGCCGCCTCGCCCAGCATGTCGTAGCTATAGGTGAAGCCCTGCGCCTCGCGCTTGCTGGCGCGTTCCAGCGCGCCTTCGATGGTCTGGCCCAGCACGAACTGCCGGCCCATCTCCTTCATGGCGCGGCCGACGGCGGTGCGGATCACCGGCTCGCCCAGCCGGCGCACGGCGCGGCGCAGGGTGCCGGCGATGCCCGACTGGTCGTCGTCCAGCACCTTGCCGGTCAGCATCAGCGCCCAGGTCGAGGCATTGACCAGCGAGGACGACGCCTCGCCCAGATGCTTGCCCCAGTCCGAGGGCGCGATCTTGTCCTCGATCAGCGCGTCGATGGTCATGCGGTCGGGCACCCGCAGCATGGCCTCGGCCAGGCACATCAGCGCCACGCCCTCGCGCGTCGAAAGCCCGTATTCGGCCAGGAAATGCTCCATCATCGTCGGCCTGGCCTCGTCGCGGATGCGGCGCACCAGATCCGCGGCCCGGGCGCTGATGGCGGCGCGGGCCGCGGGATCCAGCGCCGCCTGCGCGACCAGCCCCTGCAGCAACGCCGCCTCGTCGGCGAATTTCGCCTGCGCGGAAAACATGTCCGGATGCGGGGTGGGGTTGACAGGGGTCATGCCGATCTCCTTATTCGATAGGACAGGAATACCAGATGGCTGTCAGGCGGTGCGCCTGAAATTCGCCCATCTGCTAGGCCGATGGAACAAATTCGGGACGGTTTGCAGAATGAATCTGGATCTTGATGCCCTGGACAGGAAGATCCTGGCGGAACTGACCGAGAACGCAAGAATCCCCATCGCCGAGCTGGCGCGCCGGGTCGGTCTGTCCAAGACCCCGGTGGCGCAGCGCATCCGGCACCTGGAAGAAATCGGTCTGATCACCGGCTACCGCGCCATCCTGTCGCCGCTGAAGCTGGGGCTGACGCATGTGACCTATGTCGAGGTCAATATGACCGACACCCGCGAACACGCGCTGCAGCAGTTCAACGCCGCCATCCGCGCCATCCCCGAGATCGAGGAATGCTACATGATCGCCGGCGGCTGCGACTATCTGATGAAGGTCCGCTCGCGCGACATGGCCGATTTCCGGCGCATCCTGGCCGAGAAGATCTCGGTGCTGCCACATGTCAGCAACACCTCGAGCCATGTCTCGATGGAGGCGGTGGTCGAGCAGAATTTCCGCCTGGGCTGAGGGCTCAGCCCGCCATTGCCCGGGCGATATAGGATGCGATCATCAGGTCGAGATGCGCGCCGCCGCCGTTCTTGAAGACGGTGATCTCGTCCCCGGACCGCCGCCGGCGCGCGTCGGGGCGCACCAGGTCGTAGAGATCGCCCAGCACGCTTTCGGCGGTGATCGCGCCCGAGGCGATGGGCAGCATCAGCTCGCCGATATGGCCCAGCGTGGTTTCGCGGCTGTCCACGAACAGCGCGGCGCGGGCCATCAGCGCGTCGTCGGCCTCGCGCATGTCGGCCATGAAGGCGCCGATCAGGTCGACATGGGTGCCGGGCCGCACCCAGTCGCCCAGAATCACCGGCTGCCGCGCCATGGTGGCCGAGGAGACGATGTCGGCCTGGCCCACCGCCGCCCGCAGATCCGGCACCGCCACCAGCTCGGCCCCGATGTCGTCCAGCCCGGCCACCAGCCCCTGCGCCTGTTCGGGACGACGCGACCAGACCGAGACCCGCTCGATCCCCGGCAGCACCGCCGTATAGGCCTTGACCAGGCTGGTCGCGACCGTGCCCGCGCCGACCACCAGCAGGTGCCGGCTGTCCGGCCGGGCCAGCAGGCTGGCGCCCAGCACGGAATCGGCGGCGGTCTTGACCTCGGTCACCAGCGGGCTGTCGACGATGGCGCGCAGCGCGCCGGCATCCTCGTCAAAGACCAGCATGGCGCCCTGCACCGTCGGCAGGCCGCGCGCCGCATTGCCGTCGAAGACGGTGAAGGTCTTGGCGCCGTAGCCCAGCCCCTCGATCCAGGCCGAGCGGCTCATCATCGTGCCGGTCGGCGGGCCCAGGAACACGTCGCGGATCTGCGCCCTTGGCAGAGCATGGCCCCGGCGCAGCGCCTCGACCGCATCCGACCAGTCCAGCCGGCCGATCGCCGCCGCGTAGGACAGGAACTGCGGGGCAGCGTTGCCAATCATTGCCCGGCCCTGCCGTCGCGGCACTCGGCCTTGACCTTGGTCAGCCCGCCCGGCCGCGCCGGCAGCACCCTTGCCACGCAGAGCGCATTCGAGCCGGAGATGGCCGGGGTGTCGGCGGGCTTGATGACGATCCAGCCCATCTGCGCCCGCGGATCCTGCGGCGGTACCGGCAGGTCGACCTGCCGGAGCCTGCCGCCGCGCGCTTCGGTCAACACGAAATTCCGTTGTGCCTGATCTGGCGCGATCCGGCGCGACCGCGCCCGGACCGGCGGCAGCGCGATGCTGCCGACGCTCACACCGCCGGCCTCGGCTTTGGCATGGCAGGGCAGGACAGGCACGAGTTTCGCGCGGCGCATTGCTCCTCCTCGAACGTCTGGATTAAGATTATATTTCGTATACGATGGCTGCAAACTGCCGCCCCCGTCCGGCCCTGTCAAGCCGCGCGGCGCTTGCAGCGGCATATCGGCTACCATATCCTGAACATCGGACAGCGCGGGGGAACACGGAATGCCATTCAAGCCTGCAGAGGTTCCCAATCTCGGCAAGGCCCCCAGCGCCTCTGACATCATCCTGAAATTCATCCGCGATTCCATCGCCGACGGCACGCTGGACGAGGGCGAGCCGATCCGCCAGGACGATGTCGCCAGGATGTTCAACGTCAGCAAGATCCCGGTCCGCGAGGCGCTGAAGCGGCTCGAGGCCGAGGGTCTGGTCGAGTTCCAGCGCAACAAGGGCGCCATCGTCACCGCGGTCTCGGAACCCGAGATCGCGCAAATCTTCGAGACCCGCGCCATTCTCGAATCGGCCGCCATCAGGCTGTCGGTGCCGCATATGACCCCCGAGACCTTCGCCGAGGCCGAGGCCTTCTGCGATGCCTTCGCCCGGGAAACCGATGTGGCGCAATGGTCGGCGCTGAACTGGCGGTTCCACAGTCGCCTGTATCTGGACGCGCAGCGGCCGTTCCTGGTCGGCACGATCCGCGCGGTGAACGACCGGCTGGAGCGCTACCTGCGCATCCAGCTGGCGCTGTCGCACGGCCAGGGCACGGCGGATCGCGAGCATCGCCAGATCCTCGCCGCCTGCCGCGAGGGCGATGTCGAAAAGGCCGGCGCCCTGCTCCACGCCCATATCATGGGCGCCTGCTCATCGCTGCTGCATCACCTGCCCAAGGCCGAGACGTAAGGCGAAGCCGCGCGGGCAGTCGGGCGCGGGCCACCCGTGCAAAAAATGCGAAAGGCAGCCCGGGGGCTGCCTTGAAACGCCGGTCGCCGTGGATCACTCGGCCGCGAAACTGACGGCGAACTGCCCGCACCAGTCGTTCGACTTGACCACAGGCCAATAGCCTCGGGTATCCGCATCCTTCTGGGTGACGGGCGGATTGGCGCGGCACAGACCGGAATCCGAAAGCGTGCTGGCGGAGTTGGCGACGTGATCCTCATAGAACGCGCAGGCGTTGCAAGCGGTCTTTGCCATTCGATGTCTCCTGTCTGGCTGGCTGGGTCCGTGGTTGCTGGCTGGCTTTCCGCTGGCTGGCAACCCTAAGGCCGCTATAGCGGGCGGCTTCAGGGCGGTCAATGAATAATATAATAAAAACATATACTTGAGTTAATTTCTCGGCGATGGATTTCCGATGCGAATGCTCGGGTTTGAATTTTGCGCCCCGTGAAAAACGCTCGGGAATGGGCGGTCCTGCGCCTCCGGGCGATGGGCGCTCTCTGACGGAATCACTCAGCCGGCCAGGCACCCCCTGCGGCAGCGGTTTTCCCGCCCATTCCACTCAGAAACGCTGAGCCAAGTTGACTTGGCGGCACAAGCCAGCCGAGCAGTTGAGGAATTTTGCATATTATTTGACATATGGGCATCCCAGGCGGCTGGGAAAACCGGTTGAAAGTCACCGATATTCTCCCATCCATCCCGTTAACATGTATGAATTGTCGTGATTTTCTACTGATCGGTTTAGTTTCCGCGCTTGTCATAATGAGCATTCATTTTAGAGAAATATGTGTCGGCGCCATCCGGCCCGATGTTGCGTGTCGCAGCCCCTGACAAGCCTGTCCCGCCGCATTCGGCAGGAAACGCCGTTTTGGCGAAGGGTTTCGCTTGTCCAAAGGCCAGATCCGCAAGGCAACCGACTACGCGGCCAGCATCGCCGCGTATCTGATGGGAAGTGTTAACGATGACCTTCGAGCATGGCGGTGACCATGGCGGGCAAGGCGACCATTGCGGTCCCTCGGGCCCCGACTGCGAAAAGATGATCTATCTCGGGAAGCTACCCGATATGGATCCGAACGAGTTCTTTTCCGGCGCCGAAAAGGCGGGCAAGATCCTCGGCGGCCAGGACTTCGGCTCGTCGGACCAGCCGCTCTCCAAGCGCCTGGTCGAGGTCAGCGCCGACGACCGCAACCGCGACGGCGTGATCGACACCAATGACGGGCCTTGGGGATTCCGGTCGGAAAGCATCCGGCACGACGCGGATGGCGACGGCAACGAATCCGCCTACAAGGTGGATGCGACCTTCATCGTTCACAACACCGCCGTGACCTTCCGCAACCCCGATGGCAGCGTCGAGACGCTGAACCTGCCGGTCCGCATCATGCAGGATACCGCCGGCAACACGTTCCTGATGCCGCCGCCGGAAAGCGCCTCGGCGGCCGAGGTCGCGGCGATGACCTCGCGTCCCATCGTCTCGGTCGACTTTCCCAGCAATCCGCGCTGCTATGACCTGTGCCATGACGGCATCTTCACCGACCGTCATTGCTTCCCCTGCTTCGCCCGCGGCACGCTGATCGAGACCGAGCACGGCATCATCCCGGTCGAGGAACTCGCCCCCGGCATCCGTGTCGTGACCCGCGATCACGGGCTGCAGCCGGTGCGCTGGATCGGCTCGCGCCTGCTCGGCAGCCGGTCGCTGGCGGTCAGCCCGAACCTGCGTCCGATCCGCATCTCGGCCGGGGCGCTGGGGCGGGGCCTGCCCCACCGCGACCTCATGGTCTCGCCGCAGCATCGCATCCTGGCGCGCTCGAAGATCGCCCGGAAGATGTTCGGTGCCGACGAGGTGCTGGTCGCCGCCAAGCAATTGCTGCAGATCCCCGGCATCGACATCGCCGAGGATGTCGAGGCGGTGGAATATTTCCACGTCCTTTTCGACCGACACGAGATCGTGCTATCGGAAGGCGCCGAGACCGAGTCGCTCTATACCGGGGCCGAGGCGCTGAAATCGGTCGGCCGGGCGGCGCGCGAGGAAATCTTTGCGATCTTCCCCGAACTGCGCGACCGGGCCGAGGAAGACCTGCCCGCCGGGGCACGCATCCTGGCTTCGGGCCGCATGGGCCGCAAGCTGGCGGTCCGCCACGCCCAGCATCACAAGCCGCTGGTGGAATAGCGGCCGGAACCATCGTGGAAAGGCATCCGGGGTCGGCTTTGCCGGCCCCGTTTTCATCGGGCCATGCCAGGTTCGGGTAAGACGCCGCGCGGTTTTCCCGCAGGCGTCACCCGCAGGGCCGGCGCCCCGCACGAGCTGCACCGCGCAGCCGGCCGTTTCAGCATCGAAATCGAAACGCCCGTTGAGGAAGCCGCCGCCTATCCCGGGCACAGCAGCCCGCCGATCGCCCGCCGCACCGGCTGCCCACGTCGCGCGTTCGTTCCGCAGCAGGTTCGCCTGAGTTCAGCAAGCCCGTTTCGGTTCGCCGGACCTAAGCGACAAGACCATGACTCGGTCTAAGATCTTGATATGATTGGCGGGCCCGGAAGGGCTCGAACCCTCAACCTTGGACTTAGAAGGTCCCTGCTCTATCCAGTTGAGCTACGGGCCCGCATGGCGGCAGTCATGGCGCAGGACAGCGGCTGAATCAACCGCTCAATCCGGACCGCCCAGATCAATCGTCATGAAGACGCTGTTCGGGTCCGGCCGGTAATCGCCAAAGGCCGGGCATTCGACGAAACCCGCCCGCGCGTAAAGCCCGCGCGCGGCGATGAAGGTCGGCTGCACCCCGGTCTCGAGGCTCAGCCGCGCCATGCCCTCGGCGCGGGCATGGTCGATCAGCGCCTGAAGCATGCGGCGGGAATGGCCGCGGCCGCGCGCCTCGGTCAACACATGCATGGACTTGATCTCGCCATGAGCGGGGGCGATGCGTTTGACCGCGCCCATGCCCAGGGCCACGCCGCCCTCGCGCAGCACAAAGAAGGCGATCTCCGGCCCCTCCAGCGCGGCGCGCGGCAGCATGTGGATCGATTCCGGCGGCGTGTCGGCATGCATGTCGGCGGTGTGGCGGCGAAACAGCAGCGCCAGATCCTCGCCCAGGGGGCTTTCCCGCCCGATCACCAGATCCCCGCCATCCATCGCGCCATTCCTTTGCTGCTGCGCGCCGGACCCTAGCAGCGGGTTGCGGGATTGCGAAGCCCCGCGCGGCGGGGCGGCATGAAAAATAAGGAAGAATGCGCCCGCCGCCCCGCCCCTGCCCGGACGCTTTCCGCGCCAGGGCCGGGGGCAGCGAATAGCGGTCCGCTGCCCGGCCAGCCTTGGGAAATCGTTCGTCGCCGGTCCAGGCGCCCGCGGCGGGCCCGGCTTGCCGAGCCCGGACCCGCCCGTTACCTCTGCTGCCGAAACGGAGGCGCCCATGTCCATCGTCATCGAGCACATGACCAAGAGCTTCGACGGCACCGCAGTGCTGCGCGGCATCGACCTGACCATTGAATCGGGCGAGCTGGTGGCGCTGCTCGGACCCTCGGGCTCGGGAAAGACCACGCTGCTGAAGATCATCGCCGGGCTGGAATGGCCGAATGCGGGCGGGCTGGTGGTGCATGGCGCCGACTGGCTGCATCTGGCGGCGCAGGACCGCCGCATCGGCTTCGTCTTCCAGCATTACGCGCTGTTCCCGCATATGAGCGTGCGCGACAACATCGCCTTCGGCCTGACCGTGCGCCCGCGCGCCCAGCGGCCCGGCAAGGCGGTGATCGCGGCCAGGGTCGGGCAATTGCTGGAATTCCTGCAGATCGCGCATCTGGGCGACCGCTATCCGGCGCAGCTTTCGGGCGGGCAGCGCCAGCGCGTGGCGCTGGGACGCGCGCTGGCCATCGAGCCGACGGTGCTGCTGCTGGACGAGCCTTTCGGGGCGCTGGACGCCGCCGTGCGCCGCGACCTGCGCGCCTGGCTGCGCGAGGTGCATGACGAGACCGGCTCGACCACGATCTTCGTCACCCATGACCAGGAGGAAGCCTTCGAACTGGCCGACCGCGTCGTGGTGATGGGCGAGGGACGGATCGAGCAGATCGGCAATGCCGACCAGATCCACGACCACCCCGCCAGCCCCTTCGTCGCCCGCTTCATGGGCGCGACCATCGAATTGCCGGTGATGCTGCAGGCCGGCCGGGCCGAGGCGCAGGGGCTGGATCCCAGCCGCCTGCCGCGCCGCGCCCTGCCCGACGGGCCGGCGACGCTGTTCCTGCGTCCCGCCGACGTCACCCCGCTGGCCGATCCCTCCGGGCGCTGGCAGGTGGCGCGTCGCACCAGCAACGGCGCCCTGCTGCGGCTGGACCTGACCGACGGCACCGGCCAGTTCGGCATCGACCTGCCCCGCCGCGCGCCCGAGGCGCAGGGGCTGGTCCCCGGCGCCCGCGTCAATCTGCGCCCCGAGGCGGGCACGATCTTTCCCGGCCCCCGCGCCGCATCCGCGCAGGCCGCCGCCGCCGAATTCCCCCGCAAGGAGAAAAGCCTATGATGATCCGCAAGCTTCACGTCGCCGCTCTGGCGCTTCTGCTGGGGACCACCCCGGCGCTGGCCCAGGACAAGATCCTGAATGTCAGCTATGATATCGGCCGCGAGCTGTTCGAGGCGCTTAATCCCGAATTCCAGACCTATTGGAAGGACAAGACCGGCCGCGACGTGACCATCGACCAAAGCCATGCCGGTTCGTCGAAACAGGCGCGCGCCATTCTCGAAGGGCTGCCGGCCGATGTGGTGACCTTCAACCAGGAAACCGACGTGGACGTGCTGGCCCAGAACGGCCTGGTGGCCGAGAACTGGCGCGAAGCGCTGCCGAACGGTGCCTCGCCCTATTACTCGCTGCCGGCCTTCCTGGTGCGCAAGGGCAATCCCAAGGGCATCAAGGACTGGTCGGACCTGGCCCGCGACGACGTGCAGGCGGTGTTCCCGAACCCCAAGACCAGCGGCAACGGCCGGTATACCTATCTGGCCGCCTATGCCTATGCCCTGACGCAAGCGGGCGGCACGCCCGAGAAGGCGCAGGAATTCGTCGGCAAGATCTTTGCCAATGTGCCGGTCTTCGACACCGGCGGCCGCGCCGCCACCCAGACCTTCGCCGAGCGCAATATCGGCGACGTGCTGATCACCTTCGAGGCCGAGACCAAGGCCATCGCCAAGCAGTACGAGGCCCAGGGCTTCGAGGCGGTGACGCCGGCGACCAGTCTGTTCGCCGCCTTCCCGGTCGCCGTGGTCAGCGAGAATGCCGAGAAGAACGGCACCACCGAGGTCTCGACCGAGTATCTCACCTGGCTCTATTCGCCCGAGGCGCAGGAGACGCTGGCCAAGAACCATTTCCGCACCACCGACGAAGCGGTGACGGCGAAATACGCCGCCGAGTTCCCGAAGGTGAAGCTCTTGACCGTCGATGAGGTCTTCGGCGGCTGGGACAAGGTCACGGCCGAGCATCTGGCCGAGGGCGGCATCCTCGACACGGTCTTCGTCAACCGATGACCGCCGCAGCGCCGATCCGTGCGAAACGCGTGCTGCCGGGGTTCTCGCTGAGCCTCGGCACCACGCTGCTTTACGTCGCGCTGGTGATCCTGATCCCGGTGATCGCGCTGATGCTGAAGGGCGCCGAGATCGGGCCGGCACGGTTCTGGGCCATCGTCACCGCGCCGCGCACGCTGGCGGCGCTGCGGGTGACGCTGACCGCCGCCGCCGCGGCCACGGCCTTCAACGCCTTCTACGGGCTCTTGATGGCCTGGGTGCTGACGCGCTACGACTTTCCCGGCAAGCGCATCCTGGATGCGCTGATGGACATTCCCTTCGCCCTGCCGACCGCCGTCGCCGGCATCTCGCTGACCGCGCTTTATTCGGCGAACGGCTGGTTCGGCGCGGCGCTGACCGGTGCCGGAATCGAGCTGGTCTATACGCTGGGCGGCGTGATCCTGGCGATGACCTTCACCTCGATCCCCTTCGTGGTGCGCGCCATCCAGCCGGTGCTGGAGGATCTGGACCCGGCGCTGGAACAGGCGGCGATGACGCTGGGCGCCCGGCCCTTCGCCATCTTCCGCCGCGTGGTGCTGCCGGCCATCCTGCCGGCCTGGCTGGCGGGCTCGACCGTGGCCTTCGCCCGATCCCTGGGCGAGTTCGGCGCGGTGGTGTTCATCGCCGGCAACCTGCCCTTCAAGACCGAGATCGCGGCGCTGCTGGCCTATATCCGGCTGGAAGAATACGATTACCAGGGCGCTGCCGCCATCGCGCTGGTTCTGCTGATGTTCGCGCTGGTCCTGCTGGTGGTCTCGAACCTGATCCAGTTCCGCGCCGCCCGCCATCTGGAGGCCCGATGATGAGCAGCATCGCCCTGACCCACGCCCCCGGCCAAAGCCGCGCCGCGCCGCGGCTGCTGATCGCTCTCGCCTTCGTGCTGACGGCGGTGTTCGTCGTGGCGCCGCTGGCCTTCATCTTCTGGCGCGCCTTCGCCGAGGGCGGGGCGGTCTATCTGGCCAACATCACCGACCCGCTGGTCCTGCATGCAATCTGGCTGACGACGCTGGTCGCGGTGATCGTGGTGCCGGTCAACATCGCCTTCGGCATCGCGGCCGCCTGGGCCATCGCCCGTTTCCGCTTTCCGGGCCGCAAGCTGCTGATGGTGCTGATCGAGATCCCGTTCTCGATCTCGCCGATCATCGCCGGCATCTGCTACCTGCTGCTTTACGGCCGGCAAGGGCTGCTGGGCCCGTGGCTGGCTGCGCATGACCTGAAGGTCATGTTCGCCCTGCCCGGCATCCTGCTGGTGACCATGTTCGTCACCGCCCCCTTCGTGGTGCGCGAGGTGCTGCCGCTGATGCAGGCCCAGGGCTCGGAACAGGAACAGGCGGCGGTCACGCTGGGGGCGCGCGGCTGGCAGGTGTTTTCCCGCGTCACCCTGCCCAATATCCGCTGGGCGCTGCTTTACGGCGCGGTGCTGTGCACGGCGCGGGCCGTGGGCGAGTTCGGCGGCGTGTCGGTGGTTTCCGGCTCGATCCGCGGCCAGACCAACACCCTGCCCCTGCAGATCGAGCTGATGTTCAACGACCTCAACACCACCGGCGCCTTTGCCGCCGCCTCGACCCTGACCGTCATCGCGCTGGTGGTGCTGGTCGTGAAGGCGGCGCTGGAAAGCCGCAGGTAAAGCCGCATAACTGGCGGGAATGTCAGTGGACTTGGCATCCCGCCCCGCCTAGGCTGCTGCCATGGACGCCGCGATCAAGGACCCGCAGAAGACCTGCCCCGAACTGCCCAAGCCGCGCAGTTTCTGGCAACGCATCGCCGACCGGCTGGCGGCGATCGTCGGCGCACGCCGCCCGGCCACCCCGCCCGAGAAATCCGTGGCCTTCACCATCGCCGTGATCGCGCTGGGGGCCAAGCTCGCCAAGGCCGACGGCGCCGTGGCCCGCTCCGAGGTGGCGGCCTTTCGCCGCGTCTTCATCATCCCGCGCTCCGAGGAAAAGAACGCCGCCCGGGTCTTCGACCTGGCACGGCAGGACGTCGCGGGCTTCGACGCCTGGGCGCGGCGCATCGCGGCGATGTTCCCGCCGGGCGACCCGGTCCTGGCCGACGTGGTCGAGGGGCTGTTCATCATCGCCGTCGCCGATACCGACCTGCACGAGGCCGAGATCATCTTCATCGACGAGGTGGCGCGCATCTTCGGCCTGCCGGCCGAGCAGGTGGCGGCGATCCGCGCCCGCCACGACCGCCGGCAGGGCTGCCCCTCCTGCGAGGTGCTGGGCGTCGCGCCCGACACGCCGCTGCCCGAGGCGCGGCGGCGCTGGCGCGATCTGGTGCGCGAAAGCCATCCCGACCGCGCCATCGCCCGCGGCCTGCCGCCCGAGGCCATCCGCCTGGCCGAGGCCCGCACCCGCGCCCTGAACGAAGCCTGGGAGAATTTCCGCACCATGCATCAGGCCCGCCCGGCCTGAGGGAACCCGGCCCGCCCGGCATCCGTTTCCCTGCGAACAGCCGAAGGACCGGCCCATGCGCAATCTGCTTGTCCCCGCAACCCTCTGTGTCGCCCTGACGGCCTTTCTCGCCATGGCGCAGGATTACGAGCCGCCGCTTGCCGACGAACCGCCGCCATCGGACATCCCGGCGCCGGATTCCGACTCGCTGGAAGGCGGGCTCGAGAATTTCATGCGCAACCTGCTGCACGAGGCCGAGCCGCATCTGGACCGGCTGGGTCGCGACCTGGGCGACACGCTGGGCTCGGTCGCGCCGGTGCTGCAGGACATCGGCAAGCTGATGGACGACGTGCGCAACTACCAGGCGCCCGAGCGGCTGGAGAACGGCGACATCCTGATCCGCCGCCGCGCCGATGCGCCGTCGCCCCCGCCGGTGGGCGACGCGCTGCGCGACATGCTGCGCCCGGCGCCAGAAGACGACCCGCGCCTGAACCCGCTGCCGGACGCGCCAAAGCCGCTGCCCGACCGCGACCCGGCAAGCGAGATCGAGCTTTAGGGCGCGAAGCCTTCCACCCAGTCGATCAGCCGCGGCAGGCTGTGCCGGTGCAGGTCATAGCCGTGCAGGATGGTTTCGCGCGCCACCGCCTGCAGTCGCGCGGCATCGGGATCGCCGGCCAGGCCGCGGATCAGCGCCGTCTCCAGCGCCGGCTGGTCGAAGAACGGCACCAGCCGACCGTTCTCGCCGTCGCGGACCAGTTCGCGCACCGGCTCGGTATCCGAACCGACGATGTAGCAGCCGGCCGCCATGGCTTCGGTCAGCGACCAGCTCAGCACAAAGGGATAGGTCAGGTAGCAATGCACTTTCGCGACCTGCAGCAGCGCCAGATATTGCGGATAGGGCACCCGACCCATGAAATGCACCCGCGCCAGGTCCAGCCGGCCGTCGAGTTCCGCCAGCAGCTTGTCCTTCCAGTTCGCCGCATCCTTGGGCGCGCTGCCATAGCTGACCCCGTCGCCGCCGATCAGCACCACCTGCGCGTTCGGCCGCGCGCGCAGCACCTCGGGCAGCGCGCGCATGAAGCGGTGGAAACCGCGATACGGCTCCAGCGAACGCGAGACATAGGTCAGCACCTCGTCTCCGGGCCGAAACTTGCGCCCGTCGGGCAGCAGGAATTCGGCCTGCGGATTGGGGCAGACCTTCAGCGTGTCGATGCCGTCATGGATCACCGTCAGCTTGCCGCGCAGCTCGGGCGGGAAGGAATTGGCCTGGTATTCGGTCGGCGCCAGCCCGGCATCGGCCTGCACCAGCCCCTGGATCAGATGCGCCGAGCGCGCGATGGTACTGACCCGCCCTTCGTCGCTGTCCGGGCTGATCTCGGGGTCGAAACCGACATCATGGCCGCGGGTGCGATACATGAGCTCGGCATAGACCAGCAGCTTCGCCTGGGGCCAGATCTCGTGCAGGAACAACGTCTCGCCCCAGCCGCTATGGCCGAAGATCACATCGGGCGTGTAGCCGTGCCGGTCGCGCAGCGCCCGGCAGCCGCGCGCCGCCAGCCAGCCGCGCTCGGCCATCTCGCTATAGGTCCGGCCCAGCATCGGCGGCAGATTCAGCTCGCCCGGCGCCTTGTAGCGCACCACCCGGACCGGCGAGGGACGTTCGTTCTTTTCGTCGGTCAGCGCCAGGACGTCATGGCCGCGCGCCACCAGCGCCGGCGCCAGATGCAGGAACTGCCCCGGAAAGTTCTGATGGACAAACAGGATTTTCATTGGCTTACCGATGAATCTTCACGCACTGCCGTCAGGAAGGCCGCCTGGATCAGGCGGCGAGTGTAGTCGCTTTTCGGACGGTCGAAAACCGCGTCTGTCGCACCCTGCTCGACCACCTCGCCGGCGCGCATGACCATGATCTGGTGCGACATGGCGCGCACGACGCGCAGGTCGTGGCTGATGAACAGGAAGGCCAGCCCATGCTTCTTCTGCAACCGGCGCAGCAGCTCGACGATCTGCACCTGCACGGTCATGTCCAGCGCCGAGGTGGGTTCGTCCAGCACCACCAGCCTGGGGTTCAGGATCATCGCGCGGGCGATGGCGATGCGCTGGCGCTGGCCGCCGCTGAATTCATGCGGATAGCGGTGCATGGTGGCCGGGTCGAGCCCGACCTCGCGCATGATTTCATCCACCATCTGCCGGCGGTCGCGGCCCGGCTCGACGCCATGCACGCCCAGGCCCTCGGCGATGATCTGCTCGACCGTCATGCGCGGCGACAGGCTGCCATAGGGATCCTGAAAGACGATCTGCATATCGCGGCGCAAGGACCGCAGCGCCCGGCCCGGCACCCTGGAAATATCGCGGCCCATATAGAGGATCGGCCCGTCGCTTTCGATCAGCCGCATGATCGCCAGCGCCAGCGTGGTCTTGCCGCTGCCGGATTCGCCGACGATGCCCAGCGTCTCGCCCGCCCGCACCGACAGCGTGGCGCCGTTCACCGCCTTGACGTGGCCGACGGTGCGGCGCAGGAAGCCGCGCTGGATCGGAAACCAGACCTTGAGATCGCGGGTCGCCACCACCTCGGGCGGGTCGCCGGCCAGCGGCTCGGCCCGGCCCTTGGGCTCGGCCGCCAGCAGCATGCGGGTATAGTCGTGCTGCGGATGGGCGAAGATCTGCTCGACCGGGCCCTGCTCGACGATCTCGCCGCCCTTCATCACGCAGACCCGGTCGGCGATGCGGCGCACCAGCCCGAGATCGTGGCTGATGAACAGCATCGACAGGCCCTCGGCGGCCTTCAACTCGGCCAGCAGCTCCATGATCTGCGCCTGGATGGTCACGTCCAGCGCCGTGGTCGGCTCGTCGGCGATCAGCAGCTCGGGGCCATTGGCCAATGCCATGGCGATCATCACCCGCTGGCGCTGGCCGCCCGAGAGTTGATGCGGGTAATCGGCAAGCCGGGTTTCCGGGTCGCGGATGCCGACGCGGGTCAGCAGCTCGACGACCCGCGCCCGCGCCGCCGCGCCGCGCAGCCCCTGGTGCAGCGCCAGGCTTTCGGCCAGCTGCCGTTCCAGGGTGTGCAGCGGGTTCAGCGAGGTCATCGGCTCCTGGAAGATGAAGCTGATGTCGTTGCCGCGCACCCGGCGCAGCTCGGGCTCGGAGGCGCCCAGCAACTCGCGCCCGGCATAGCGGACCGAGCCCGCGACCTCGGCCGCCTCGCCCAGCAACCGCACGGTCGACAGCGCCGTGACCGATTTGCCCGAGCCGGATTCCCCGACCAGCGCCACCGTCTCGCCCCTGCCGACGGTGAAGCTGACGCCCTTGACGGCGGGGACAAGCTGCCCGTCCTGCCGGAACCCCACCCGCAGGTCGCTGACTTCCAGAACCGGCGTCATCGGAAGGTCTTTCTTGGGTCGAAGGCGTCGCGCACGCCCTCGAAGATGAACACCAGCAGCGACAGCATGATGGCGAAGCTGAAGAAGGCGGTGAAGCCCAGCCAGGGCGCCTGCAGGTTCTGCTTGGCCTGCAAGGCCAGCTCGCCCAGCGACGGGGCCGAGGTCGGCAGGCCGTAGCCCAGATAATCCAGCGCCGCCAGCGACGAGATGGTGCCGGTGACGACAAAGGGCAGCATGGTCAGCGTCGCCACCATGGCATTGGGCAGGATGTGGCGGAACATGATGGTGCGGTCATTGACCCCCAGCGCCCGGGCGGCGCGGACATATTCGAAGTTGCGCGCCCGCAGGAACTCGGCCCGCACCACGCCGACCAGCGCCGGCCAGCCGAACAGGATCGAGACGAAGACCAGCAGCCAGAAGCTGCGCCCCAAAATCGCGAACAGGATGATGATGACGTAAAGAGAAGGGGTTGAGCCCCATATCTCAAGCAATCTCTGAAACACCAGATCGGTGCGGCCGCCGAAATAGCCCTGCACGGCGCCCGCGGTGATTCCCAGAAGCGAGGCGACCACGGTGACGATCAGCGTGAACAGGATCGACAGGCGGAAGCCGTAGATCACCCGCGCCAGCACGTCGCGCGAGGTGTCGTCGGTGCCGAGCAGATGCGCGCCGTCCGGCGGGCTGGGGGCGGTGCCGACATTGTTGATGCTGCGATAGTGATAGGGGATCGGCGGCCAAAGCATCCAGCCGGGCTCGACCTTCTCGCCGGCGACCATGCCGGTTTCGCGGGTCTCGCGCTCGGTCGTCTCGGGGTCGTCCCAGCATTCGGGCCGTCCGCCGGTGCGGATCAGGCATTGCACGCCGGGATCGGTATAGATCGCCTCGGTGCCGAAATCGCCGCCGAAGGCGGTCTCGGGATAGAAGCGATAGACCGGGACATGCAACTCGCCCCGGTAGCTGACCAGGATCGGCTTGTCGTTGGCGATCAGTTCCGCGAACAGCGAGGCGACGAACAGCACCGTGAAGACGATCAGCGACCAGAAGGCGCGCTTGTTGCGCCGGAAATTGCGCAATCGGCGGCGGGTCAGCTCGGTCATGGCCATCAGCCGGCCCTCCGCTCGAAGTCGATGCGCGGATCGACCAGCACATACATCAGGTCCGACAGGATGCCGACCAGCAGACCCAGCAGCCCGAAGACATAAAGCGTGCCGAAGATCACCGGGTAGTCGCGCTGCACCGCCGCCTCGAAGCCCAGCCGGCCCAGCCCGTCAAGCGAGAAGATGGTCTCGATCAGGATCGAGGCGCCGAAGAACACGCCCAGGAACATCGACGGGAAGCCGGCGATCACGATCAGCATGGCGTTGCGGAACACATGCCCGTAAAGCACGCGGCCCTCGGTCAGGCCCTTGGCGCGGGCGGTCATGACATATTGCTTGTTGATCTCGTCCAGGAAGCTGTTCTTGGTCAGCAGCGTCAGGGTGGCGAAGCTGGAGATGGTCGTCGCCAGCACCGGCAGGGTGATGTGCCACAGATAGTCCTTGACCTTGCCCCACAGGCTCAGATCGGCCCAGTTGTCCGAGGTCAGCCCGCGCAGCGGGAAGATCTGCCAGTAGCTGCCGCCGGCGAACAGCACCATCAGCAGCACCGCGAACAGGAAGGCCGGGATCGCATAGCCGACGATGATGATGCCGCTGGTCCAGGTGTCAAAGGCCGAGCCGTTCCGGACCGCCTTGCGGATGCCCAGCGGGATCGAGATCAGATAGGCGATCAGCGTCGACCACAGCCCCAGCGTGATCGAGACCGGCATCTTTTCCAGCACCAGGTCGATCACCGAGATCGAGCGGAAGAAGCTGGTGCCGAAATCGAAGCGGACGTAATTGCCCAGCATGATCAGGAAACGCTCGACCGCGCCGATCTTTTCCTTGGCGCAATCGGGGGATTTCAGGTCCGGCTCGCCCTCATGCGCGGGCGTGCAGACGATCTTGGCAAAGCCCATCTGGACTTCCAACTGGTCCAGCAGCTCGGGCGGGATGCCGCGTGCCCCGGCATATTCGGTGTTCTGCGCCGCCTCGCCGCCGCCGCCGGTGATGTTGCGCAGCGCGTCGCCCTCGCCCTGGACGCGGGCGATGATCTGCTCGATCGGGCCGCCGGGGACGAATTGCGTCAGCGTGAAGTTGACCAGCATGATGCCGATCAGCGTGGGTATGATCAGCAGCAAGCGCCGCAGGATATAGGCTGCCATCCGTCCCTTTGCTCCGCCTTGATCCGCACCGGCCCCGAAGGCCCTAGCGCAGCGCGCCGGATTGTTTCAGCTTTGCCGCCTTATCCGCGTCATACCACCAGAAATCAAGCTCACCCAGCGCATAGGGCGGCAAGGTCTCGGGATGGCCGAAGATGTCGTAATAGGCAACGGTATGCTCGGCCTTGTACCATTGCGGCACCCAGAAGCGCAGGGCGCGCAGGCTGCGGTCCAGCGCATGGGCGACGGTGGTCATCTCCTCCTGGGTGGTCGCCTCGATGCCCTGCTGGACCAGCGCGTCGATGGCCGGATTGGCCAGGCCCATCGGGTTGAACACGTCGCCGAGATTTTCCGAGCCGAAGGTCTGCTCGGTATCGCCGCTGATGAAATAGCCCTGCGCCAGATGGTCGGTCACGATGTCGAAATCATGGCTGCGGGTGCGGTTGGTCATCTCGGCATCGTCCACGCGGGCGTTCACCGCGTCGATGCCGATGGCGCGCAGGTTCTGCACGAAGGGGTTGATGACCCGGTCGAAGGTGGCGCTGTCGTTCAGGAACTCGACCCGCAGCACCTCGCCCTTGGCATTGCGGCGCAGCCCGTCCGCGCCCGGCTTCCAGCCCGCCTCGTCCAGAAGTTTGGCGGCGCGGCGCATGTGACCGCGATCAAGCTGGTTCTTGCCCGAGACCGGCTGGACCACGGCATCCTCGGTCAGCACCTCCTTGGGCAGGTCCGCGGCCAGGGGCCTCAACAGCGCCAGCTCGGCCTCGCTGGGCTTGCCCTCGGCCTTCAGCGGGCTGTTGTCCCAAGCAGAGTTCACGCGCTGGTAAAGCCCATAGAACAGCGTCTCGTTCGACCATTCGAAATTGAACATCAGCCCGATCGCCTCGCGCACGCGGATGTCCTGGAACTTGGGACGGCGCAGGTTGAAGACCCAGCCCTGGCCGTTGGCGATGGTGCCGTCCGGCAGCGCCTCCTTTTTCACCACCCCGGATTGCACGGCGGGAAAATCGTAGCGCGTCGCCCAGTGGATCGAGCTGGCTTCGTTGCGGAAGGTATAGACCCCGGCCTTGAAAGCCTCGAAGGCGCTGTCGTAATCGCCGAAATACTCGACGCGGATGCGGTCGAAATTGTGCCGGCCGATGTTGATCGGCAGGTCGTTGCCCCAATAGTCCGGGTTGCGCCGCACGGTGATCGAGCGGCCCATCTCGGCCTTGTCGAACATGTAGGGGCCCGAGCCGACGAAGGGAATGGCGCTCGACTGTTCGACGTCGCGCTTGTTCTTGCGGAAATCCTCGCGCGAGAAGACGATCTGGCCGCCGACCGACTGGATCACGTCGCGACGCGGATAGTGCGGCTGGAAGATGAACTTGATCGTGTGCTCGTCGATCACCTCGGCCTTGGCGACCACCTTCGAGATGATGGTGCGATAGGAGGACAGCCCCTTGTCGCGCAACAGCTCGAACGAAAACAGCACGTCATGCGCGGTCAGCGGCGTGCCGTCCGAGAATTTCGCCTCGGGGCGCAGGTGGAAGATCACCCAGTCGCGGCTTTCGGGATATTCGATGGTCTCGCAGAGCAGGCAATAGGCGCTGCCGATCTCGTCGGCGACGCTTTCCATCAGCGGCTCCAGCATGACGTTCGACAGCAGCGCCGCGCGGCCGCGATGGGTATAGGGGTTGTAGCTGTCGAAGCCGCCGCTGAACCATTCCGAGATCTCGCCGCCCTTCGGCGCTTCGGGGTTCACATAGCGCAAGTGCTTGAAATCCGCCGGAAGCGCCGGCTCGCCGAAGACCGCGATGCCGTGCGACACGATGGTGCCGGGCTTCTGCGCCTGTCCCGCGCCCTGTTCCGGGGTCTGCCCGGTCGGCTGCTGCTGGGCCAGGACGGCGGCGGGCGTCAGCGCAAGCAGCAGGGCCAGCGGGGCATGTCGCAGGAAGGGCATCGTCATCGGGTCTTTCTGATCCTCGTTCTGTCTCGATCCGGGCCGGATTGCATCCCGACCCGCGCCTGGCCTGCAGGCTAGCAGCCACGCGCCACGGTTCAACATGCAATTGCGTGAGCGGCGGGCGGCGCGGCGCAACGAAAAAGGGCGCCCCAGGGGGACGCCCGCCATCTTCCGACCCGGCAGGGGCTTACTTCTGGGTTTCCAGATAGGCGATCAGGTTGGCACGATCCTCGACCTTCGGCAGGCCGGCGAAAGCCATCTTGGTGCCCTTGACCACGGATTTCGGGTTGGTCAGGAATTCCTGCAGCGCCTCGGGCGTCCAGTCGCCGCCATGCGCGACCATGCCGTCCGAATAGCTGAAGCCGGCGATGCTGGCCACCGGGCGGCCGACCACGCCGTTCAGATGCGGGCCGGTGCCGTCGGAGCCGTCCAGCTTGTGGCAGGCCTTGCACTTGCCGAAGACCTTCTCGCCCGCGGCGGCATCGGCCGAAGCCAGGACGGTGGCGAAATCGGGGCCCTCATCCGCAGCCTCCTCCTCGGCGCCGCCGGCATCCTCGACCGGGATGGTATAGGCCTGGGCATGTTCCTCGCCCTCGGCGCCATGACCGGCGGGACCGACGTGAAAAATGCCCGATGCCGCCCAGCTCATCAGCAGAAGGAACAGAAGCGAGCCGATCAACGCCCCGGCTGCCTTGGTGACGGTCATGGTATCGAACATGTCTGCGGGTCCCTTGGGTCTATCCGTGGATTTGGCCGTATCTATGCGCTTTTGTTCCGATGGTTCAAGGTATAGTTGTCGCCCCCATAACACAAAACGGGCGGAGTCACCGCCCCGACACGGGCGGCCGCGCCCCGCAAGCGAAGGTGTGAGAGATGAGCGAAACCCCGGTCCAGAACGTGATCGCGTTCCAGGGCGAGCCCGGCGCCTACAGCCATCAGGCCTGCCGGTCCTATCGCCCGCAGATGGAGGCCCTGCCCTGCCGCACCTTCGAGGACACTATCGAGGCGGTGCGCAGCGGCCGGGCGGAGCTGGCGATGCTGCCGGTCGAGAACTCGACCTATGGCCGGGTCGCGGACATCCACCACCTGCTGCCGGAAACCGGCCTGCACATCATCGACGAAGGTTTCGTGCGGGTGCGCATCAGCCTGCTGGCGGTGCCCGGCACCCGGCTGTCCGAGGTCAGCGAGGCGATGAGCCATCCGGTGCTGCTGGGCCAATGCCGCGGCTTCCTGCGCCGCCATGCCATCCACGGCCTGGTCGGCGCCGATACCGCCGGTTCGGCGCTCGAGGTGGCGCGGCGGGGCGAAAAGGCGCTGGCCGCGCTGGCCGCGCCGCTTGCGGGCGAAATCTACGGGCTCGAGGAACTCGCCTCGGGGATCGAGGACCGGCAAAACAACACCACCCGCTTCCTGGTCATGGCCCGGCAGCCCGATTTCAGCCGCCGCACCAATCCCCAGGGCGGCGCAACGATGATGACCAGCTTCGTCTTCCGGGTCCGCAACATCCCGGCGGCGCTTTACAAGGCGCTTGGCGGCTTCGCCACCAACGGCGTCAACATGACCAAGCTGGAAAGCTACATGGTGGACGGCGTGTTCACCGCCACGCAGTTCTATGCCGATATCGAGGGCCATCCCGAGGATCCGCATGTCGCCCGCGCGCTGGAAGAGCTGGATTATTTCACCTCGAGCCTGAACATCCTGGGCGTCTACCCGGCCGATCCGCTGCGCGCCGCGCAAGCCCGCCGGGAACCGGTCGAGGGCTGAGCCGCCACCGGCGCGGCCCGGTTTCAGTTTCAGGCCATCGCCTCGGCGGACATGCGGTTGACGAAATCGCCGATGCGTCCGGCGAACTTGCGGTCAAGCTGCGCCTTGCCCAATTTGGCGGTCTGCAGCAACAGCCGCGCCTTCATGCCGCGGGGCTGCACCTCGGCCTCGAAGATCAGCCGCGACTTGCTGGGGGTCAGCGCCACCACGGTCATGCGAAGCGTCAGGTTGAACTGGTCCGAGCTGCCCTCGATCACCATCAGCTCGGGCCGGTCGAGCCGCGCCAATTCAAGCTGCAATTCCCGCTGACGTCCGCGCCAGTCGAAGCCGACATGCCAGCGCATGCCGACGCCGGGTTGCGCCAGATCGTCCAGCCGCCGCACCGAGGCGCCGCGCCGCACAAGCAACCGCTCGATATTGGCGAAGTTGCTCATCGCCCGAAAAAGCTCGTCGGCGGAAAGGTCGGTGTCCTGTCGGGTCGAGAATTTCATGGATAATCCGGCGATGAAAAACGATCTGAAGGGCTCTGCCCGGTTCTTCCCATGTTGCAGCGCAGCATGCAAGGCCGCCACATACCCCGAGGGATCGCGCCGGGCGATGCAATCTATAGTTGCATATTGTCGTTAATGACAGCATGCAATCGGCATGTGCCGTAAAGATTTTCAAGCCGACGCCTCGCAATTTCCTGTTTCGATTGCACTTCGCATCATGGCGACGACGGATCTGCACATGCATGTGCTGGGCTATGATTATTTGGCGGATCGGCCCGCCGGGCATATCGGCCTGTCCCGTGCCGCCGCGCTGATCGCCCAAGCCCGCCGCACGGCAGAGAATTGCCTGCTTTTCGACAATGGCGATTTCCTGCAGGGCAGCCCGATGGGCGATTACCTGGCCGAGAGCGGGGGAATCGGCCCGCATCCGGCCATCGCGGCGATGAACGCGCTGCGCTACGACGCGGCAACGCTGGGCAATCACGATTTCAGCTTCGGCACCGGCTTCCTGCGCCGGGCGCTGGAGGGGGCCGAGTTCCCCTTTGCCGCCACCAACCTGCATCCGGTCCGGCCGCTGCCGGTCAGCCAACACCTGCTGCTGGAACGGCAGGTCCGCGACAGCCGCGGCACGGCCCGGCGGCTGCGGATCGGCGTGCTGGGTTTCCTGCCGCCGCAGACCGTGGATTGGGAGCCGGCCCTGCGCCCCGAGATCCGGGTCGCCGACATCCTGCAGGCGGCCCGGGCCGGCATCGAGGCGCTGCGCCAGCAGGGTGCGGATCTGGTCGTGGCGCTGTCGCATAGCGGCATCGGCGCACTGCAGCCGGCGCCGATGATGGAGAACGCCGCCACCGCGCTGGCCGCCCTGCCCGGCATCGACCTGGTGATCGCCGGCCATACGCACCGGGTCTTCCCCTCGGCCGCCCATCCGCAGGGGCCCGGGATCGACGCCCGGCGCGGCACGCTGGCCGGCAAGCCGGCGGTGATGCCGGGCTTCTGGGGCTCGCATCTGGGGCTGATCGACCTGCGGCTGGAAAGCGCCGGCACCGGCTGGCGCATCGCCGATTTCACCTGCCGCGCCGAGCCGGTCGCGGCCGAGGAGGATCACGCCAGCGTCAGCGGCCCGGCCCTTTCCGCCCATCGCCAGACCCTGCGGCATTTCCGCCGCCGCATCGGCCGCACCGAACGACCGCTCAGCAGCTATTTCGCGCTGATCGGCGAGGATCCCGGCCTGCGGCTGGTGGCCATGGCGCAGCGCTGGCATGTGCGGCGGGCGCTGCGCGGCACGCGCTGGCAGGATCTGCCGATCCTGTCGGCCGCCGCGCCCTTCCGCGCCGGCGGCCGCGGCGGGCCGCAGCATTACACCGACGTGCCAGCGGGGCGGCTGACGCTGCGCAACATCGCCGATCTCTACCTGTTCCCGAACCGGATCTGCGCCATCCGCCTGACCGGGGCCGAGCTGCGCGAATGGCTGGAACGCTCGGCCAGCCTGTTTCTGCAGGTCCAGCCGGGAAAGCCCGACCAGCCGCTGATCGACCCCGAGTTTCCCACCTATAATTTCGACGTGATCGACGGGCTCGACTGGCAGATCGACCTGAGCCTGCCGCCGCGCTACGCCCCGGACGGCGCGTTGGCCCATGCCGATTCGCACCGGATCGGCGCCATGACCCATCGCCGCCAGCCGGTGGCGGCCGACCAGCAGTTCATCCTGGTGACCAACAGCTATCGCCTTTCCGATTGCGGGCTGTTCGCGCCGGTGGCGGCGGGGCGGCCGGTGCTGCTGGACAGCACCTCGCGCACCCGCGAGGTGCTGCGCCGCTATGTGGCGCGCCGCCGCGTGCTGGCCCCGGACGCCCGCACCGGCTGGAGCTTCCGCCCCCTGCCCGGCACCTCGGTCCTGTTCGAGACCGGGCCGGCGGCCGCAGCCCATCTCGACGCGCTCGGCACCCCGGTCGAACCGGCCGGCATCGGCCCGGACGGCTTCCTGCGCCTGCGCCTGCATCTCTAGCCGGCAAGGCGCTTGCATCCCGCCGCGCCTGCGCCTATCTAGGCGGCGAGAGGTTGGCGCGGGCAGGCGCCTCGCCAACCCGGTCAGGTCCGGAAGGAAGCAGCCGTAACGAGTCCCGCTTGGGTCGTTGTCCAGCCTCTCACCCCATCCCGCAAAGCGCCGGCGACCCGCAGACCGCAAGAGCAACGGCCCGAGACCAGCCCGGATGACCGAACCGCCCCGCATCCTCTGCCTTGGCGCGATGCTTTGGGACATGATCGGCCATTCTGCCCTGCGGCTCGGCCCCGGCGGCGACGTTCCCGGCCGGATCACCCGGCAGCCTGGCGGCGTGGCGCTGAATGTCGCGCTGGCCCTGGCCCGGCACGGGCTGCGGCCGGCCATGCTGTCCGCCGTCGGCCGCGACGCGCCGGGCGCGGCGCTGATCGCCGAGGCGCAGCGCCACGGTGTCGAGACCCGCTGGCTCTGGCGCGACGGCGGGTTGCCGACCGACAGCTATCTTGCCATCGAAAGCCCGGACGGGCTGGTCGCCGCCATCGCCGATGCGCGCGCGCTCGAGGCCGCGGGCAGCGCGATCCTGGCGCCGCTGCGCGACGGCCGGCTGGGCGACCACGCCCGGCCCTGGCGGGGCACGCTGGTCATCGACGGCAACCTGACCGCCGAGCTGCTGGCCGGCATCGCCCGCGACCCCTGCCTGACCGGCGCCACGCTGCGCATCGTGCCCGCCAGCCCCGAGAAGGCGGCGCGGCTGCAGCCGCTGCTCGCGCATCCCCGCGCCACCTTCCACCTGAACCGCGCCGAGGCCGAGGCGCTGGCCGGCCGCCGCTTCGCCAGCGCCGCCGAAGCCGCCGAGGCCGTGACTGCGCTCGGCGGCCATCGCGTGCTCGTCACAGACGGCGCGCGCCGCGTCGCCGACGCGGCCCGGGACGCGCCGACGCTCGACGCGGTGCCACCGCCGGCCGCGGCGATCCGCGTCACCGGCGCGGGCGACAGTTTCCTCGCGGCGCATCTCGCCGCCGAAATCGCCGGCGCGCCCCGTGCCGAAGCCCTGACTCGTGCCTTGCAGGCCGCCTCGGCCCATATTTCCGGAAAGGACTTGCCATGAACCCGCTGATCGCCCTGTCGCCCGAAGTCGCGCAGGCCCGCTCGCAGCACCGTCCCGTGGTGGCGCTGGAATCGACCATCATCACCCATGGCATGCCCTGGCCGCAGAATCTGGAAATGGCGCGCCGGGTCGAGGCGACGGTCCGCGAGGCCGGCGCCACCCCGGCGACCATCGCCATCATCGGCGGCCGCATCCGCGTCGGCCTCGACGCCGAGACGCTGGAACAGCTCGCCAGAACCCCGCAGGGCGAGGCGATGAAGCTCTCGCGCGCCGATCTGGCCGCCTGCCTGGCGCTGGGGCACACCGGCGCCACCACCGTCGCCGCCACGATGATCTGCGCCGATCTCGCCGGGATCGCGGTCTTCGCCACCGGCGGCGTCGGCGGCGTGCATCGCGGCGCCGAAACCAGCTTCGACATCTCGGCCGACCTGCAGGAACTGGCGCGAAGCCCGGTCACCGTGGTCGCGGCCGGGGCCAAGGCGATCCTGGACCTGCCCAAGACGCTGGAAGTGCTGGAAACCCTGGGTGTGCCGGTCATCGCCTTCGGCCAGGACCAGTTGCCGGCCTTCTGGTCGCGCGATTCGGGCCTGCCGGCGCCGCTGCGCATGGACGATCCCGCGCAGATCGCGGCCGCGGCGCGGTTGCGGCGTGACCTCGGCATCGACGGCGGGCAACTGGTGGTGAACCCGATCCCGGCCGAGGCCGAGATCCCGCGGGCCGAGATGATCCCGGTGGTCGAACAGGCGCTGGCCGAGGCCGAGGCGCAGGGCATCGCCGCCAAGGCGGTCACGCCCTTCCTGCTGCAACGCATCTTCGAGCTGACCGAGGGCCGCTCGCTGCAAGCCAATGTCGCGCTGGTGCTGAACAATGCCCGGCTGGCGGCCCGCATCGCCGCCGCGCTGGCGCAGGCCGCCTAGCGCAGCACGCGCGACAGGTCGAAACTGTCGCGCTCGCCGAGATGGCCGGCATCCTCGGCCAGAAAGCGTTCGGCCGCCAGCACCCCCGCCTCGTGCATGCGGTCCAGCAGCCCCGGCTTGGGGATCAGCTTGGTGCTGGCGCTCAGCGAGTTCATCAGGCTCTCGTCCATGATCGCGTGCAGCAGCACGTTCTTCATCGGCCGCCCGGTCAGCCGGTCCTCGGCGAACAGGCGCTTGACGAAATTGATCGCCCGCAATTCGGCCAGAAGCGAGGCGTTGAAGCTGATCTCGTTCACCCGGTCCTGGATGGCGGCCGGGGTCTTGGGAATGGCGTCGCGCAGCATCGGGTTGATGTTCACGATGACGATGTCGCGCGGCAGGTCGGGATGATACAGCGGAAACAGCGCCGGATTGCCGGAATAGCCGCCGTCCCAATAGGCCTCGCGCCGGCCGGTCCTGGGGTCGTCGATCTCGACGGCGCGGAACAGTTCCGGCAGGCAGGCCGACGCAAGAATGGTGTCGACCGTCACCTCCGCCCCGCCGAACACCCGCACCAGGCCGGTGCGGACATTGGTGGCGGTGACGAAGAAGGCCGGCCCCTCCTCGCGGCCCAGGCGCGGATGCGGCATCTCGCGCAGGATGGCGGCCAGCGGGTTGGAATAGAACGGCCCGCTGTCATAGGGGCTGAACACCCGCGTCAGCGATCCCAGCCAGGCGACCGGAGAGAACAGCTCGGTCAGCCGCTGCCAGGCGCGGGGCGCCGGGAACATCGAATGCAGCCAGCGCACCACGGAATTGTCGCTGACCTGCCCCACCTGCGACCAGACATGGGCCAGGTTCTCGCGCGCCGCCTGCCGCCCGCGCCGCCCCGGCCCGCAGGACAGGCCGGCCGCCAGCGCGGCGCCGTTCAACGCCCCGGCCGAAGTGCCGCTGATGCCGCGGATCTCGATCCCGGGCTCGTCCAGCAACCGGTCCAGCACGCCCCAGGCAAAGGCGCCATGCGCGCCGCCGCCCTGCAAGGCCAGATTGATCCGCTTCGCTTCCATGCCGCGCCTCCGCCGGTCCAGATCAGGCGCAGGCTAACCCGGCCGGTCCGGCGGAAAAACCGCCCTGCGGCCCGATCCGGGCAAACGGATGCAGCGCCGCCACAGCGGCCCACCCGCCTTCACCGTTTTCCAAATACCCATTCCTTCGGGAAAACAGCCCGCAGGTCACGCTTTGCAAAGACGCGCGGGCAGCGCCGGCGGCTCAGTCCTCGGCCTGCGCCTCGGCCCGCGACTTGCCGGCCACGTCCAGCGCCAGGGTGGCGGCCATGAAGGCGTCCAGGTCGCCATCCAGAACCCCCTGCGTGTCCGAGGTCTCGTGCCCGGTCCGCAGATCCTTCACCATCTGGTAGGGATGCAGCACATAGGAACGGATCTGGTTGCCCCAGCCGGCATCGCCCTTGGCCTCGTGCTGGGCGTTGATCGCGGCGTTGCGCTTGTCGAGCTCCAGCTGATAAAGCCGCGCCTTCAGCGCCGCCATGGCGTTGGCGCGGTTCTGGTGCTGCGACTTTTCGGAACTGGTCACCACGATCCCGGTCGGCAGGTGGGTGATGCGCACCGCCGAGTCGGTGGTGTTGACGTGCTGCCCGCCCGCGCCCGAGGAGCGGTAGGTGTCGATCCTGATCTCGTTGTCGGGAATGGTGATCTCGATATTGTCGTCGACCACCGGATAGACCCAGACCGAGCTGAACGAGGTATGGCGCCGGGCCGCCGAATCATAGGGCGAGATGCGCACCAGCCGGTGCACGCCCGATTCCGACTTCAGCCAGCCATAGGCGTTCGGCCCCGAGATCTTGTAGGCGGCCGAGCGGATGCCGGCCTCGTCACCGCCGGTTTCGCTGAGCAGCTCGACAGTGTAGCCCTTCTTCTCGGCCCAGCGGACATACATCCGCGCCAGCATCGAGGCCCAGTCGCAGCTTTCCGTGCCGCCGGCGCCGGCATTGACCTCAAGGAAGGTGTCGTTGCCGTCGGCCTCGCCGTTCAGCAGTGCCTCCAGCTCCTTCTGCGCCGAAAGCTCGGCCAGCGCCTTCAGCGCGGTCTCGGCATCGGCGACGATCTCGGCATCATCCTCGGCCTCGCCCAGCTCGATCAGCTCGGCATTGTCCTTCAGCTCGGTCTCGATGCGGCGATAGGTCTCGACCGCATCGGACAGCATCTGCCGGTCGCGCATCAGCTTCTGGGCACGGGCCGGGTCGGACCAGATGTCCCCGGCTTCGATCATGGCGTTCAGCTCTTCCAGCCGGTGCGGCGCGGTGTCCCAGTCCATGCGCTGCGCAAGCAGCTTCAGCGATTTGCGGATCGCGTCAATGGTGGCTTGGGTCTCGGCGCGCATGGGCACTCTCTTTCAGATCGTCGGTCAGGGCAGGACAAATAGCGCGGGCGGCGACCGGCGGCAAGCGACCCCTTGACGCGACCGGCCTCAATACAGCCCGCCCGAGGACAGGGTGCCGAAATCGGCCTTCTTCGGGATCACCTTTCTCTTGCCGGTCGAGGTGGTCACCGCCTGCCCGCCGTCGCGGCCCGAGGTGAACAGCGGCAGCGTCGCCGGATCGGCGCGGCCGAAACCGCCGTCGATCATGCCGAGCCCGCTCAGATCCTGACCGTCGCGGAAATATTCGGCGATGACATTGTCGCCCTTGGCATCGGGGCCCAGGATGGCGCCGGTGAAGCGGTCGATGTTCACGAAATGCCCGCCCGGCGGCACCTTGAAGGCGGTGCCGCCGAATTCCTTGACCGCCTCCCGCATGAATTCGTTGAACACCGGCACGCAAAGCGTGCCGCCATAGGCATTGGCGCCCAGGGTTCGCGGCTGGTCATAGCCCAGGTAGCAGCCGGCGACGATGTTCGAGGTGAAGCCGATGAACCAGACGTCCTTGGCATCGTTGGTGGTGCCGGTCTTGCCGGCCACCGGCACCGGCAGGTCCACGCCGCGCCCCGAGCCGCGCTTGACCACGCCCTCCAGCATCGAGGTCAGCTGATAGGCGGTGATCGCGTCCATCACCCGCTCGCGGTTCGAGACGATCTGCGGCGAGGCGCCGGCCGGCAGCGTCGCCTGGCCGCAGGTCACGCATTCGCGGCGGTCGTGGCGATAGATGGTGCGGCCGCGGCGGTCCTGCACGCGGTCGACCAGCGTCGGCTCCACCCGCTCGCCGCCATTGGCGAACATGGCATAGGCGGCGACCATCTTGAACAGCGTCGTCTCCTGCGCGCCGAGCGAGTTCGCCAGGAAATGGCCGAGATGGTCGTAGACGCCGAATTTCTCGGCATATTTCGCCACCGTATCCATGCCGATGCCCTGGGCGATACGGATGGTCATCAGGTTGCGGGACTGTTCGATCCCGGTGCGCATCGGCGTCGGGCCATAGAACCTGCCGTTGGCGTTCTTGGGCGTCCAGAGGCCCTGCGGCGTGTTCACGGTGATCGGCTCGTCGATGATGATCGTCGCGGGGGTAAAGCCCGAATCCAGCGCCGCCGCATAGACGAAGGGCTTGAAGCTGGAACCCGGCTGACGCTGCGCCTGGGTCGCGCGGTTGAAGACCGAGCTTTGATAGCTGAAGCCGCCCTGCATCGAGATCACCCGGCCGGTATTCACGTCCATGGCCATGAAACCGCCCTGCACCTCGGGCACCTGGCGCAGCGTCCAGCGGATGAAGCTGCCGTCGCTGTCGCTGGTCATGCGGCGCACCAGCACCACGTCTCCGACCTCCAGCAGGTCCGAGGCCGCCCTGGCCTTGGGCGCCAGCGTGCCGTCGGCGCGGCGCTTCCTGGCCCATTGCACATCCTTGGCCGGGATGGTGGCGGTGCCGTCCTGATCCTCGATGCCGATGCTGGCGTCGCTGTCGCCAAGGGACAGCACCACGGCGGGAAACCAGCCCTCGATGTCGCGCGGCACCCGGGCCCCGGCCAGGGCGGGGCGCCAGTCCTGCTCGCTGCCCAGCTTCTCGGCCGGGATGGTGACGCGGGTGCCGCGCCAGACGCCGCGGCCGCGGTCGTATTGCTCCAGCGCCTTCTGCAGGGCGCGGGCCGCGATTTTCTGCAGCCGCGGATCGACGGTGGCGCGGATCGCCAGACCGCCGCCGAAAAATTCCTCCTCGCCGAACTGCGCCGAGAGCTGGCGGCGGATCTCGTCGGTGAAATAGTCGCGCGGCGGCAGCTGCTGCTGGAAGGCCGGGAAATCGCCGTTCTGCACCGAGCGCAGCGGCTGCTTGACCTCGACCTCGTAGGTGGCCTGGTCGATATAGCCGTTCTGCCACATCTCGCGCAGCACGTAGTTGCGCCGCTCGGTCACCCGTTCCTTGGCGCGGACCGGGTGATAGCGGCCGGGCGCCTGCGGCATGGCGGCCAGCATCGCCGCCTCGTGCGGGGCCAGCTCGGTCAGCGGCTTGTTGAAATAGGTCTGCGCCGCGGCGGCGACGCCGAAGCTGTTCTGACCCAGGAAAATCTCGTTCAGATACAGTTCCAGGATCTGGTCCTTGGACAGCGTCGATTCCAGCCGGGTGGCCAGGATCAGCTCCTTGATCTTGCGCTCGACGCTGCGGTCGCTGGACAGCAGGAAGTTCTTCATCACCTGCTGCGTGATGGTCGAGGCGCCGCGCACGTTCTCGCCGCGCGACTTCACCGCCTCGACCAGGGCGCCGATCATGCCGCGCGGATCGAAGCCGTGGTGATGATAGAAGTTCTTGTCCTCGGCGCTGACGAAGGCCTCGCGCACCAAAGGCGGGATCTCGTCGATCGGCACGAAGATGCGCCGCTCCTCGGCGAATTCGTCGATGATCCGCCCCTCGCCGGAATAGATGCGGCTGATGGTCTTGGGCGCGTATTGCGCCAGCTGCTCATGGCTGGGCAGATCGCGCGAATACATCCAGAACACCGCGCCCACGGTCAGGGCGATGAAGAAGACGGCGGTCACGAGCCAGGAAAAGATCGCACCGATGAAAGACAGCAGGAAGCGCAGCAAGGGGCAAGCCTCTGGGGATGACGTGGGTCTCTATAGACAGCAGGGCGTCGCCCGTCAAAGCAACCTTGCACTACCTGCGTGAAAGCGCCGCCCGGGCGGCATCGTCCTGCGCCCAAAGGCTGATCGCCCGCGCCAGCGCCTGCGCGGTGCGGGCGCGCCAGTCCGGGTCGAACAGGTTCGCCCGGTCGCCGGCATCGGTCAGGAAGCCCAGCTCGATCAGCACCGAGGGAATGTCGGGGGATTTCAGCACAGAAAACGCCGCGCCGCGCACCGGGCGGCTGTGCATCCCGATGCCGGCGCGGTTCAGTTCCGAGACCGCGAACTTGGCAAAGGCCTGCGAGCGCGGATGGGTCTCGGTCCGCGCCAGGTCCATCAGCACATCGGCGATCTGGTCGTCGGTGCCGGAGAGGTCCAACCCGGCCAACAGATCGGCGCGGTCGTGGCGCGTCGCCAGTTCGCGCGTGGCGCGGTCATCGGCCTGCGGGTTCCAGACATAGATCGACAGCCCCGCCGCCTCGCCCGCCGGCAGCGCATCGGCATGCAGCGAGATGAACAGGTCGGCCTGCGCGGTGCGGGCGATGGTCATGCGCCGCTCCAGCGGGATGAAGCTGTCGTCCTTGCGGGTGGCGACGACCTCGAAACCGGCGCGGGTCAGGATCTCGGTCAGCTCGCGGGCAAAACCCAGCAACACCGCCGCCTCGTAGATGGCGCCGACCTGGGCGCCGGGGTCGTGGCCGCCATGGCCCGGGTCGATCGCGACCCGCAGCGGCCGCCGGCCGGTGCGGCGGGGCGGCAGCGGCGTCACCTCGGCGGGCTTGGGCAGATCCCAAAGCGCCGAAAGCGCGTTGCCGCGGGTGACGAATTCCGTGGCATCGACCGGCTCGATGCGCAGCTTGACCAGGGCCCCGCCGGCGCCGCCCTCGGCCGGCCTCTGCACGGCGGTGCGCAACGCATAGGGGCCGGGCAGTTCCATCACCAGCCGCGACCAGCCGGACCGGAACCGGCCCCAGCGCAACGCCGGCACCAGTTCGCGCCCCGGCAGATCCCCGGCCCTGGTGCCGGAAAAGTCGATTTCGCGGAAATCCACCACCAGCCGCGGCGGGCCGTCGAGGAAATAGACCCGATAGGGCACCGGCTGGCTGATGGTCAGCCGCAGCTCCATCGGCCGCGGCCTGCCGCGGTCGCGGCCCTCTGCCGTCAGCGACGAGCCCGCCAGATCGACCGTCGCCAGAGCCGAGCGCGCGCCGTCATCGGCCAGCGCCGGCAGCGCCAGCCAGACCAGCAGCAGGGCGAAAAGCCATCTCATCGCGCCGCCATGAAGGCGGCCAGCCGGTCCAGCCCCTCGGCGATCTCGGCCGCCCCCGCGGCATAGCTGAAGCGCAGGGTCTGCGCGCCGCGATGCGGGTCGAAATCCAGGCCCGGCGTCACCGCCACGCCCGCCTTTTCAAGAATTTCCGCGGCAAATCTCAGGCTGTCCGTGGTCAGGTCGGACACATCGGCATAGATGTAGAACGCGCCTTCCGGCGGTGCGATGCGGTCGAAACCGATCTGCGGCAGCCGTTCCAGCATCCGCCGGCGGTTCTCGGCATAGACGGCCAGGTTCGCCTCGGCCTCCTCGACGCAATCCAGCGCCGCCAAGGCCGCGACCTGGCTGGCATGGGGCGGGCAGATGAACATGTTCTGCGCGATGCGTTCGACGGTGCGGATCATGCTGTCCGGCACCACCATCCAGCCGACGCGCCAGCCGGTCATGCTGAAATATTTCGAGAAACTGTTGATGACGAAGACCTCGTCCGTCACCTCCAGCGCCGAATGGAATCCGGCGCCGTAATCGAGCCCGTGATAGATCTCGTCCGAGATCACGCTCATGCCCAGTTCCGCGGCCCGCGCGGTCAGCGCCGCCAGTTCCTCGCGCCGCAGCACCGTGCCGGAGGGATTGCCGGGCGAGGCCAGGATCAGCCCCTGCGTATCCGCCGGCAGATCCTGCGGCCGGGGCTGGTAGCGGTCCTCGGCCCGGGTCGGGATGCCCACCGGCTCCAGCGACATGGCGCGCAGGATCTGGCGATAGCTGGGATAGCCCGGCTCGCCCAGGGCCACGCGCTCGCCGGCGTCGAACAGCGCCGAAAAGGCCAGGAGGAAGGCGCCCGAGGAACCCGGCGTCACCACCACCCGGTTCGGGTCGAGGTCGAGCCCGTACCAGCGCTTGTAGAGTGCGGCGATGCCGCGGCGCAGCTCGGGCAGGCCGAGCGCCACCGTATAGCCCAGCGGCCGCTCCAGCGCCGCGGCCAGCGCCCGGCGCGCGCCCTCGGGCGCCGGGGTCGAGGGCTGGCCGACCTCCATATGGATGATGCGGCGGCCTGCGGCTTCGGCCTTGCGGGCGGCCTCCATCACATCCATGACGATAAAGGGATCGACCTGCCCGCGGCGGGATTGTCTCATATCTGCCTGCCCTCGTGGTTTTGGCCGGGTATCGGACCTGCGGGCTGTCCGGTCAAGCCCGCGTGAGGCCGGGGCGCATCGCTTGCAACACGGCCCGGGACAGGCCAAGTTGCCGGCAACTGGAAAGGATCCCTGGATGAAAGCCCTTTTGACCGCCGCGCTGTTGACGGCGACCGCCCTGCCCGCCTTCGCCTTCGACCCGGCGAACATGAGCGAAGCCGAGAAGGCCGCCTTCGGCGAGGCGGTGCGCGACTACCTGATGGCCAATCCCGATGTCCTGATCGAGTCGATCAACGTGCTGGAAGACCGCCGCGCCGCCGACGAGGCCAAGAACGACCAGCTGCTGGTCGAGAACAACAGGGACGCGATCTTCGACGACGGCCATAGCTGGGTCGGCGGCAATCCCGAGGGCGACGTGACGCTGGTCGAGTTCATCGACTACCGCTGCGGCGTCTGCAAGCGGGTGAACCCGGAGCTGGAGAAGCTGATCTCGGCCGATGGCAATATCCGCTGGATCCTGAAGGAATTCCCGATCCTGACCCAGGAAAGCGACATGGCGGCGCGCTTTGCCGTCGCGGTGCAGCAAGAGGCCGGGGCCGAGACCTACAAGAAGGCGCATGACGCGCTGATGGAATCGCGCGGGCCGGTCAATCTGGAAAGCCTGACCAAGCTGGCCGGCGATCTGGGCCTGGACAGCCAGGCGGTGCTGAACCGGATGAATACCGAGGAGGTCTCGGCGGTGCTGCGCAAGAACCACCAGTTGGCCGAACAGATGCGGATCATGGGGACGCCGACCTTCATCATCGGCGGCGAGATGCTGCGCGGCGTGCCGGCCGAGGGGCTGGAAGGCGCGGTCGCAAGGGCCCGGGCGGCCGCGGCCGAGGGCTGAACCGGCACCGCCGGCGCGGGTTGCGCAGGCGGCGTGGGTATTTGGAAAACGGTGAATGACTTGGGGGGCGCAGGAGCCCCCTGCGTTTATTCGGCGGCGGCGGCTTGCGCGGCCTCGAGTTCGGCGGCGCGTTTCTCGACCAGCTCGACGATGTGGTCGACCATCTGGTCGTTGGTCATCTTGTGGTCCTGCTTGCCGGCCAGGTAGACCATGCCGGAGCCCGCGCCGCCGCCGGTGAAGCCGATATCGGTCATCAGCGCCTCGCCCGGACCGTTCACCACGCAGCCGATGATCGACAGGCTCATCGGCGTCTTGATGTGCTCGAGGCGCTTTTCCAGGATCTCGACCGTCTTGATGACGTCGAAGCCCTGGCGCGCGCAGCTGGGGCAAGAGATGATCTGCACGCCGCGGGTGCGCAGGCCCAGCGATTTCAGGATCTCGAATCCGACCTTGACCTCCTCGACCGGATCGGCGGACAGGCTGACGCGGATCGTGTCGCCGATGCCCATCCAGAGCAGGTTGCCGAGGCCGATGGCGGATTTCACCGTGCCGGCCATCAACCCGCCCGCCTCGGTGATGCCCAGGTGGATCGGCGCATCGGTGGCCTCGGCCAGCTGCTGATAGGCGGCGGCGGCCAGGAACACGTCGCTGGCCTTCACGCTGATCTTGAACTCGTGAAAGTCGTTGTCCTGCAGGATCCTGATATGGTCGAGGCCGGATTCCACCATCGCATCCGGGCAGGGTTCGCCGTATTTCTCCAGCAGGTGCCGTTCCAGGCTGCCGGCATTCACGCCGATGCGGATCGAGCAGCCGTGGTCGCGCGCGGCCTTGATGACCTCGCGCACGCGGGCAGCGTCGCCGATATTGCCGGGGTTGATGCGCAGGCAGGCGGCGCCGGCCTCGGCGGCCTCGATGGCGCGGCGGTAGTGGAAATGGATGTCGGCCACGATCGGCACCGGGCTTTCGCGGCAGATTTCCTTCAGCGCCCGGGTCGAGGCCTCGTCGGGGGTCGAGACCCGGACGATATCGGCGCCGACGTCGGCGGCGCGCAAAATCTGGTCCAGCGTCGCCCGGACGTCGCTGGTGTCGGTATTGGTCATCGTCTGCACGCTGATCGGCGCATCGCCCCCCACCGGCACATTGCCGACCATGATCTGGCGCGACTTGCGCCGGTCGATATTGCGCCAGGGGCGAATCGGATTATGCGACATGGCTATGGCCTTTTCCTGCGCGAGAGCCGGGATTCACCCGTGAGAGATAGGCGCAAGCGGCCGGACGGGCAACCCATCCGGCCCGGCGGCGGCCCGGCGATGCCGCATCCGTGACCATCGGCAGGCCGGCGCCCGGCCTATTCCTGGATGGCTGGGGCTTCCGGCTTGGCGGCCGAGGCGAGCGAGACCATGCGCGCCAGCTCCGGATCCTTGCTCAGATCGGCAAAGGCGAATTTCGCGGTCAGCGCGGTGGGCGACAGCTCGACATTCTTGACCACCTTGGCGCCGGGCGCGGCCGGGCCATAGGTCCGGCCGTTCACCGCGAAATAGACCGCGCCGGAATTGCCGGCCCGCAGCACCGGCGGCGCTTCCAGCTTGGGCAGGGCGAAGCGTTCGCCCGCATCCATGGTCTTTTCCAGCAGCACCGTGCCATCGGCCGAGGTCACCCGCACCCAGGCCGGGCGCGCGGCCAGGATCTCGATCTCGGGGGCGTCGGGGGCGACGGTGCGCACCGCCAACTGCTCGGCCGGCATCTCGGGACCGTAGACCAGATCCTGCATGGCGGCGGTGCGGGTGGCGGGCTGGGCGGCTTCGGGCTGGATCGCCGGCTCGTTCAGGCCGGGATCTATGGCGGCGATGGGGCCGTCGCGGGCGACCAGCACCGGCAGTTCCAGCGCCTGCGGGCGATAGGTGCGGTCCAGCCCTTCGGGCCGCGGCAGGTTGACCTGCGCCGATTCCACGGTTTCCGGCTGGGCGGCTTCCTGCACCGGGTCCAGCGCGGCGATCACCCCGGGCGCCTGGTCGCCGGGGGTCAGGTTGACCTTCTGCACCTCTTGCAGCACGGCCCAGCCACCATAGCCGAGGCCACAGGCCAGCGCCACCATGACCAGAAGCGAACCGATGGCGCGCGGCTCGATCGAGGACCACATGCTTTCCGGCTTGGGCAGGAAGATCGGATGCGGATTGGCCAGCGCCTCGGCCGGGTCCGAGGGCCGGCGCTGCGGCTTGGGCCCCGAAGCGGCGGGCGCCATGCCATGCGTGGGCCGAAAGCCGGATTCCTGGCAGAAACGCCGGAAGGTCCAGTCCGAATCCATGCCCAGGTAGCGCGCATAGGAGCGCACGTAGCCGGCGATGAAACTGGGCGCGTCGAAGGCCGAAATGTCGCAATTCTCGATGGCGGCGACATAGGAGGCGCGGATGCGCAGTTCGCGCTGGACATCCAGCAGCGACTTGCCCAGCGTGGCGCGTTCGCCCCGCATCAGATCGCCAAGACGAATATCCGGATCGTCGAAACCGGGCGGCAATGCCGTCGGTTCCTCATGGCCATGCGACGGGGGAGACCCCCTCAGCCCGATCATCGCGCCTGCCCCATTCTTTGCTGCTCACCCTCCGAATCGGAAGGCTCTCACGATTTGATTAAAGCAAGGTTATCACGGGCGCGAGAGGTGATCACCCTCAAACCGCGTCAGGCAGCGGAAGTCGAACGGTTCAGTTTGCATTGCGACCAGAGGTTGTCCATGGCGCGGACCAGCTGGTCGATCTGCCGGGGATCGTGCACCGGCGAGGGGGTGAAACGCAGGCGTTCGGTGCCGCGCGGCACGGTGGGGAAGTTGATCGGCTGCACATAGATGCCGAAATCGGCCAGCAGCATGTCGGACAGCGCCTTGCAATGCACCGGATGGCCGACATGCACCGGCACGATATGGCTGCCATGGTCCATGATCGGCATACCAAGGCCGCGCAGCCGCATCTTGAGGATGCGGGCGTTCAGCTGCTGGCGGTCGCGCAGCAATTGCCCTTCGGCCGTCTTCAGGAAGGCGATCGAGGCCGCCGCACCCGCCGCCACCGCCGGCGGCAGCGAGGTGGTGAAGATGAAACCCGGCGCATAGGAGCGGATGGCGTCCACCATCTTGGCCGAGGCGGCGATATAGCCGCCGAACACGCCGAAGGCCTTGCCCAGCGTGCCGTTGAAGATGTCGATGCGGTCCAGAAGCCCGTCGCGTTCGGCCACGCCGCCGCCGCGGGGGCCATACATGCCGACGGCATGAACCTCGTCCAGATAGGTCAGGGCGTTGAATTCGTCCGCCAGGTCGCAGATGGCCGCGATGGGGGCGAAATCGCCGTCCATGGAATAGATCGATTCGAAGGCGATCAGCTTCGGCGCCTCGGGATCGTCGGCCTCGAGCAGTTCGCGCAAATGCGCCACGTCATTGTGGCGGAAGATGCGCTTGGCGCCGTCGAAGCGCTTGATGCCCTCGATCATCGAGGCGTGGTTCAGCTCGTCCGAATAGATGATCAGGCCAGGGAACAGCTTGCGCAGCGTGGAAAGCGTCGCGTCATTGGCGATATAGGCGCTGGAGAAGATCAGCGCCGCGTCTTTCTGGTGCAGGTCGGCCAGTTCGGCTTCCAGCTTCTTGTGATAGATCGTGGTGCCCGAAATGTTGCGTGTCCCGCCCGAGCCGGCGCCGGTCGAATCCAGCGCCTCGTGCATCGCCGCCAGCACCGCCGGATGCTGGCCCATGCCCAGATAGTCGTTGCCACACCAGACGGTGATTTCCCGCTCGGTCCCGTCGGGACGGGTCCAGATAGCCTGCGGATAGGCCCCCTTGCGCCGCTCGATGTCGATGAAGGTGCGGTAGCGCCCTTCTTCGTGCAGCTTCCCGAGGGCCTGATCCAGGGCGGCTGAGTAATCCATCTGCGGTCCCTTGCCTTGCTTGAACTTGCTCGCTTGGGGGATCATGCTCCGATCCCGCGGGTCACGACTTGATACGTGTCAAATCAGAGAAAATATAGGGTCAAAATGCCGCATTACGACCATGGAACCATCCAAGTTCTCTGACCAAATCATTCAGGAATAGGGAAAACATGCCGAACAGCCCGAAAATCGACGAAGTACTTTCAACGCTGGACGCGGATCTGCCGCAGGCGCTGGCGCGGCTCGAGGCGTTCCTGCGCATCCCCTCGATCTCGACCGACCCGGCGCATCGCGGCGACGTGCGCCGCGCGGCCGAATGGCTTTGCGCGGAGCTGCAATCGCTGGGCTTCGACTCCTCGGTCCGCGACACGCCCGGCCATCCGATGGTGGTGGCGCATTCCCCGAAAGGCACGCGCCGGCCACTGCTGTTCTATGGCCATTACGACGTGCAGCCGGTCGATCCGCTGGAGCTGTGGGACCGCCCGCCCTTCGAGCCCGAGATCCAGGACACGCCCGAAGGCCGGGTGATCCGCGGCCGCGGCGCCGCCGACGACAAGGGCCAGCTGATGACCTTCGTCGAGGCCTTCCGGGCCTGGAAAGCGGTGCATGGCGAACTGCCCTCGGACCTGACATTGCTATTCGAGGGCGAGGAGGAATCCGGCTCGCCCAGCTTGCAGCCCTTCCTGCGCGAGAATGCGGACGAGCTGCGCGCCGGCATCGCCATGATCTGCGACACCGGCATGTATTCCGACGGTCGCCCGGCGATCACCACCCAGTTGCGCGGGTTGCTGGGCGAGGAGATCGTCGTTCGCGCCGCCGACTGCGACCTGCATTCCGGCAGCTTCGGCGGGCTGGCCGCCAACCCGATCCAGATTCTGGTGAACGTGCTGGCCACCGTGAAGGATGCCGACGGCCGCATCACCCTGCCCGGCTTCTACGACGGCGTCGAGGAACTGACGGAGGAACTGCGCGCCGACTGGCAGGATCTGGGCTTCGATACCGGGGAATTCCTGTCGCGGGTCGGCCTGAACCGGCCGGTCGGCGAGACCGGCCGCACCGGGCTGGAGATGGTCTGGAACCGCCCGACCTTCGAGATCAACGGCATCTCGGGCGGCTATGCCGGCGCGGGTTTCAAGACCGTGCTGCCGGCCGAGGCACGCGCCAAGGTCAGCTTCCGCCTGACCGGCACCCAGGATGCGCAAGCAATCCGCGAGACCTTCCGCGCCCATGTCCGCGCCGCCATTCCGGCTGATTGCACGGTCGCCTTCCACGGTCACGGCGCCAGCCCGGCCAGCCGCATGGACATCTCGGATCCGGCCTTTGCGGCGGCGAAAGCCGCGCTGTCCCAGGAATGGGGTCGCGAGGCCGCCTATATCGGCGCCGGCGGCTCGATCCCCATCGCGGGCGATTTCAAAACCATCCTGGGCATGGATTCGATGCTGATCGGCTTCGGCCGCGACGACGACCGCATCCATTCCCCGAACGAGAAATACGATCTGGAAAGCTTCGCCAAGGGCGCCCGCAGCTGGGCGCGCATCCTGGCGGCGCTGAGCTGATCCGGCCTCCGATGGCAGGCCGCCTGGACGCAGCCTGCCATCGGTTTCCGGCTGCGCCGGACATGCGAAGGGCGCCCGCAGGCGCCCTTTTCTTGTCGCTTGGCCGGCCCGTCCGGTTCAGGCGGCGCGGGCGGTCAGCACCGTCTCGACCTTCTTCTGGGCGCCGGCCTCGTCCATGCCGCTGACGGCGGCGACTTCGCGGGTCAGGCGGTCCAGCGCCGCCTCGTACAGTTGACGCTCGGAATAGGATTGCTCGCGCTGATCGTCGTTGCGATGCAGGTCGCGCACCACCTCGGCAATCGACATCAGGTCGCCGGAATTGATCTTCTGCTCATATTCCTGGGCGCGGCGCGACCACATGGCGCGCTTGACCCGGGCCTTGCCCTTCAGCGTGTCCAGCGCCCGCTCGACCAGGTCGGGGGTCGACAGGCCGCGCATGCCGATCTCGGAAGCGCGCGCGGTCGGCACGCGCAGGGTCATCTTGTCCTTCTCGAACGAGATCACGAACATCTCGAGGCGCAGCCCGGCAACCTCTTGCTCTTCGATCGAAACGATGCGACCCACGCCATGCGTCGGGTACACCACGAAATCATCGGGGCGGAATTCGGTCTTCTTGGCTTTCGACATTGGGCTTCCTTCGCAGTTGCGCCGGCGGGCGGCACAAAAGACCCCAAGGCGGGACGATCCCCCCCTTACGGGTCGGTGTCGTTGTTCTTGCATTTCCGGCCGGGCAGTCGACCAGAACAGGCAGCAACGCCGGACAGGCCACAGAAAGCAGCCCAACCGGCGCGATATCGTTGCACTTTAGCACAAAAATCGCGCCGGTTCAAAGGTTCGCTGCAAAGCGGCACCGGTCCTGTCAGAAGGCAGAAAATCGTTGAAAATCAGAAACTCGGAACCCGAGCACCGCCAGAACCGGTGCGTGACCCGGGGCGAATCGCCTCCTCCCCGACCACGGCTCCGGTCTAGCGATTCCGGCCCGTACCCGCCATTGCCACACAGACAAAAGCGAGGAATGATGCGCGTTCAACACAGTCGTTAGCTTTGTGAACGACCGGCCGCCACAGGCGAGACTGCAGGTCTCAATCCCCTTCGCCGGGGGCCTCGGAGAAGTATTTCTCCAGCTTGCCGGGCTTGCCGTCCATCTCCTGATAGTCGGGCATCGGATCCTTCTTGCGGGTAATCACCGGCCAGAGTTCGGCATATTTGCGGTTGAACTCGACCCAGCTTTCCATGTCCGGCTCGGTATCCGGGCGAATCGCGTCGGCCGGGCATTCCGGTTCGCAGACGCCGCAGTCGATGCATTCGTCGGGATGGATGACCAGCGTATTCTCGCCTTCGTAGAAACAGTCCACGGGACACACCTCGACGCAGTCGGTGTATTTGCACATGATGCAGTTATCTGTGACGACATAGGTCATGGCGCGATATTCCTGGTTCCTGAGCGGGTAGTTACGCCCGTGGCAGCCATCATTCAAGGCCATGCCGGGCGAAAAGACGGTGATGCGGCGGCAAGTCCGGCGCGGCAGGACGGCGTTCCGACATGCACCGTCAGGCAGGAACCGCGTTCCGGATTCGACCGGCGAGGGCCGCGAATCAGAACGCGATTTCCTCATAAAGGCCGGCGGCCTCGCTGGCGGGGCCGCGGCGCTCGCCCAGCAGTCGCAGCCGCAACACCCGGACCCGGCCATGGGCCGAGACGGTGACCGTGTCACCATGCCGCACCGGCTGGGCGGGCTTGCTGCAGGGCTGCCCGTTCACCCGGATGCCGCCGCCGGCGATGGCGTCGGCAGCCAGGGTGCGGGTCTTGAACAGCCGGGCGTGATGCAGCCAGCGGTCAAGCCTGATCGAGCCTGCCGCTTCCGCGCTCACGTCTTGTTCTTGAGCGCGGCAAGGATGGCAAAGGGGCTGTCCGGGTCGGCCTGTTTCTCGGCCCGCGGCGGGCGCGCCTCGAAACTCTTCGGCCCGTCATGGCGCGGCTTGCCCTTGTGCTTGCCCTTCGGGCCGCGGTCGGGACGGTCGCCCCGTTCGCCGCGATTCTCGTCGCGACGCTTGCCCTCGAAGGGTTTTCCATCGCGGCGGGGTTCCTGCCCGGCCTCGCGCTCGCGGCGCGGGCCACGCTCGCCCTGCGGACGGCCCTGACCCTGGCCCTGGCCTTGGCCTTGGCCTTGGCGCTCGCCGCGCTCGGGGCGGCGCTGGCCGCCGCGCGGACGCGGGGCCCAGGTGAAGGTGTAGAACGCCTCGACCTCGGGCGCCGCCTCGGCAGCGACGGTCTCGCCCTCGGCGGCGGCTTCCCCTTCGGCCGAAGCCTCGGCAGCCTTGCGCGCGGCCTGTTCGGCTTCCCACCGAGCGCGGGTCTCGGCGGCGAGCACGCTTTCCTCCTCGGTCAGCGGATGCTCGTGATCGGCGGTTTCGGGCGCGGGCGCCGGCTCGGCAGCGGCGGGCGCGGCCTCGGCACGGGCCTTGACCCGCTCGCTCTTCTCGGCGCGATAGCCCAACCCCTGCATCAACCCGGCGAATTGCTCCAGCGTCATGCCGGTGATCGACAGCATGTCCGGCGTCGCCTCGAACCCGCCCCGGCTGTCCTGGCCCCGCAGCATGTCGGCCAGCCGTTCCAGCATGTCGATGCGGATCGCCCGCTCGCCCGCCGGGTGATAGCCCGAGAGCGTGTAGTAGCCCTTGGGCACGTCCGGCAGGTTCGGGATGGTCACCAGGCCCGGCGGCGGGCTTTCCGGGAACTCGGCCAGCCCCTGATCCAGGCCCCAGAGCACCAGCCGCAACCGGGTCGGCGCCGGCTTCAGCAGCGCCGGCTGGAAGATGGTGAACTGGCCGAAACGCACGCCGTGCTTGCGCAGAAGGCCGCGCGATTCCTGGTCCAGTTCCTTGACCTCGGCGGCGACGCCCTCGCGCGGCAGCACCCCCAGCGCCTCGACCAGCCGGAAGGCGAAGCCGCGGGCCAGGCCGGTCAGCGTCTCGTCGTTCTTCAGCGCCAGCAGCGGCTCGAACAGCGTGGCGATCTTGCGGTCGATGAAATGCTGCAGCCGGCGGCGCACCTTGTCGGCGATCTCGGGCCCGGCCTCCTCGTCGACGAAGGGCTCGACGCCGGGCTTCAACGGCTCGGCGCCCTTGACCAGCTTGCCGATGGCCGAGCTGCCCCACATCAGGCCGCCCTGCTCGGTGAAGTCCAGCTCGGTATCCGGCGCGTTGTAGAACCTGTCGGCACGCAGATGGAATTCGGGGCGCAACGCCTCATAGGCGGCGCGGCTCAGCATGCGCGCCTCATCCCCGGTTGCGCTCGGATCGGCGTGGAAGCGGAAGCCCTCCAGACGGCCGGCGAACTCGCCCTCGACCGTCACTTCGCCCTTGTCATTCACCTCGGCCAAAAGGCTCTCCTTCTGTTTGAGCCGGCGCAGCAGCACGGATGTGCGCCGGTCCACGAATCTTTGCGTCAGAGCCGCGTGAAGCGCGTCCGACAACCGATCTTCTACCGCGCGCGTCTCGGCGCGCCAATGGCTTTCATCCGAAACCCAGCCCGAACGCTGGGCAACATAGGTCCAAGTGCGTATATATGCCAATCGTTTCGACAATGTGTCGATATCGCCTTGCGTTTTATCAATCCGGGCGATCTGGCCCTGCAGCCAGTCGTTGGGCACCCTGCCTGCGCGCAGGAACCCGTAGATCCGCGCCAGCAATGTCGAATGCTCGGCGGCCGAGATCGAGCGGAAATCGGGAATCCGGCAGACATCCCAAAGCAGCCGCACGTCGCGGGGGTGCGTCACCTGGTCGCGGATGTCGGGCATGGCTGCAAGCGCCTTGAGCGCCCGCAGGTCGTCAGCCTCGCGGCCGCGGGTCAGCCAGCCGCTTTCGGGCGCGGTTTCCAGGCTCTGGATCAGCCGCTCGACCGTGCCGAATTCCAGCGCCGCGTTGCGCCACATCAGCCGCTGGATCGGCGCGAAGCGGTGGTTCTCGATGGCATCGACCAGCCCCTCCTCCAGCGGACCGGCATCGCCGGTGACGCCGAAGGTGCCCGGCTCGGTATGACGCCCGGCGCGGCCGGCGATCTGGCCCAGCTCGTGCGGGAACAGCTCGCGATAGCGGCGGCCGTCGAATTTCTCGGTGGCCGAGAAGGCGACGTGACGGATGTCCAGATTCAGTCCCATGCCGATGGCGTCGGTGGCGACCAGATAATCTACCTCGCCCTGCTGATACATGGCGACCTGGGCGTTTCGCGTGCGCGGGCTCAGCGCCCCCATCACCACGGCGCAGCCGCCCTTTTGTCGGCGGATCAGTTCGGCCGTGGCATAGACCTCCTCGACCGAGAAGCAGACGATGGCCGAGCGCGGCGGCATGCGGCTGATCTTTTTCGAGCCGGCCCAGCTCAGCGTCGAGAAGCGCTCGCGCCGCATGAACAGTGCCTGCGGCACCAGCGCGGCGATGGCCGGGCGCATCGTGTCGCTGCCCAGCAGCAGCGTCTCGTGCAGCCCGCGCATGTGCAGCAGCCGGTCGGTGAAGACATGGCCGCGTTCCGGATCGGCGCAAAGCTGGATCTCGTCGATGGCGACGAAATCGGCGCCGACCTCGGGCATGGCCTCGGTGGTGGCGACCCAGTATTGCACGCGCTCGGGGACGATGCGCTCCTCGCCCGTGACCAGCGCCACGACCGAGGGGCCGCGCGCCTTGACGATGCGGTCATAGACCTCGCGCGCCAGCAGCCGCAGCGGCAGGCCGATGACCCCGGTGCGATGCGCCAGCATGCGTTCGATGGCGTAATGGGTCTTGCCGGTATTGGTCGGGCCAAGGACGGCCGTGACCCGCGATCTGTCGTTCATCAGGCGTCCGTGCCTTGCAGTTCCTGTTCGATCCGCTGAACGGCATCCTGCGCGTCCTGCTGATGCGGGTGAATCTTCAGGCTGGCGCGGAAGACGTCCAGGGCCCGGCGGCCGTCGCCCAGTTCCTCAAGCATGGTGCCGAGCTGCGTCAGCGCCCCGAAATGCCGCGGTTCAAGCCGCAGCACCTGTTCCAGATCGCCCAAGGCGGGGCCGTAATCCCCGTCGAGATAGAAGGCGATCGAGCGCAGATACCAGCCGGCCGCGAAATCCGGCGCGTGATCGGTCAGCGCGGTCAAGTGGCCCAGCGCCGTCGCCGTGTCGCCGGCATCCAGCGCCGACTCGCCGCGCTTGTAGAGCAAATCCATGGCGGCCGAGCCGGAGCGCGACCAGATGCGCAGGATATCGGTCTCGGCCCGGGCCCAGCTCTCGCCCTCGGGCTGGGCCAGTTCGGCGAAAAGCATGTCCAGATCCTCGCGCTCGCGCAGCCGCGCGGCTGCGGTCGGCTCCGAAGCCGCGGCCGGTTCCGACAGCGCGTCCGCAACCGGCGGATCGCTGTCATTTTCAGGAGAATTTTCAGGAGAATCGTCTTGCGGGACCGCGTCCTGGGCCGGTATCGCGCCGGGGACACCCTGCCAGGCCACGGCCGCGACGGGCCCCAGAAGCCCCAGGAAAAGCCCTGCCGCCACGGCATGATGGAAATGAGGGACTGGCCAACGCATATTCCCCATGTAAACCTCTGCCCCAACCAATTCCAGACACGAGAACAGGAGATATGGAATGAGCAAAGTCATCGAAGGCGCCGTGACCGCGCTGGACGAGAAGGCCAAGGGCTTCGACGGCACCGCCAAATTCGTCATCGAGGGCGAGGGCTCGGTCTATATCGACGCCAACGGCGCCCGCGCCGCCGATGACGAGGCCGAGGTGACGCTGACCGCCAGCCGCGAGACCTTCGAGGGGCTGCTCTCGGGCGACGTGAACCCGACCACCGCCTTCATGACCGGCAAGCTGAAGGTCGACGGCTCGATGGGCACGGCGATGAAACTGGGGGCACTGCTTTCTTAAGCGATGAAGCCCGCGCCCTTCAACACCCTGCCCGGCGATCCGCTGCCCCTGGCCCGCGCCTTCTGGCTGCGGGCCGATGACGGGGTGCGGCTGCGCGCCGCGCATTGGCCGGCGGGCGGCGCCACCGGCACGGTGCTGCTGTTTCCCGGCCGCACCGAATATGTCGAGAAATATGCCGAGACCGCGGCGGACCTGAACGGCGCCGGGTTCGAGGTGCTGTCCATCGACTGGCGCGGCCAGGGCATGTCCGACCGGCTGCAGGCCAATGTCCGACCCGGACATATCGGCAGTTTCGCCGATTACCAGCGCGACGTGGTCGAACTGGTGGTGGCGGCGCAGGAACTTGATCTGCCCCGACCCTGGCACCTGCTGGCCCATTCCATGGGCGGCACCATCGGCCTCGCCGCGCTCGAGGCGGGGCTGCCGGTGGACAGCGTCGCCTTCTCGGCGCCGATGTGGGGCATCGACCTGCGCGGCGTGCCGGAATGGCTGGCGCTCGGCCTGGCCACCGCCCTGTCCCGGCTGGGCCGCGGCGGCCACCCGGCGCCGCGCGCGGGGGGCGAGGAAAGTTTCGTCCTGCTGGACCCGTTCCACGACAACCTGCTGACCCATGACGGCCGGCGCTGGGGCCGGCTGGTGGCCGAGGCCGCGGCCTGGCCCGACATCTCGGTCGGCGGCGCCAGCAACGACTGGCTGCGCGAGGCGATCCTGGAATGCCGCCGCATCGCCGCCCTGCCCTCGCCCGCCCTGCCGGCGCTGATCGCGCTTGGCGACGCCGAGCGGATCGTCTCGAGCCCCGCCATCCGCGCCCGCGCCGCCCGATGGCCCGGCGCCGCGCTGCTGGAACTGGCCGAATGCCGGCACGAGCCGATGCTGGAGCGCGACCCGGTCCGCAGCCGCTTCCTCGAGTCGGTGGTCGCGCATTTCTCGGCCGCCACCGACCGGCGCTGAGGCGCCGTCTCGGCCGCCCGATTGTTCCCTTCGACTTGCAGCCGGGCGCATCAGGCGTCACATGTTGTCGCAGAGGAAAGGAATAACGATGACGATTTCAGCCAGCCGCCTTCTGCCGCGAGACGAAAACGCCCTTCCCGCCGCCGCCGCCAATCCCGATCTGGGCCCACTGCCGGAATGGGATCTGAGCGACCTCTACCCCTCGCCGGAAGCCCCGGACCTGATCCGCGATCTGGAGGCGGTCGAGAAGGCCTGTTGCGAATTCGCCCGCGACTATGAAGGCAAGCTCGCCTCGCTCTCGGCCGAGAAGATGCTGGAATGCATCGAGCGTTACCAGCAGATCGACGTCCTGGCCGGGCGGATCATGTCCTATGCCGGGCTGCGCTATTACCAGAACACCACCGATGCGACCCGCGCCAAGCAGATGGGCGACCTGCAGGACCGCATCACCACCGCCACCACCCGGCTGGTGTTCTTCAGCCTGGAGTTCAACCGCATTCCCGACGCGCGCTATGACGAGGTGTTCTCGGCGGCGGATGGGCCCGCGCGCTACAAGCCGGTCTTCGACCGGATGCGCGCCATGCGGCCCTATCAGCTGTCGAACGAGCTGGAACGCTTCCTGCACGACAATTCCGTGGTCGACGCCGCCGCCTGGAACCGGCTGTTCGACGAGACCACCGCCGGCCTGAGCTTCGATGTCGATGGCGAGGAGCTGGGGCTGGAGGCGACGCTGAACCTGCTGACCGACCACGAGCGCGCCCGGCGCGAGGCCGGCGCCCGCGGCCTGGCCGAGGTGTTCGGCAAGAACGTCAAGCTGTTCGCCCGCATCCACAACACCCTGGCCAAGGAAAAGGCCATCGAGGACAAGTGGCGCAAGATGCCGACGCCGCAGACCGCGCGCCACCTGTCGAACCATGTCGAGCCCGAGGTGGTCGAGGCGCTGCGCAATGCCGTCACCGCCGCCTATCCGCGGCTGTCGCATCGCTACTACCGGCTGAAGGCCAAATGGCTGGGCCTCGACAAGCTGCAGGTCTGGGACCGCAACGCCCCGCTGCCGACCGAGACGCCGCGCCTGATCGCCTGGCCCGAGGCCGAGGCCACCGTGATCGACGCCTATGCCGGATTCTCGCCGAAACTGGCGGAACTGGCGCAGCCCTTCTTCGACAAGGGCTGGATCGACGCCGGGGTAAAGCCCGGCAAGGCGCCCGGCGCCTTCGCGCATCCCACCGTGACCACGGTGCATCCCTATGTGCTGCTGAACTACCTCGGCAAGCCGCGCGACGTGATGACGCTGGCGCATGAACTCGGCCACGGCGTCCACCAGCGCCTTGCAGCCGGACAGGGCGAACTGCTGGCCTCGACGCCGCTGACGCTGGCCGAGACGGCGAGCGTCTTCGGCGAGATGCTGACCTTCCGCGCCCTGCTGGCAAAGACCACCGATCCCGCGCAGCGCAAGGCGCTGCTGGCCGGCAAGGTCGAGGACATGATCAACACGGTCGTGCGCCAGATCGCCTTCTACGATTTCGAATGCAAGCTGCATGCCGCCCGCGCCAAGGGCGAGCTGACGCCGGACGACATCAACGCGCTGTGGATGTCGGTGCAGGCGGAATCGCTGGGCGACGCCTTCGAGTTCATGCCGGGCTACGAGACCTTCTGGGCCTATGTGCCGCATTTCGTGCATTCGCCCTTCTACGTCTATGCCTATGCCTTCGGCGACGGGCTGGTGAACGCGCTCTATGCCGCCTACGAGGACGGGCTGCCGGACTTCCAAGCCAAGTATTTCGACATGCTGGCGGCGGGCGGCTCCAAGCACCACAAGGAACTGCTGGCGCCCTTCGGCCTCGACGCCTCGGACCCGGCGTTCTGGGACAAGGGCCTGTCGATGATCGAGGGCTTCATCGACGAGCTCGAGGCGATGGAGGCGTGACCGCACCCAAGGTCGTGCTGGAACCTCTGGGCCGCGACGGGTTCGAGCGCGTGGCCCATATCGCCGTGCGCCCCGAGCAGGAGCCGTTCTGCGGCACCATCGCCGGCCATTTCGCCGCCGACGAGCCGGGCTGCGACTTCCATGTCGTGACCCGCGACGGCCGCGCGGTCGGATTCTTCAAGATCGACCGCGCCTATGCCGCCCATTTCGACTTTGCCGGCCCGCAGGATCTGGGATTGCGCGGGGTGATGATCGACGCCGCCGAACAGGGGCACGGCACCGGCAAGGCGGCGATGCGGGCGCTTGGTCGCTATGTGCCCCGGCTTTATCCCCGAGCCAAGGCCCTGGTGCTGACGGTCAACGAGGTCAATCCGGTGGCGCGCGCCGTCTATCTGGACGCCGGATTCACCGATACCGGCAGCTTCTATCACGGCGGCCGGATCGGGCCGCAGCATATCCTGCGCCTGTCGCTCGCGGACGGGCAGCCGGGGCGGCAGACGTTCTGATCCGCAGCACCTTCCCCGGCGGACGGGTCGGGGCAGTTTTCCGTCGCATGGCCGGCGGCCCTGCCCTATGCTCCGCCCCGGACGAGACAAGGGGGACGGCATGATCCGCATGATCCGGCGCATTTTCCTGTGGCTTCTGGGGCTTGCGGTGCTGGCGGCCGTCGCGGTGGCGATCTGGGGCCCCGGCTTGGTCGAAAGCCGGCTGAACCCCGTGACCATGCCGGCGAAGGGCTGGCCGGTCTCGCCGCAGGCCGAGGCGCTGCATCAGCAGCTGGTGATCGGCGACTGGCATTCGGACGCGCTGCTGTGGGACCGCGACCTTCTGGACCGGGCCGAGCGTGGCCATACCGACATTCCCCGCCTGGCCGAAGGCAATGTCGCCGTGCAGGTCTTCACCACCGTCACCAAAAGCCCGCGCGGCCAGAACTACAGCCAGAACTCCGCCGAGGCGCCGGACAACATCACGCCGCTGTTCATCGGCCAGCTGCGCCCGCTGCCCAGCTGGTTCAGCCTCAAGGAACGCGCCCTGGTGCAGGCCGCCGCGCTGCGCCGCGCCGCCGAAGCGGCACCGGACCGGCTGATGCTGATCCGCTCGGCCGCGGACCTGCAGACCTTGCTCGAGGCGCGCCAGAACGGCGCCCAGACCGTCGGCGCCATCCTGGGCAGCGAGGGCGGGCATCCGCTGGAGGGCAATATCGCCAATCTTCAGGTGCTCTACGGCGCCGGGTTCCGCCTGCTGGGACTGACGCATTTCTTCGACAACGAGTTGGGCGGCAGCCTGCATGGCGAGGGCGGCAGCGGCTCGGGCCTGTCGGATTTCGGCCGCGAGGTGGTGGCCGAGATGATGGACAAGCGCATGATCATCGACCTGGCCCATGCCAGCCCGCAGATGGTGCGCGACGTGCTGGCCATTCCCGGCACCCGGCCGATCCTGTCGCATACCGGCATCCACGGCCGCTGCGCCAGCCCGCGCAACCTGCCCGACGGGCTGGTCAAGGCCATCGCCGACAAGGGCGGCCTGATCGGCATCGGCTATTGGGCCGACGTGAACTGCGGCAAGACCCCCGCGGACATCGCCGCATCCATCCAGGCGGCCATCGCACTGGTGGGCGAGGACCACGTCTCGCTGGGCTCGGATTACGACGGCTCGGTGGATGCGCCCTTCGACGCGGCGCATCTGGCGGCGCTGACCCAGGCGCTGCTGGATGCCGGCCTGACCGACCAGCAGATCGCCAAGGTCATGGGCGGCAACATGATGCGCTACCTTGCCCAGACCCTCTGAACGCGCCTAAGCTCGCGCCGAGACCAGGAGAGAACCATGCTGACCGTCTATGGCGTCACCCGCTCGCGCGCCTCGCGCATCGTCTGGCTGTGTCACGAGCTGGGCCTGCCCTTCAAGCAGGTGCCGGTGATCCAGGCCTATCGCCTGCCCGATCCCGACGCCCCCGACGCGCCGCTGAACACCCATTCCGAGAGCTTCCTGAAACTCTCGCCCGCCGGCGCCATCCCGGTGATCCAGGACGGCGACCTGGTGCTGTCGGAATCGCTGGCCTGCACGCTGCACCTGGCGCGCAAGCACGGCCAACCTTTCGGCCCCGCCGATGCCATCGAGGATGCGCTGATGCTGCAATGGAGCTTCTACGCCGCCACCGCGATCGAGCCGGACGCGCTGGCCATCCTGTTCAACCACCACAGCGGCCAGGCCCAGCCGGGCGCCGCCCAGGCCGCCGTCGCCAATGCGGCCGAGCGGCTGGTCCGCCCGCTGGCGGTGCTCGAGCATCACCTGAACCGGCATGGCCATCTGGTCGGCGGCCGCTTCACCGTGGCCGACCTGAACGTGGCCGAGATCCTGCGCTATGCCCAGGGCCACGGCGCGCTGATGGAGCAGTTTCCGGCCGTCCAGGCCTGGCTTGCCGACTGCCAGGCCCGGCCGGCCTTTCACAAGATGTGGCAGGAGCGGCAGGCCGAACCCGAATAGGCCGCCTCGCCCGCCGCGGGCGCAGGCCGGCCTGCGGGAACAGCGATGGCGCCCGGGCTCGAAAGCCGCCGGATCACATCGGGATCGGCGGCGGGACAGCCACGGGGGGACGCTCGCCCCCTCGCCATTGCCACCGTCTGGCGCAACCAACGGCGGGATGGAACCACCGGCCACAGCCCTCGTTGTCAGCCCCTTCTCAGCCGCCTTCCCGGTCGCATCGCCGTCGGCCGGCGCTGTCCGTGGCAGTAGCGGCGGCCGGGGCGCGACCGACGCCGCCCCGACCACCGCCACTCCCAACTCTTTACCCTTCGGAGGTGGCCGGCGTTTCCCTCTTGACCCGCTCACCATCCATTCGCGCGCGCCCCCGTTCACCCTTCAACGACAGAACTGTGACAGTGATTCCCGCGACCGACCTTGACCTGCGTCAAACTGCCGGGCGTTTTGTCGCATTTGGCGGGGCTTGACGCCGCGCTCGGCCACCATCACTTGCGGCCCCTGCCCCGGCCGACACTTTCCCTTGCCCATGGCCCGCCGGGCATGAGATAACGCCGGCCCAGAGTACAAGACGAGCAGGTGCCATGGCAGACGATCTCTTTCCCGCCTCGGACAAGGCCACCGAAAGCTATTCGGCCGCCTCGATCGAGGTTCTCGAGGGGCTGGAGCCCGTCCGCAAGCGTCCCGGCATGTATATCGGCGGCACCGATGAACGCGCCCTGCATCACCTGGTGGCCGAGATCCTCGACAACTCGATGGACGAGGCGGTGGCCGGCCACGCCAGCCGCATCGAGGTCGAGTTGCTGGCCGATTTCAGCGTGGTGATCCGCGACAACGGCCGCGGCATTCCCATCGACCCGCACCCGAAATTTCCCGGCAAGTCGGCGCTGGAGGTGATCCTGTGCACGCTGCATGCCGGCGGCAAGTTCTCGGGCGACGCCTATCAGACCTCGGGCGGGTTGCACGGCGTCGGCGCCTCGGTGGTCAACGCGCTGTCGGACAGCATGGTGGTGCAGGTCGCCCGCAACAAGGAGCTGTTCCAGCAGAGTTTCTCGCGCGGGGTCCCGCTTGGCCCGGTGGAAAAGGTCGGCGCCGCCCCGAACCGGCGCGGCACCACCGTGACCTTCCACGCCGACGAGCAGATCTTTGGCCATCACCGCTTCAAACCGGCGCGGCTGCTGAAGATGGTGAAATCCAAGGCCTATCTGTTCTCGGGCGTCGAGATCCGCTGGAAATCCGAGATCGACGACGGCGAGACGCCGCCGGAGGCGGTGTTCCACTTTCCCGGCGGGCTGGCCGACTATCTTTCCGAAACCCTCGACGGCTCCTCGACCTATGCCGACCGGCCCTTTGCCGGCAGCGTCGATTTCAAGGAAAAGTTCAACACCCCTGGCAAGGTGGACTGGGCGATCAACTGGACGCCGTCGCGCGACGGCTTCATCCAGTCCTATTGCAACACCGTCCCCACGCCCGAGGGCGGCACGCATGAGGCCGGCTTCTGGTCGGCGATCCTGCGCGGCATCCGCGCCTATGGCGAACGGGTCAGCAACAAGAAGGCGGCGCAGATCACCCGCGACGACCTGCTGACCGGCGGCTGCGCGCTGGTCAGCTGCTTCATCCGCGAGCCGGAATTCGTCGGCCAGACCAAGGACCGCCTGGCCACCACCGAGGCGGCCCGGCTGGTCGAGGGCGCGGTGCGCGACCATTTCGACAACTGGCTGGCGGCCGACACGAAATCCGCCGGCGCGATCCTGGATTTCCTGGTGCTGCGCGCCGAGGAACGGCTGCGCCGCCGCCAGGAAAAGGAAACCGCCCGCAAGTCGGCGACCAAGAAGCTGCGTCTGCCCGGCAAGCTGGTCGATTGCTCGGCCACCAACCGCGACGGCACCGAACTGTTCATCGTCGAGGGCGACTCGGCCGGTGGCAGCGCCAAGATGGCGCGCGAACGCCAGACCCAGGCGCTGCTGCCGCTGCGCGGCAAGATCCTGAACGTGCTGGGCGCCGCCAGCTCGAAGCTCGGCCAGAACCAGGAGATCGCCGGTCTCTGCCAGGCGCTCGGCGCCGGCATGGGCAGCAAGTTCAACGTGGACGATCTGCGCTATGACAAGATCATCATCATGACCGATGCGGATGTGGACGGCGCCCATATCGCCTCGCTGCTGATGACCTTCTTCTTCACCCAGATGCGGCCGCTGATCGACAAGGGCCATCTGTATCTGGCCTGCCCGCCGCTCTATCGCCTGACCCAGGGCGCGCATCGGGTCTATGTCGCCGACGATGCCGAGAAAGAGGCGATGCTGGCCAAGGGCCTGGGGGGCAAGGGCAAGATCGACGTGCAACGCTTCAAGGGTCTGGGCGAGATGGACGCCAAGGACCTGAAGGACACGACGATGAACCCGAAGACGCGCAAGCTGATCCGGGTCTCGATCGACGAGGACGAGGGCGGCGAGACCTCGGACCTGGTCGAGCGGCTGATGGGCAAGAAGCCCGAGCTGCGCTTCCAGTTCATTCAGGAGAACGCGCAATTCGCGGATGCCGAGGAACTGGACCTCTGACATGGCGCTGGCCGCGCCGCTTGCCGTCTACGTCCTTGCCGCGCTGGCCGAGATCGCCGGCTGCTTTGCCTTCTGGGCCTGGCTGCGGCTGGGCCGCTCGGCCTGGTGGCTGGTGCCGGGCATGGTCTCGCTGGCGCTGTTCGCCTGGCTGCTGACCCGGGTGGACACGGATTTCGCCGGCCGCGCCTATGCGGCCTATGGCGGGATCTATGTGGCGTCCTCGCTGGGCTGGCTGTGGCTGACCGAGGGTCAGGTGCCGAGCCGCTGGGATCTGCTGGGCGGCGGACTGTGCGGGCTGGGCGCGGTGGTGATCCTGGCCGGCGCGCGGGGGTAGCGGGTCGTCACGAGCAGCTGGGCTGGGCGGCTTTGCGGGACGAATCGGCCTCGGCGGGCTAGAATCAGGTGCCTGATGCCCCAGAAGAGACGAGAGCCGACCATGCCGATGCCCTGGACCTATCGCCACGCTTCCAAGGAATGGAGGGCGATCCTTGACGATCTCAGGGACCGCATGGACCTCACGTCGGATAATACGGCCTATACCGCGATGGACGGGGTCTTACAGGTGTTTCGGCGGCGGCTGACCGCCCAGCAGGGATTGAACTTTGCTTCCGTTCTTCCAGCCATACCGCGCGCGGTTTTCGTTGCGGGCTGGCAGGTTCACCTCCCCCCGCTTCCCTTCGCGGAGCGGGCTGCCTTGGTGCAGGAGGTAAAGAAGGTCCGGCAGAACCACAACCTGACGCCTGACAATGCCATTGAGGCGACAGCCTGGTCCTTGCGCCGTTACACGAACAAAGCGGATCTGGCGCGGGTGCTGGCGACCCTGCCCGAAGGCGCAGTCGAGTTTTGGCATGTGGATGTGGCCGATCCGCGTGAGATCGAGCAAAGAATTTTCTAGGCCGATCGGATCGACCGCCCGCTAAGGGCTCAGAACCGCATCCCCACCGAGACGCTCGCGCCCTCGGTGCCGATCCCGAAGCTTGCCGCGCCGAAGCTGATGCCGATCAGCGCCCCGGTCCAGACCTGCTGCGGGGTATGTTCGCCGGCATGGATGCGGCTCCAGCCGGTCAGGCCGGCCGCGCCATAGGTGGCGGCGCCGGCCAAGGGTTTGTCCTCGAAGCATTTTCCGGCCAGATCCGCGGCGCCGAAAAAGGCCATCGCCGTATGGCCCGAGGGAAAGCCGCCGCCTTGGCCCGAAGGGCGGCGGGCGATCGGCGCGTCGGTATATTCCTTCATCGCCCAGACCAGCGCCGTCTGCAAAAGCCCGCGCAGCGCGAAATCCTCGAGCCGGTCCTGGTCGGCGGCGCAGGCGGCCGCGGCCAGCGGCAGGCCGTATTTCATCGCCGTGCCGAACTGCTCGAACGGGTCGGCGGCGGCCGGGGCCGGCAGCAGGCCGAGAAGCGCCAGCCCCGCCGCCAGGCAGGCGGGGTATTTGGAAAACGGTGAAGGCCGCGGCGGCGCGCAACGGCTGCGGGCGTTGCGCCGGGGCTGCCTGGCGGCGTCCGGGCCGCCGGGACCAGCAATTGCCGGGGTTTCGGGCGTGATCTGCGTGCAGCCCGCATGCACCGCGCGTACACCGGCCGTACACCGCCGCCGGCCGGCGGCGGCGGTCATGCCGCGCCCCCCCCGCCCAGCCGCACCACCCGGTCCATGCGCCCTGCCAGTTCGAGGTTGTGGGTGGCGATCAGCGCCGCCAGCCCGGTTTCGCGCACCAGCGTCATCAGCATGTCGAACACCTTGTCCGAGGTCGCCGGGTCGAGATTGCCGGTCGGCTCGTCCGCCAGCAGCAGCGAGGGCTGGTTGGCCAGCGCCCGGCAGAAGGCGACGCGCTGCTGCTCGCCGCCCGAAAGCTGCGCCGGCCGGTGGGCGGCGCGATGCGACAGCCCGACCCGCCCCAGCAGGTCGGCGGCCCGCGCCCGCGCGGCGGCGCCGGAGACGCCATTGGCCAGTTGCGGCAGCACGATGTTCTCGGCCGCGGTGAATTCGGGCAGCAGGTGGTGGAACTGGTAGACGAAGCCCAGCTCCTCGCGCCGCGCCTCGGTCCGGGCGCGGTCGCCCTGCCCGCTCATCTCGCGGCCGTTGATCGCCACCCGCCCGGCATCGGCGGTGTCGAGCAGGCCGGCGATATGCAGAAGCGTCGATTTCCCCGCCCCGGACGGCGCCACCAGCGCCACCACCTCGCCGCGCGCCACGCTGAGCGACAGGCCGGAGAGCACCGGAACCGGCGCCGGGCCGCCCTTGCCATAGGTCTTGGAAACGCCTTCGAGGACCAGGACGTCATTCATGATGCGGGACCCTCTTGCGGGTTCGGATTGGCCGGGGCTGGTCCCCGGCGGCGGGCCGGGCGAGCGGGACGCGCGGGATCATTCATAGCGCAGCGCCTCGACCGGGTTCATGCGCGCCGCCCGCCGCGCCGGGAAGATCGTCACCACGAAGGCCAGCCCCAGGGACAGCGCCACGGCGCGGAAGATGTCCCAGGCGCGCAGCTCACCATGCAGCGCGTAGATGCCGCGCACCTCGGGCTGCCAGGCATTGCCGCCGGTCAGCGCGTTCAGCGCCGCCATGACATGGTCGACGTTCAAGGCCAGCGCCACGCCCAGCAGCACGCCGGCGGCGGTGCCGATCACCCCGGTGAAGGCGCCGCAGAGGAAGAACACCCGCAGCACCGCGCCTTCGGTCAGGCCCATGGTGCGCAGGATGCCGATGTCGCGGCCCTTGTTCTTGACCAGCATGATCAGGCCCGAGGTGATGTTCATCGAGGCGATCAGCACCAGGATCGCCAGGATGACGAACATCACGTCATCCTCCATGTCCAGCGCGGCAAGGAAGCTGCCCGAGGCGTCGCGCCAGGTCCAGACCTGGCCGCGTTCGCCCACCGCCGCCAGCAATTGCGGCGTCCAGTCGTCCACCCGTTCGGGATCCCCGACGAAGACCTCGATCTCGTCGGCGACGCCCTCGCGGTTGAAGAAGCTCTGCGCCGCGGCCATGGGCATATAGATGCGGGCCTCGTCGATGTCCCAGCGCCCGGCCGAGAAGACATAGACCACCTCGTAGCTTTCGATCCGGGGCGTGGTGCCGACCGGCGTCTGCGCCCCCTCGGGCGAGACCAGCTGGATGCGGTCGCCGACGCCGACGCCCAGCGTCCGCGCCAGCCCCAGGCCGATGGCGACGCCCCGGTCGTAATCGGCGATGTTGCCGCTGGCGCGCTGGGGATCGACGACGCCGGGCAGCGCCTTCAGCGCCTCGGCCGAGACGCCGTAGACGTCACCCAGGCCGCGGGCGCCGTTCTGGGTGGCCATGACCTTGCCGCGCACCGCCGGATCGGCGCGGGTGACGCCGGGGACGGCGGCGATCTTCGCGGCCAGCGCGTCGTAATCCGCGATGGTGCCGGGGGAGACGTAGGTTTCCTCGGTCAGCTCGTTATAGATCTGCGTCGGCGGGTAATAGACGGTGCTGTGCGGGTTGGCGCCCAGGATGGTGTCGACGAAATCCGCCCGGAAACCGGCCCGCACCGCCAGCGTGGCGATCAGCGCCATGACGCCCAGGGTGATGCCGATCAGGCTGATCCAGGTCATCACGCTGACCCCGCCTTCGGCCCGGCGGGCGCGCAGGTAGCGCCAGGCGATCAGGAATTCGTAACGCGAAAACGGGGCGGGACTGGCCATCGCTCACCTCATGTTGGGTCGCGCCTGATTGGCGGCTTTGCCGGGGTTTTGCAAGCCAACAAGCCCGTGACCTAGAGCGGGCCGGGCCGGCGTTCCTCGGAGAGCATCACGTTCGCCTCGACCTGGCCGACGCCGGGCAGGGTCATGATGCGGCGGCGCAGGATGCGTTCGAAATCGGCGATGTCGCGGGCATGGATGCGCAGCCGGTAGTCGAACTGGCCCAGCACATGCTGGACGGTCTGCACCTCGGGGATGGCGGTCACCGCGCGCTCGAAATCCTCGAGGCTGGTGCGGCCCTTGGCGGCCAGGCGGATGCCCAGGAAGACGGTGACGCCGAATCCCAGCGCCGCCTCGTCCACCACCACGCGGCGGCCGGCGATCACCCCCGCCTCGGCCAGGCGCCGGATGCGGCGCCAGGTGGCGGGCTGGGTCAGGCCCAGGGCGCGGCCGATCTCGGCCGCGCCGCGGGTCGCGTCCTGGGCCAGGAGCCGCAGGATGGCCAGGTCGGTGGCGTCGGGGGCGAGGCTCACAGCGGCAGCTCCTGCACGTCCTTGATGGTCGAGACCAGCATCAGCGCGTCGCTGTCCTGGACATGCGGCAGCGTCAGGATGCTTTCGCGGTAGATCTGCTGCCAATGCGCCATGTCGCGGGCGATGACCGACAGCCGCAGGTCGACCGAGCCGAGGAAGGTCTGGATCTCGGTCACCTCGGGGACGCGGCGGGCGGCGGCCTGGAATTCGTCGAAGGCGCGCTGATGGGTCTTGTCGAGGGTGAAGCGCAGGCTGACCTGCACCTCGTAGCCGAGCTTGCGCCAGTCGATGCGGGTCTCGGTGGCGCGGATCACCCCGGTCTCGCGCAGCTTTTCCAGCCGGCGCCACAGGCTGGCGGGCGTCACCCCGGCGCGCAGGGCCAGTTCGGCATTGGCGATGTCGGGATCGGCGAGCAGCTGGCGCAGGATGCGGCGATCGGTGGCGTCGGGCATGATTTTTTCGCAAAGATGATCTATCGTTTATTATCATTTCGCATTTGAAGATAGAAGTGCGAAAAATGCGCTGATCTGCCGGCGCACGGCTGCTACAACCCCTGCAGCGAAATGGAGGGAGTTTCCGATGCGCGTTTACTATGATCGCGATTGCGACGTGAACCTGATCAAGGACAAGAAGATCGCCATGCTGGGTTACGGCAGCCAGGGCCACGCCCATGCGCTGAACCTGCGCGATTCCGGCGCCAAGAACGTCGTCGTCGCGCTGCGCGAGGGCTCGGCCTCGGCCAAGAAGGCGGAAGCCGAGGGGCTGAAGGTCATGGGCATCGCCGAGGCCGCCGCCTGGGCCGACCTGATCATGTTCACCATGCCCGACGAACTGCAGGCCGAGACCTACAAGAAATACGTGCATGACAATATCCGCGAAGGCGCGGCCATCGCCTTTGCCCACGGTCTGAACATCCATTTCGGCCTGATCGAGGCCAAGCCGGGCGTCGACGTGATCATGATGGCGCCGAAGGGCCCGGGCCACACCGTGCGCGGCGAATACACCAAGGGCGGCGGCGTGCCCTGCCTGTTCGCGGTGCATAACGACGCCACCGGCAAGGCGCAGGATCTGGCGCTGAGCTATTGCTCGGCCATCGGCGGCGGCCGCTCGGGCATCATCGAGACCAATTTCCGCCAGGAATGCGAGACCGACCTGTTCGGCGAGCAGGCGGTGCTGTGCGGCGGTCTGGTCGAGCTGATCCGCATGGGCTTTGAAACCCTGGTCGAGGCCGGCTACGAGCCCGAGATGGCCTATTTCGAATGCCTGCACGAGGTGAAGCTGATCGTGGACCTGATCTACGAAGGCGGCATCGCCAACATGAACTACTCGATCTCGAACACCGCCGAATATGGCGAGTATGTCTCGGGCCCGCGCATCCTGCCTTACGAGGAAACCAAGGCCCGCATGAAGGAAGTGCTGTCGGACATCCAGACCGGCAAGTTCGTGCGCGACTTCATGCAGGAGAACGCCGTCGGCCAGCCCTTCTTCAAGGCGACCCGCCGCATCAACGACGAGCACCAGATCGAGAAGGTCGGCGAGAAGCTGCGCGCCATGATGCCCTGGATCAGCAAGGGCAAGATGGTGGACAAGGAGCGCAACTGAGCGCCCTGCCCCGGAATGGAAAGCCCCGCCATCGGCGGGGCTTTTGCGTTCAGCTGACGCCCTGCGCCGCTTGCAGCCGGTCGATGGCGCGCTGTTCGTCGGCGGCGGTCCAGCCGGCCTGCAACAGCCGCACCAGCTGCGCGATGAAGGCCGGATCGACGGCCCGCAGCGCCGCGAGCTGCTGCTCGGACAGCAGGTTCACATATTCCAGCGCCACGTCGTCGCTGTCGGTGAAATGCGCCGCCTCGAGCCGGTCGAAGATCGCGCGCAGCCGCTTGGTGTTGGTGCCGAGTCCGGCGCAGAACTTCGCCAGCCCCTTTTCGTCCATGTTGACGGTCATGCCCCAGCCGCCGGTGCGGAAGCGGTTCACAACGAATTCACCGTCTTGCGCGACATAGTTCAGAAAGCCATGCGCGACCTTGAAACCGACCTTGGAACTGGTCCAGTCCATGCGCAGGTCAAGAAAGCTGACCGGGTCGAAGGTATAGGCGTTGTTCACCCGGTTCAGCCCCACCGGCCAGCCGCGCGCCGGCGAGCCGAAGCTGTTCACCTCGAGGCCCCGGACCGAGTCCGCGCCCTTGACCAGCGTCACCGCGGAAAGCGCGTTCGAGGTCACCAGGTTGCCCTGGCTGTGGCAATAGACCGGCGTGCCCAGCATGCCGCCCGGCTGGCCGATCAGCAGCGCGAACAGCGATTGCGCCGCCGGGTTGCCGGCCAGCATCTCATGCGCGAAATCCTCCTTGCTGAGCATCGGGCGCTTCTCGCGGCTCTTCTGCCAGACCTGGTCGAAGAACGCGATCCAGTTGGTGTTGTGGTTCAGGTTCGAGGTCTGGACCTGGGTCAGCCGCGCCTTGTCGGTGATGCACTGGAACAGGTCGGCCCAGAAACCATCCTTGCGGTTGTAGACGCCGATGACCGGGCAGCCCAGCATCAGCGACAGCGCCTCGGCGCTGGCCCGGTGATCGGCGCCGGTATTCATCATGCCGTTGACGAAGATCACCGGCTTGGTCGGGTTGAACCAGCTTTTGTTCTGGACCTCGGGCGAGACGAAGCGCGTCACCGCCCCGTCCGCCGAGGGCGTGGCGCCCTGCGCAATGGTCGGGAATCGCATGAAAGCTCCTTGTAACAATGGGCCGGCGGGCCGGCCGGATGAAAAAACTATTCTTCAAGCACTTCCAGCACGCCGGGAATGACGCGCAACGCCTGGCGCGCCGGCGTGGTCAAGGGCGCGTCCTCGGCGATCTCGATATCCACCAGATCCTCGCCGTCCTTGAGCCGCAAGGCAATAGGACCGCGCGCGCGGGCCGGGGCGGCGATCTCGGCCTGGATGCGGGCCAGCGCCTCGGCGATGCCGGGCACGGCGTCCAGCCCGGCGATCTCGACCGCGAGCCGATTGGCCCCGGCATCCGCCACCGCCTGATCGAGCGGCGTCACCGCGCGGGCCAGAAGCTTGACCTGATCGCCCGACGGCTCGACCTGCACCTGCAGCACCACGTTCTCGCCCGGTTCCAGGTGCTGGCGATGGGCGTCCAGCGTGTCGGAAAACACCGTGACCTCGTAAAGCCCGGTCGGGTCCGACAGGCCGACGAAGGCGAAACGGGTGCCGCGGGCGGATTTCTTTTCCTGCCGGAAGGCCACGGTGCCGGCCAGCGAGGCGACCAGCGCCCCATCGGCCGCCGCCTGCGTCACCTCGGCCAGGGTCTGCACGTTCTTGCGGCGCAGCGCCGGCTGGTAATCGTCCAGCGGATGGCCCGAGAGGTAGAAGCCGACCGCCGCATGTTCCTCGGCCAGCTTCTCGGCCGGCATCCAGATCGGCGCCGGCACGGGGCGCGGCGGCGGCAGATCCTCGCCGCCGCCGAACAGCGAGCTTTGCGACGAGGCCGCGGCTTCCTGCACCGCCGCCGACCAGGCGACCAGCCCGTCCAGCGCCTTGAGCACCCGGGCGCGGTTCGGTTCCAGCCCATCGAAGGCGCCGGCGCGGGCCAGCATCTCCAGCGGCCGCTTGCCGACGCGCTTCATGTCGACGCGGCGGGCGAAATCGTGCAGGTCGCGGAACGGCGTCTGGCCGCGCGCCGCGGTGATCAGCCGCATCGCCTCGACGCCGACGCCCTTCAGCGCGCCGAGCGCATAGACGATGCGGCCGTCCTTGACGCTGAAGGTCGGCTCGGAGCGGTTGACGCAGGGCGGCACGGTCTCGATCCCCATCCGGTCGGCTTCGCGCTTATAGACGGCGAGCTTGTCGGTCAGGTGAATGTCGCAGTTCATCACCGCGGCCATGAACTCGACCGGGTGATTGGCCTTGAGCCAGGCGGTCTGGTAGCTGACCACGGCATAGGCGGCGGCATGGGACTTGTTGAAACCGTAATTGGCGAATTTCTCAAGCAGGTCAAAGACCTCTCCGGCCTTCTTCGCGTCGATTCCCTGTTGCTTGCAGCCCTCGACGAATTTCGGCCGCTCCTTGGCCATCTCCTCGGCGATCTTCTTGCCCATGGCGCGGCGCAGCAGGTCGGCGCCGCCCAGGCTGTAGCCGGCCATGACCTGGGCGATCTGCATCACCTGTTCCTGGTAGACGATGATGCCCTGGGTCTCGGCCAGGATGTGGTCGATGGTGGGGTGAATGGATTCAAGCGGTCGCAGGCCGTTCTTCACCTCGCAATAGGTCGGGATGTTCTCCATCGGGCCGGGGCGATACAGCGCCACCAGCGCCACGATATCCTCGATGCAGGTCGGCTTCATGCGCCGCAGCGCGTCCATCATCCCCGAACTTTCGACCTGGAACACCGCCACGGTGCGGGCGCTGGCGAACAGCTCATAGCTGGGCTTGTCGTCCAGCGGGATGGCGTTGATCTGGTTCTCGGCCCCCTTGGCCGGATCGTAGAGCCGCCGCCCGTCGGCGGCGACATGCAGCTGCCGGCCGCCGGCATTGATGAGATCGACCGCGTTCTGGATCACCGTCAGGGTCTTGAGGCCGAGAAAGTCGAACTTGACCAGCCCGGCCTGCTCGACCCATTTCATGTTGAACTGCGTCGCCGGCATGTCCGAGGCCGGATCGCGATAAAGCGGCACCAGCCGGTGCAGCGGCCGGTCGCCGATCACCACGCCGGCGGCATGGGTCGAGGCATTGCGCAGCAACCCCTCGATCTTGGCGGCATAGTCCAGCAGGCGGGCGACCACCTCCTCCCTGGCGGCCTCGCGCAGGCGCGGCTCGTCGGCCAGGGCCTTGGTGACGCTGACCGGCTTCACGCCCTCGACCGGGATCATCTTGGACAGCCGGTCCACCTGGCCGAAGGGCAGTTGCAGCACCCGGCCCACGTCGCGCACCGCCGCCTTGGAGAGAAGCGCGCCGAAGGTGATGATCTGGCCGACCTTGTCGCGGCCGTATTTCTCTTGCACGTATTGGATCACCTCCTCGCGGCGATCCATGCAGAAGTCGATGTCGAAGTCGGGCATCGACACCCGTTCCGGGTTCAGAAACCGCTCGAAGAGCAGGCTGTAACGCATTGGATCCAGGTCGGTAATCGTCAGCGCATAGGCAACCAGAGAGCCGGCGCCCGAGCCGCGGCCCGGCCCGACCGGGATGCCGTGTTCCTTGGCCCATTTGATGAAGTCGGCGACGATCAGGAAATAGCCGGGAAAGCCCATCTGCTCGATGATGCCCAGCTCGAAGCGCAGGCGTTCCTCGTATTCCTCGACGGTGGCGGAATGCGGGATCACCGCCAGCCGGGCGCGCAAGCCGTCCCAGGCCTGGCGGCGCAGTTCCTCGACCTCGTCACCCGCAAAGCGCGGCAGGATCGGCTTGTGTTTCTTGACCGCGAAGGCGCAGCGGCGGGCGATCTCGACAGTGTTCTGGATCGCCTCGGGCAGGTCGGCGAACAGCGCGGCCATTTCGGCGGCGGTCTTGAAGTAATGCTGCGGCGTCAGCCGGCGGCGCGGCGCGGTCTGGTCGACATAGGCGCGGTCCGAGATGCAGATCAGCGCGTCATGGGCGTCGAACAGCTCGGATTTCGGGAAATACACGTCGTTTGTGGCGACCAGCGGCAGGTCGAGCGCATAGGCGATGTCGATCATGCCGCCTTCCGAGCCCGCCTCCTCGGGGACGGGCTGGCCCTCGGCATCGTGGTGGCGCTGCAGTTCGACATAAAGCCGGGTCGGGAAGGCGGCGGCCAGCCGCTCGGCCAGGCCGCGGGCCTCGGCCGGGCGGCCCTGCAGCACCAGCTGGCCCAGCGGGCCGCCGGCGCCGCCGGTCAGGCAGATCAGCCCCTCGGCATGGGCTTCCAGATCGGCCAGCGTCACATGCGGCAGCGCGTGGTCGTCGCGCAGGTAAAGGCAGGTCGACAGCTCCATCAGGTTCAGCCAGCCGGCCTCGTTCTGGGCCAGCAGCACCACCGGGCCGGTCACTTCGGCCGCCAGCGTGACCTGGCAGCCGACGATGGGCTGCACGCCGGCATCCTGCGCCTTGACCGAGAATTCCAGCGCCGCGAACAGCGCGTTGGTATCGGTCAGCGCCACGGCCGGCATGCCGTTCTGCGCCGCCAGATCGGCAAGTTTCTTGACCGGCACCGCGCCTTCCAGCAGCGAATGTTCGGAATGGGTGCGCAGGTGGATGAATCGGGGAGAATTTTCCGGCATGGCGCAATCTAGGTCCGACCTGACGGATTGTGCAATTGCCCCTCGGCGGAAAACCGCTAATCTTGGCGCAAAAAGCAGCGAGGCGCGCGACAGTGACCGATGTTTTCCGGGCCGAGGGTCTGGGCAAGAGCTATCCCGGCGTGCGGGCCAATGACGACCTGTCCTTTGCGGTCGCCGCCGGCGAGATCCATGCCCTGCTGGGCGAGAACGGCGCCGGCAAGTCCACGCTGGTCAAGATGATCTATGGCCTGGTGCGGCCGGACGAGGGGCGGATGGCGTTGCTGGGCGCACCCTATGCGCCGCACGATCCGCGCGCCGCCCGCGCCGCCGGCGTCGCCATGGTGTTCCAGCATTTCAGCCTGTTCGACGCGCTGACCGTGGCCGAGAACATCGCGCTGGGGATGGAGAACCCGCCGCCGCGCGCCGAACTTGCCAGCCGCATCGCCGAGCTGTCGCAGGGCTACGGGCTGCCGCTGAACCCCGGCCGCCGCATCGCCAGCCTGTCGGCGGGCGAGCGGCAGCGGGTCGAGATCCTGCGCTGCCTGCTGCAAGGCCCGCGCCTGCTGATCATGGACGAGCCGACCTCGGTCCTGACCCCGCAGGAGGCCGAGATCCTGTTCGCCACCCTGCGGCAACTGGCCGAGGCCGGCACGGCGGTCCTGTATATCAGCCACAAGCTGGAGGAAATCCGCAGCCATTGCGACCGCGCCACCATCCTGCGCCAGGGCCGGCTGGTCGGCACGGTCGATCCGCGCGCCCATTCCGCCCGCGAACTGGCGGCGATGATGGTCGGGGCCGAGATGCGGCTGGTGGACCGTTCCGGCCGCAAGCCCGGCGCGCCGGTGCTGGAGGTCCGGGGCCTGTCCACGCCGGCCGGCGAGGGCGTGGCGCTGAGGGACATCGCGCTGAGCCTGCGCGCGGGCGAGATCCTGGGCATCGGCGGCGTCGCCGGCAACGGCCAGGAGGAGCTGCTTTCGGCGCTGTCGGGCGAGACCGCGACCGCCGCCGGCACCGTGGCTCTGGAGGGACGCGACCTCTCTGCCGCCGGCCCCGAGGCGCGGCGCCGGGCCGGGCTGCTGGCGGCGCCCGAGGACCGGCTGGGCCATGCCGCGGTGCCCGAATTCAGCCTGGCCGAGAACACGCTGCTGACCGCCGGGGCGCGGCAGGGGCTGATCCGCAACGGCCTGATCGACCGCAAGGCGGCCACGGCTTTCGCGCAGGAGGTGATCCGCGCCTTCGACGTGCGCACCCCCGGCCCCGGCACGGCGGCGGGCGCGCTGTCGGGCGGCAACCTGCAGAAATTCGTCATCGGCCGCGAGGTGCTGGGCCGGCCGCGGGCGCTGGTCGTCAACCAGCCGACCTGGGGCGTCGATGCCGGCGCCGCCGCCGCCATCCGCCAGGCGCTGCTGGACCTGGCCGCGCAGGGTGCCGGGCTGATCGTCATCAGCCAGGACCTGGACGAGCTGCTGGAACTGTCGGACCGGTTCTGCGCCCTGAACCAGGGCCGGCTGTCCGCGCCCCGGCCGACCGAGGGCCTGACGGTCGAGGAGATCGGGCTGATGCTGGGCGGCGCGCATGGCATGGAGGTGGCGCATGTTTCGGCTTGAACCCCGCACCAGCGCCCCGCTGCTTTGGCAGGTCGCGACCCCGGTGCTGGCGGTGCTGGCGACGATGCTGGTCGGCGGCGCGCTGTTCGCCGCCATGGGCTTCGACCCGCTGGCCGCGATCCGCACCATTTTCTGGGACCCGCTGTTCGGTCCCGCCGCCGGCTATTCGCGGCCGCAACTGCTGGTCAAGGCCGGGCCGCTGATCCTGATCGCCTGCGGGTTGGCGCTGGGATTCCGCGCCGGGATCTGGAACATCGGCGCCGAGGGGCAATACATCATCGGCGCCATTTGCGGCGCCGCGGTGGCGCTGGCCGCCTATCCGCTGGACGCGTTCTGGATCTTCCCGGCGATGATCCTGGCCGGCGCGGCGGGCGGCTGGGCCTGGGGGATGATCCCGGCGCTGCTGCGCAACTGGTTCGGCGCCTCGGAAATCCTGGTATCGCTGATGCTGGTCTATGTGGCGCAGAAGGTCGCCGCCTGGATGGCCTTCGGGCCGATGAAGAACCCCGAGGGCTTCAACTTTCCCGGCTCGCGCAACCTGCAGCAATACGAGGCGGCCTCGAACCCGGACCTGATCGCCGGCTCCGGCCTGCATTGGGGCGGCGTGGCGGCGGTGCTGGCCCTGGCGGCGACCTGGTTCGTGATGTCGCGCCACGTCCTTGGCTTCCACATCCGCACCGCCGGGGCCGCCCCCCGCGCCGCGCGCTTTGCCGGCGTCCGCCCCGAGCGGCTGGTGGCGCTGTGCCTGGGCGTCTCGGGCGCGCTTGCCGGCCTCGCCGGCCTGTTCGAGGTCGCGGGCCCGGCCGGCCAGATCACCGAGAGCTTCGGCTCGGGCTACGGCTTCACCGCGATCATCGTGGCCTTCCTGGGCCGGCTGCATCCCTTGGGCATCCTGCTGGCGGGGCTGCTCATGGCGCTGACCTATATCGGCGGGGAACTGGCGCAGATGATGCTGAACCTGCCCGCGGCGACGGTGCAGGTGTTCCAGGGGATGCTGCTGTTCTTCCTGCTCGGCTTCGACATCCTGACCCGATACCGCATCCGGAGGCGCGCATGATGATCGACCCGCTTTCCGTCTTCATCCTGCTGCTGGGCGCCGCGACGCCGATCCTGTTCGCAGCCCTGGGCGAGCTGGTCGTCGAACGCGCGGGGGTGCTGAACCTGGGGGTCGAGGGCATGATGATCGGCGGCGCGCTGGCGGGCTTTGCCGTGGCCCATGCCAGCGGCAGCCCGGCGCTGGGTTTCCTGGCCGCCGCCGTCGCCGGCGCGGCGCTGTCGATGATCTTCGCGGTGCTGACGCAATTCCTGCTGTCGAACCAGGTTGCCACGGGGCTGGCGCTGACGCTGTTCGGCCTGGGCCTGACCGCCATGTTCGGCAAGCCCTACGAGGGGGTGAAGGCGCCGCCGATGCTGGCCGGGCCGCTGCGGCTGAACCTGATGATCTGGCTGGGCCTGGCGCTGGTGCCCGCCGTCTGGTGGTTCCTGATGCGCTCGCGCCCCGGCCTGATCCTGCGCGCGGTGGGCGAGAACCACGACGCCGCCCATGCGCTGGGCTATCCGGTGCGCGCCCTGCGCATCGCCGCCATCGGCTTCGGCGGCGCGCTGGCCGGGATGGGCGGCGCCTATATCTCGATCGCCACGGTGCTGCAATGGACCGAGGGCATGACCGCCGGCGCCGGCTGGATCGCGCTGGCCATCGTGGTCTTTGCGCAATGGAACCCCTGGGGCGTGCTGGCCGGCGCCTGGCTGTTCGGCGGCGTCACCGTGCTGCAGCTGCGTCTGCAGGCGGCGGGGGTCGCGGTGCCGGTGCAGCTGCTCAGCATGGCGCCCTATCTTGCCACGATCCTCGTGCTGGTGCTGATCTCGGCCCGGCAGAAATTCGGCCGCTCGGGCGGGGCTGCTGCCCCCGGATCGCTGGGCAGGCCCTTCCACGCACTGCGCTAGCGTAACCAACAGGAGACCATGATGAATCGCAGAACCCTTCTCGGCAGCGCCGCCGCCCTTCTGGCCGCCTCGGCCCTGCCCGGCTTTGCCCAGGATGAAAAGCTCAAGGTGGGCTTCATCTATGTCGGGCCGGTGGGCGACGGCGGCTGGACCTATCAACACGACCTGGCCCGCCAGGCGGTCGAAAAGGAATATGGCGACCGCGTCGAGACCACCTTCATCGAAAGCGTCCCCGAGGGCGCCGATGCCGAGCGTGCCATCACCCAGCTGGCGCTGTCCGGCCACAAGCTGATCTTCACCACCAGCTTCGGCTTCATGGACGCGACCGTGAACGTGGCGAAGAAATTCCCCGACGTGAAGTTCGAGCACGCCACCGGCTACAAGACCGCCGAGAACGTCGCCACCTACGACGCCCGCTTCTACGAGGGCCGCGCCGTCATGGGCACCATCGCCGGGCGCATGACCAAGTCGAACAAGATCGGCTATATCGGCTCGTTCCCGATCCCCGAAGTGGTGCAGGGCATCAACAGCTCGTATATCCACGCGAAGAAGGTGAACCCGGATGTCGAGATGAAGGTGGTCTGGGCCTATAGCTGGTTCGATCCCGCGAAAGAGGCCGACGCCGCCGCCGCGCTGATCGCCGAGGGCGTGGACGTGATCCTGCAGCACACCGACTCGACCGCGCCGCTGGCCAAGGCGCAGGAGGCCGGCGCCATCGGTTTCGGCCAGGCCAGCGACATGGCGGCGTTCAAGCCCAGCCCGCGGGTTTCGTCGATCATCGACAACTGGGCACCCTATTACATCCAGCGCGTCGGCGAGGTGCTGGACGGGACCTGGAAATCGCATGCGGTCTGGCTGGGCATCGGCGACGGCGAGGTCGAGATCGGCGAGATCACCGAGGCGGTGCCGGCCGAGATCAAAGACGAGGCGCTGGCGCTGAAGGACAGGATCGCCTCGGGCGAATACCACCCCTTCACCGGGCCGCTGAACAAGCAGGACGGCAGCGTCTGGCTGGCCGAGGGCCAGACCGCCAGCGACAAGGACCTGTCCTCGATGAACTTCTATGTCGAGGGCATCACGGCGCCGATGCCGAAGTGACCAGACGACAAAACCGGGGCTTGCGCCCCGGTTTTCATCGCCCCGGCCAGGCCGTCACTCCAGATGGCTTTCCAGGAACCACAGATCCTTGTCGGCGGTGCGCGAGGCGGCGGTGAACAGGTCGGCGGTATCGGCATCCCCGGCCTCGTCGGTGGTGCCGATGGCGGCGCGGACCTTCCCGCCGTAATCGCGCATCCGTTCGCAGACCGCCTTGATATGGTCCTCGGCCTTGGTCAGGTCGGTGGGGTATTCCTTCAGCGTGCTGGCCTTGGCCACCTTCTCGACCGTGCCGACGGCGACGCCGTCCAGCACCTGCACGCGCTCGGCCATCATGTCCACATGCTCGTCCAGCCGCGCCTTCACGGTGTCGAACAGCTCGTGCACCGCGATGAAGTTGCGGCCCTTCACGTTCCAATGCGCCTGCTTGATCGCCGCCGACAGCGCCAGCGCGTCGGCCAGGCGGGCATTCAACTCGGCGATCGCGGTCTTGCGGGCATTGTCGCTGAGCCCTTTGACATTCACAGCCATGAAACTCTCCTTCGTCAGGTTCATCCTTGCAACGAAGGCCGGGACGCGACGGTTCCCCGCGACGCCGGGTCAAACCGCCGCAGGCACAGAAAAAGGGCGGCGCTTCCTGCGAAGCACCGCCCCTGCAAACTCGCTCAGAGCTGGATCAGACCGCGCCCTGGATGAACTTCACCGCGTCGCCGAAGGTCTGGATCGTCTCGGCGGCGTCATCGGGGATCTCGATGCCGAACTCTTCCTCGAACGCCATGACCAGTTCCACGGTATCCAGCGAATCGGCGCCGAGATCGTCGATGAACGAGGCGGTTTCCGTCACCTTGTCCTCATCGACACCCAGGTGCTCGACGACGATTTTCTTCACGCGATCAGCAATATCGCTCATGTCTCTTCCTCGTTTTCGCGGGCAATCCGCCCAGATGTTCCAGCGATTGCCGGTCACAGCCCAGGGCGGTTCCCCTGCAGCCTTGCTTGCGGGATATAGCACGGAGACGTGATCTTGCAACCCGCATAAACCATCATCAGATCATCGCCATGCCGCCATTCACATGCAGCGTGGTGCCGGTGACATAGCCCGCCTCGGGGCTGGCCAGATACAGCACCGCGCCGGCGATTTCCTGCGCCGAACCCATGCGCCCGGCGGGGATCTGCGCCAGGATCCGGCCCTTCTGCTCGTCGTTCAGCTTGTCGGTCATCGCAGTCTCGATGAAGCCGGGCGCGACGCAGTTCACCGTGATCCCGCGCGAGGCGACCTCATAGGCCAGGCTCTTCGACATGCCCACGAGCCCCGCCTTGGCGGCGGCGTAATTGCCCTGGCCCGGATTGCCGGTGGCACCGACGACCGAGCCGATGTTCACGATCCGGCCCCAGCGCGCCTTCATCATGCCGCGCAACACCCCCCGGCACAGCCGGAAGCTCGAGGTCAGGTTCACCTCGATCACCTGCGCCCATTCCTCGTCCGACATGCGCATGAACAGGTTGTCACGGGTGATGCCGGCATTGTTGACCAGGATGTCGACCGAGCCCATGGCCTCGGCCGCCGCCTTGGGCAGCGCCTCGACCGCGGCCGCATCCGACAGGTTCGCGGTCACGACATGCGCCCGCGACCCCAGTTTCCCGGCCAGCTCGCGCAGCGGCGCCTCGCGCGTGCCCGACAGCGCCACCGTGGCGCCGGCGGCATGCAGCGCCTCGGCCACCGCACCGCCGATCCCGCCCGAAGCCCCGGTCACCAGCGCATTCCTGCCCGTCAGATCAAACATCAAGCTCTTTCTCCGTTTTCCAAATACCCCGGGGGAATCCCGCAGGGATGGGGGCGGAGCCCCCTTATGCCTTCAGCGCCGCAATATCGCCCGGCACGCCGATATTCCGCACTGCTGCCTCTTTCGAGATGCGCTTGATCATCCCCGACAGCGCCTTGCCGGCGCCGATCTCCCAGAATTCGGCGACGCCCGCGCCGGCCAGGAACTCGACCGACTCGCGCCAGCGCACCGCGCCGGTCACCTGCTCGACCAGCAGCCGGCGGATGGCGCCCGGCTCGCTCACCGGCTCGGCGCGGACATTGGCGACCAGCGGCACGGCCGGGGCGGCGATTTCGACCGCCGCCAGCGCCTCGGCCATCACCGCCGCCGCCGGCTGCATCAGCGCCGAATGGAACGGCGCCGAGACTGGCAGCATCAGCGCCCGCTTGGCGCCGCGCTCCTTCGCCAGCCCTGCCGCCCGCTCCACGGCGGCCTTGTGGCCCGAAATCACCACCTGCGCCGGATCGTTGTCATTGGCGGCCTGGCAGACCTCGCCCTCGGCCGCGTCCCGCGCGATCTGGTCCACCGCGGCGAAATCCAGGCCCAGGATCGCCGCCATGGCGCCCTGCCCGACCGGCACCGCCTCCTGCATGGCCTGGCCGCGCAGGCGCAAAAGCCGCGCGGTATCGGCAAGGCTCAGCGCCCCGGCCGCGCAAAGCGCCGAATATTCACCCAGCGAATGGCCGGCGACGAAATCCGCGTCCGCGATGCCGAACCCCTCGGCCTCCAGCGCCCGGAAGGCCGCAAGCGAGGTGGCCATCAGCGCCGGCTGGGCGTTCTGGGTCAGGGTCAGCGTCTCGATATCGCCGTTCCAGATCAGCTCCGACAGGCTCTCACCCAGCGCCTCGTCCACCTCGGCAAAGACTGCGCGCGCCGCCGGATAGGCCTCGGCCAATTCGCGCCCCATGCCGACGACCTGGGCGCCCTGCCCCGGAAATACGAATGCCCGCATCGCGGAATCCCTTCTGTCTCATGTCCTTGTGACAGCCTTAGCCCGGCGGGGGACGTCCCGCAACCGCGCCGCTCAGCGCGGAATCACGATCTCGGCCCGCAGCCCGCCCAGCCGCTCGCCCTCGCCCAGCCGCAGCTGGCCGCCATGGGCGCGCGCGATATCGGCGGCGATCGACAGGCCCAGGCCCACGCCCTGGCCGCGATTCTGGTTCCTGGCCGGGTCGAGCCGGGTGAAGGGCTTCAGCGCCTCCTCGCGCTTCTCGGGCGGGATGCCCGGGCCATCATCCTCGACCGAGATGCGGAAATAGCTCGGCCCCAGCGCCGCATCGACCTCGGCGCGTTCGCCATAGCGCACGGCATTGCCGATCAGGTTCTCGACGGCGCGGCGCAGGCTGTCGCGGCGGAAGGTGGCGCGGCCGGCCTCGTCCCCGGTCAGTGCATGCAGAACCACCCGCTGGCCGCCGCGCTGCGCATCGGCGACGATGCCGCGCAGGAAGTCCAGCGCCGGCACCGGCTCGGGCGGCGCGTCCTGGGCCGCATCGCGGGCATGGTCCAGGAAGGCGTCGACCATGGTGCCCATCGCCGCCACGTCGCTTTCCAGCGCCGCGATCTCGTCCGGCTCGGGCGGGTAGTCGGGGCTCAGCATCGACAGGCCCAGCCGCAGCCTGGTCAGCGGCGTGCGCAGGTCGTGGCTGACGCCGGACAGCATCTGCTTGCGCTGTTCGTTCTGGCGCTCGATGCGGGCGCGCATCTCCAGGAAGGCGGTGCCGGCGCTGCGGATCTCGCTGGCGCCGCCGGGACGATAGGGGATGATCCGGCCCTTGCCGTAATCCTCGGCGGCGCGCGCCAGGCGCCTGATCGGCCGCAGCTGGTTGCGCAGGAAGATGGTGGCGATGGCGGTCATCAGAAGCGAGGTGCCGATCATCAGCACCAGCAGCTGATGCGGGTTCGAGGCGCTGACCCGCACCCGCGGAAACACCAGTTGATAGGGGCCCCAGCGGCCCTGCAGCGTCACCCGCACCTCGCGGCGCCGGCTCAGGTCGACGGCGCGCACTTCGGCGACCTTCTCGTGCAGCTCGGTGATGACGATGCGGCCCGAGAGGTCGTAGAAGACCCGCCGGTCCTCGCCCCCGGCCCCGGCCGGCAGGATCAGCTGCAGCCCCAGCGGCCCGGTCACCTCCTGCGCCGCCGCCCGCGCGGCGGCGATATCCGGGGCGGCGTCGATGCGGTGGACGACCAGCCCGATCTCGCTGGCCATGCCCGAGCTCATCTGCCGGGTCACGTCCTCGAAATGCCGCTGCAGGAACATGACGGTGACGACCACGGTCACCACCGCCACCGGCAGGAACAGGATCAGCGCCGCCCGCCCGTAGAGGCCGCGCGGCATCACCCGTTTCAGCCAGTCGAAATTCATCGCCCTTCGCCTCATTGCGGCCTTGGAAAACCGGCCGGCCCGCGTCTAGGTTAACCGCATGACAAGCACCGAGAAAGCCCTGCGGATCATCACCGCCGACAATCCCTCGCCCCTGACCGGGCCGGGCACCAACACTTTCCTGCTGGGCCGCGACCAGATCGCGGTGATCGACCCCGGCCCCGACCTGCCCGCCCATCGCCAGGCGATCCTGGCCGCGGCCGGGCATGGGCGGATCAGCCATATCTTCGTGACCCATGCGCATCTGGATCATTCCGGCGGCGCCCGGGCCCTGGCGCAGGCCACCGGCGCGCCCATCCTGGGCTTCGGCCCGGCCGAGGCCGGGCGCTCGGCGGTGATGGCGCGCCTGGCGCGCGAGGGCGGCATCGCCGGCGGCGAGGGACTCGACCGCGATTTCCTGCCCGACATCGCGCTGGCGGACGGCGCCGCGGTCGAAAGCGACGAATGGCGCCTGACCGCGCTGCACACGCCCGGCCATTTCGCCGGCCATCTGAGCTTTCGCCACGAGGCGGTGATCTTTTGCGGCGACGTGGTGATGGGCTGGTCCTCGACGCTGATCTCGCCGCCCGACGGCGACCTGGCGGATTACTTCCGTTCGCTGGCGCGGCTCGATTCGGCGGACGCGCGGCTTCTGCTGCCGGCGCATGGCGCGGCGGTGGGCGATCCCGCGACCCGGCTGGCCGAGCTTGCCGCGCATCGCCGCGAGCGTACGGCGCAGATTCTGTCGGCGCTGCGGGCCGGTCCCGCCACGGCCGAAAACCTTGCGCGGCGAATCTATGAGGTGCCGCCGGCACTGATTCCCGCCGCCACCCGCAACGTGCTGGCGCATCTGATCGCGCTGTCCGAGCTTGGCGCGGTCTCGACCCCGGGTCCGATCGCGGCGGATTCGGAGTTTTCGCCGCATTGAGCGGCGGGTGACGGACCCGTCATGCAGATTTTTCGCTACCGGGAAAAAAATCCGCAAACCCCTCTGGACGACCCGAAACAGCGCGGCTATACACCGCCCCGTGTTCCGGCGTAGCTCAGCGGTAGAGCAGTTGACTGTTAATCAATTGGTCGTAGGTTCGATCCCTACCGCCGGAGCCAAAATTTCCCAAGCTACGAGAATTGTTGTGTAAATCAGCCCTGCGGGGCGGTGTGCGACAAGGGTGTCATACGTATGACACCTGCAGGCCACGGCGAGGCAGCCCGATAAGGGGGTATTGCCTTGGGCTTGCAGACGCATGTTTTCCGTCGTGGCGCGACCTATGTTTGGCGCCGACGCCTGCCTCTTTCGCTGGGTGGCGCGCTGATGCAGGTCAGCCTGCGCACCCGCGATCCCTTGATTGCCCGGCGTCTTGCCTTACTTCTGGGGGCAGAGGGGTGTCGGGTGTTCGACCAGATGATGCAAAGCAAACTCAGCCGGGACGAAGCGCGCAGCCTGTTGCAGGCGGCGATTCTGCGGGCTTTGGATCAGATCGAGGCGGCCCGCGCCAATATTCCCGACCGCACCGCCCCGGACGCTTGGCAGCAGGCGCTGAGTGCCGACTGGGTGATGGGCAAGGCCTGCGAACTGGTCGGCCATCGCGGCGCGGCAGCCGCGCCGGTTCCCGATAGCGATCGCGACGCCATGCGCGTTGAGGGGCGCAGCGACGCCGAAATTGCTTCGGTCAGCCATCATGTCGACATGCTTGCGCAGAATTTTGACCGCGACCCGCGGCTTGGTCCGAACCGCCCGGGATACGATTTGATGTGCAGGGCACTGGGCCGGGACAAATTCAGTCAGGGCGAGGTGAATAACGGGCGCCAAATCGTGCAGCGCGGGCGTGGCGCGGCCTATCAGATCGCCAGCCTCGGGCACCTGCCCGCGATCGAAACCGCTGCAGCCGAGGCCATGGATCTGGCCGAGGGGCGCAAGCCCGTCACCAAACATGCGCCGGTGTCGCAGCCTGTTCAGCCGCAGCTGGTGCTGATTCCCCCGGCCGCTGAGCCGTCCCCCGCAGGACTGACGCCCTCAGAACCATCCCCCGCAGAACCTGCGGCGCTTTATGATCCTTCGATTGCGGCGCTGGCCGACCGGCTGATGGCACAGAAAAAGCGTCAGAAGATGTCCGCGCAGATGATCGACCAGATGCACAAGGTCTATGACCTGTTCATCGAGGCGACCGGCGTCTCGGACATCCGGCAGCTGCGGCAGGAGCATCTGGCACGTTTTATCGACGTGCTGAACCAACTGCCCAAGTCCTATCGCAAGTCGCCAAAGGACCGGCTGAAGACTCTGGCCCAGATCCTTGACGCCGCGCAGGGCAAGCCGGTTGGACTGTCGCCGACGACGATCAACCGCAACATCGACTATATCGGCCAGCTTCTGAAAAAAGCGCGCAGCGAGGGCTTTACCTCGGTGGTGATGCTGGATCCCGGCAGCCTGCGCGAACGCAAGAGCCGCCGCGACCGGGACGAGCGCCCGGCCTTCACCCTCGAGGATATCGGCAAAATCTTCAGCCACCCGATCTGGCACGGCTGGAAAAGCAAACGCCATTGGCAGGAGCCGGGCTCGAACCTGATCCGCGACGGGCTGTTCTGGGTGCCGATGATTGCGGCCTTGACCGGCGCGCGCGGGGCCGAGATTGCAGGCCTCAAGGCCGAGGATCTCGAGGTCATCGACGGCATCCCGGTGATGCATTTCCGGCCGAACCCGAACCGGGGTCTGAAGAACCTGGTGTCGGAGCGCACCCTGCCGCTGCATCCGCAACTGGTCGCACTTGGGCTGATGGAGCACGCCCGCCTGGCGCTGACGGGACCGCGTGGCGATCTGTTCCCCGATCAGCGGCCAAAGTCCGGCACCAAGTTCGGCGACCCGCTGGACTACCGCTTCCGGCTGCTGATCCAGCGCCAGCTCTCGGGCAATCCCGAGGGCAAAGTGCTGCACAGCTTCCGGCACTATGTCGCGACGCAGCTGGGCCGGATCGAGGGCTTGCGCGAACAGGTGCGCAAGGACATCCTTGGCCATGCGGGCGACTCGATCACCGCCGAGCGCTATAGCGAGACGACCCCGCTGGCCGCCAAGCTGGCAGCCCTTCGTCAACTGCCCCCGCTGCCCGTGCGCGATCTCGCGGCAGATGTTCGGGCCGTTGAAGCTGTGCGGGCCGTGGCCCGCAAGACCCGCAAGGATGGGCCTTGCCCGTCCGCGCAGTTGCCCCTTGGGCGACGGAGCGCCTCCCCGGCGTAAGGGGCAGACCACCGAGGTAGCTTTAGCTACCTATAGTCTGTCACTATGGGTAGGCCGAAGGCGCTGAATTGCCCCTCCAAACTTCCGCGTGCGATCCTCTTCTTCCTGCTGCGATGCGGCCCTCTGATCCCGCCGTTCGCAGCACCTGACGGACCGCCATTTGCAGCGATCTGCCGCCCGCATTCGGCACCCGCCGGAATGGCGCCGACATATTTCTGAAATTCGAGGCCGTTAGCGCCTTAGGTTTTTTCGCGGATGCGCGATAGCTGGATGGCCATGATCCAAACCAGGGACCCCAATCATGGCCTTCCAATTCGTCCATATCGAGACCTACGCAGAGCAACCCAAAGCCGTCAAAGGCGCCCCGGACCAGTTCAACAGCGCCGAACAGGTTCTGGGTGAGGCCGCGCGCGAGGGGCATTTCTCGCAGCATGTCGAGAACCCGCAAGAAGCAATACAGCTGATGTATCCCGGCTCGATCACCCTGGCCGAATTGCGGGCAAAACGCGCCGCCCTTCTCGCCGGGATCCGCGAAACCGTGACAGGCGCGAACGGAAAGACCTATACGCGCAGACTGCGTGCCGATGCAGCCACCCTCTATACCGAGATCCATTCGCATCCGATGACGCCGCAGGACATGAAGGCTGATCCGGATAAAAAACGTCAGATTTCTGTCTGGATAAAACGTATCGTCAGGGATTTCACGGCCCGCATGCCAGTCGGCATCGACTGGACGGTTGTCGTGCATCTGGACGAAGGCCATGTGCATATCCACATTCTCGCCATCAACACGCCCGATCCGAAACTTGATGCCAACAAACTGCATGTCGGCAAATGCGCAGCCGCCCGGTGGCGCGCTTGCAACGACAGCGATGTCATCGCCCCGCTGCCAAAACCGGAACTGATCGCGCGCCCCCTGAAACCGAAAAAAGAACGCTCCAGCAAAAATCGACAGACCCAGGCCAAGCGCGATGCGCGCCATGCAGAAGCCGTTGTCGCATGGGAAGAGTCCTGCGTGTCGATCGACGCTGTAAATACGGCCCGCATCTCGCAGTGGGAAACCGCAAACACCGCACACATCAAAGCTGCTCGCCTTCTGCGGGGAAAACCCGGCGTCCAGCGCGCATTCAACGACGAGATGAAAGCCTTTCAGGATCGCTATTATGATGCCGTCGGCAAATATTGCGGCCTGCTGCGCGTCGGTCCGCACCTCACTCGAAAATCGACCAAGGCCTATGCCGCCGATAAAGCCCAGGCAAAGCACATCGCCGAGACCCTTGCCGAGTCCGAGCGGACACAGGAGCAGTTGTTGGAGCAACGTAAAGATTTGGACAGACAGCAGGCCGAGTTGTCGCAGATCGACCACGAGCAGAGGATCAGGCAAGAATCCCTGGAGGCGCGAGAGGATCGCCTGATCGCCGATCAGACGGAATTCGCCCGCGGGGAAGATATGATCCGGAAAAAGGTAAAGGTGGCACGGCAGGATCTGGAGCGGGAAAGGTCTGAGATAGCGGCGGCGCAGCGCGAGAAAGAGCAGCAGCTTGCGGAGCAAGCTGCTGCCTTGAAGAAAAAGGAACATGAACTGGTCCAGACGGCGATTGCCCTCAAGAACCAGCGTGAAGAGTTCGACGATGCCGTCGAAGCCATGGATGAGGTGCTCACCGCCGTCGAATCCGGCGAGACCACGGTCGACGGCGGAAAGCTGAATTTCCAGCGCATGCCCGCATTCTTGCACGGTATGCGCAACATCGCCCCTGAGCAGCGCAGCCCGATACAGAAACTCGTGGGACGGTTCATCAACGTGATCAACCGCTTCCAACAGGGCATTGATGCGATGCGATTTGGACGCGGGTCCGATAACGACAGCCAGTCACCGGGACTCTAGGGCATGATCGCCGTGCCGTGCGGCGCAGCTCTGCCCGAAGACTGAGTGTCAGCGTCTTTGATTCCGTAGTGGGTAAACGCCCTTACTGCCCTAGAACATAGACCACCGGCGTCCTGCCTTCTGCCCCTTCGATGGCATAGATTGTGATCTCCCGGCGGATGGGCTCGACGCCGGTGGTGTTTTTCAGGGGGTCATAGGGCGGGTTGGCGGTCAGGGGGTGGCCTGCGCCTGCGGCGAAGGTCGGGACGCCGCGGCCGCCGGTGATCGGGGCTTTGCGGGCCTGGCGGATGTCCTCGCGGTCGTAATCGGCGATGGTGGTGAGGCCCTCGAAGGCGGTTGCGGCATCGCCGAGGAAGGCCTTGAAGGCCGCCTCGGCGCTGGTGGCAGAGGGCTGTTCGATGACGCCGTAAGCGCCGGTCAGGACATGGTTGCCGTCTTTGGGTTCAAAGATCAGCACCGCGCAGCGGTCCAGCGCCTCAGGGGTGTAGCAGGCGAGACCCGGGCCGAGGCCCCTTGTGTCGACCGCGCCCGCGCCGCTGCCGTAAAGCAGGTCGGTCACGCTGATATGCTCGCCGTCCTGCGGCATCCAGGCCGCCTCGCGCTGCTGCAGATACAGTCGGAACCCCTTGGCCGGATGATGGGCCTCGTCCTGCTGCACCGCGCCGTCCTTCCAGAAATAGGCCACGCGTTTGGCGGTGCTCCAGTTGACAAAATCGCTGCTGGCCATCACAGGCCAGTGGGGTTGCAGCTGCTGTTTCGCCTCGTCCCAACTCGTGCCCAGCGGCGGGATCCCGGCGGCGATCAGGATGGTTTGCCGCGCGGCCTCGGTCTGCGCAGCCACGGTTTTGGGGTCGGCGGCGATGGCGTCCGGCGGGGTAATCTGGCCGATCTCGCTGCCCCTGGTGGTGGAAAAGGTGACGCTGGCGACATGGCCTTCGTAGCCGCCGCTGCGGGTCTGCGATTTGCGGATGTCGCGGATGTCGACCCGCGCCAGCAGGCTGTCCTGGCCGATTTTCTGGCGCAGGGCGCGGCCTTCATTCCTAGTCGCGGGAAACAGCGCGACATCCTGCCAGTTGCGGAAGAACAGGCTACGACCCAGTGACAGCGGCAGACGCGAGGTCGGGGTGAAGATGCTGACCGGAAAGCCGCCCCGCGCGCTGTCGTAATCGCCGAATTCGGCGCGGATCGACAGAACCACCTCGGCCGTGGCCGGGTCGATCATGGCGCGGTCGGCGGCAAGGCGGGCCATGACCCTGGTCAGCGCCTCGTCGCGGCTGAACTCATCGGCGGCGAGATATTCGGGGGCCTGCAGCGCCAGCGATTCAAGGTCGGGCGCGGTGCCGTCGAGGGTGTCCAGAAAGGCGTTCCACCAGGCGGAATCGGGGTCGGTATAGGTTTCGGCCAGCGACGGGGTGGCCAAAGGCACGGCCAGGATCAGGCCAAGGCAGGTGGTCAGGCCAAGGCAGGTGGTCAGGGCGAGGGTCTTGAACATGGGCAGTCCTCCGGAAACGGGCATAAAGCAGGATGACCACCGCGCAGGGGCACGGCGGGTGTGGCTGGGGCATGGGATCGTTGGGCGGCGGAGCCTGCGCGCCGCGCGGGGGCTGCGTTCGTCAGCTGTCCGCGTTGCGCATCGCGGCCCGGACGCAGAGATCCTAGCGGATCAGCGCCTCGAAGCTGGCGAACGTCCCGTCGGGCGTCGGACGATATCCGAAGCCTTGCAGCGTCGCCTCGATGTTGCGGCCGGGATCGACGCCCGGATGGCAGGCGCGCAGATACATGTTCGCGACCAGTTCGTTTGCGCCAAAGATCTGGCCGAGGTTCAGGCCCTGATAGCCGCCGCCCTGCAAGCCAAACGCCGGGCGGGCGGTGCTGCAAAAGAACCGCACCTCGGAGGGCGCGTCGAATTGCAGGTGCTTTTTCGGTGTATCGGGCCGGTCCGAGACTGCCTGACGCAGCGTGACCCGGACCAGATCGCCCGGAACCCGCGACGAGCCCTGAGCTTCGACGCGTCGGTCGCTCTGGTCGTAATGCAGGCATTCGCCCATCTTGCAGCGGCCGAGGTAGCTCTCGGCCGCGACCGGGCTGGCAAGGGCGGCCAGTGCCAGACCGAGGAAAAGGGATTTGGGATTCATGCGGCACTCCTGCGAAAGACGTGTGAGATCAAAGGGGATTGGGGCAAACGTCAGGCAGCGGTCCTCAGCGGAACCAATATTCCCGACCGCGGCTGAAGATCACGCTGCCAGACTGAAAGACCAGCCCCAGCGCCACGGCGCCGCAGACGACGGCGCCTTCCCACACGCCGGTCGCCCAGAACACCACGAGCCCCGCCAGAGACAGTGCCAGCAGGCGCCGCAGCTTGGGGATCTTTTCCGGGCCGACGACCCGGCCGCTGGCGATGCGGCCGACGCCGCGCTGTGCGTGACAGGCCGGGCAGGTCCGGACGCTGCGCTTGACCGGCGTGCCACAGTGGCCGCAGTCGATGGTGGGGGATTGCTCAGGCATCGCGGGCCTCCGTCAGATCACGATTTGAATTCATAGCATTTGCGGTGTAACATCCTTCCCGAACCATCCGGAGCACAGCCCTTGTCGATCAAACCCGCGCCCCGCACCGTCGAGCCTTTGGTCGAGGCCTTCGCCACCGTCCTGCGTCGCCGGCGCCTGGCGCAGGATCTGTCGCAAGAGGCGCTGGCCCGGCGCGCCGATGTCTCGATGCGCTTCGTCTCGCTGCTGGAGCTCGGCCGCCACATGCCAACGATCAACACCATGCAGAAACTCGCCAAAGGGCTGGGCGTGCCGCTGTCGGATCTGGTCCGCGAGGCCGAGGCGGAACCGGCGCAGGAATAACGGGGCTGCAGCATCATCCCTTCTCCCGCGCGGCGAGCAGCCGCATCGCATCCGCCAGAACGCCCGCCTCGAACTCGGGCCGCAACTGACCGTCGAGCGAGAGCAGCGCGATCTTGAGGCGCAATTCGGCCAGATTGCCGGACGGCCGCGCCGCAAGCCCGGTCTCGAGATCACGGATGCGGTGCTGGATCCGGTCCATCTCCGCCATCGCCGCACGGCCCTCGTCGCTGGCCGAGAACTCCGCAGCTGCCGCACGAGCGTCGCAGACCGCGTGATCGCTCCAAGCCTGTTCCAGCGCGGACCGAATTGTCAGGAACACCGGATGAATCTGGTGGCCTGCACCTTCCCCGCCGCAGCCAGCCTGCATCAGATGCGACAGTTCCGGCAGCGACAAGCTGTCCGCTTCCTCTGCCGAAACATCATTCAGGCGGCCGTTGTCGATTTTCGGTTCCTGCATCGGCCACCCCTCAACACCGGTTAAACTCACTACACTATGTGAGCAATATACAGTGATATTTACAAGAGGGGCAGCGACAATTATTTCCGGCATCGAAACACGGCCAAAAGACCCACTCATTCCCGCCTTTGCCACGGTTCTGCGAAGGCGGCGCGAGATGCTGGATCTGTCGCAAGAGGCGCTGGCCCGGCGCGCCGGCATCTCGACGGTCTTCGTCGGCAGGGTCGAAAGCACGCGCAACCAGCCGACGATCAATTCCATGCAGAAGCTGGCGAAAGGACTGGACGCGCGGCTCTCGGACCTGATCCGCGAGGCCGAGGCGCTGGCGAAGCGGTGAAGGGTTGGACGCGGCGCAGAGCCGCAGCAGGTGCATACCAGATCATCCGGCGTCCGCGCGCTTACAATCTCTCGCGGTCCTGATTGCACCGCAGAGGTCACGACAGGCTTCCCCCGGACAATGACGCGGCAGGTCACCCTGGATCAGAGACCGCCGATGCGCAGGGCTGCACGGCAATCCGCGTTCAGCATGATCAAATAGTGACAAGCCTCAATTGATCAAATGAAGCATTGATGACGCAGCCTGCGGCTTCGTAGAGTCAGACATGGGTCAATATGTTCATTTGATCATCGGGTGATCTGCTTCATAGCCTCATTGGGTGGAAAGCCTCATTTGATCATGGCGCCAGCGACCAAGACGTTACCCCAGACTTCTATCCAGCATGAGCAAGACGTCGGATTTGAGCTTCAGCCATGTGGACGGGATAGGTAACCGGGGCTGGCGCGACGGGGTTATCCCGGTTCTCTCAGCATCGGCATTCACGCAACTGGTCACGGCCTTCATGGCACCGCCGGGGCCGCTACAAGCTTGCCCGGCCAGTGGCGCGGCAGGCTCCCTTTATCAGCGACCGCCGCTGCGCAGGACCTGCGCTGCAACGCGCGCACGGAATGATCAAATGGGGATAATCTTCATTTGATCAAATGAAGCTTTGATGTCCCAACCTGCGGGTCCGCAGGGATGGGCACAGGCCAGAATGATCATTTGGTGATCTGCTTCATAGGCTCATTTGGTGATTGTCTTCATGTGAACATGGATCGGACCACGGGCGCAGGGTCGGCAAAGGCGGCTGCTCACCGCCCGACCATCATCCGCTAAAATTCTTAACAAACAGTTCCCGCTATGGTCCTGTTGGTGCTTTGCCCCGTCCTGCCCAACGGTTAGGCAGGGGTGAACCACCCGAGACCACGTGATGCATCCCACCCTTGCCGCCCTGACCCTTGTCCTCGCCTGCACGCTGCCCGCCTGTGACAGCGAAACGGTCGGGGCCGATCTGCAGGGCGTGGCCTCGGTCATCGACGGCGACACCATCGAGATCCACGGCGCCCGGATCCGGCTGAACGGCATCGATGCGCCGGAAAGCGGACAGCTTTGCCAGGATCCGCGCGGCACGGCCTGGCGCTGTGGTCAGCAGGCTTCGCTGGCACTGTCAGACCGGATCGGGCGGCAAGTCGTCAGCTGCCAGGAAACAGACATCGACCGCTATGGCCGGTCTGTGGCGGATTGCTTTGCGGGCGGCGAGAACCTGAACCGCTGGATGGTGCGCGAGGGCTGGGCCGTGGCCTACCGACAATATTCAACGGCCTATATCGCCGCCGAGGATCACGCCCGGACCGGTCAGCGCGGGATCTGGCAAGGCCGTTTCGACATGCCCTGGGATTGGCGTGCGGAACGTCGTAGCGGTCAGAATGTGGCACCGACAATGCAGAGGCTTTACGAATTCGCAGGACAAAACTGGTCCTGCAGCCCGCGCCGGACCTGCTCGCAGATCGGCAGCTGCGACGAGGCGCGCTGGTATCTGCAGAACTGCCCCTGGGGCCGCAGGCTCGACCGCGACAATGACGGCATCCCCTGCGAGAGCATCTGCTGAGAGAGATTCAGGCGGTCCGGCATCTCGGCGCGGGGTTGTGTCGCCTGCGATGACTGCCGGATCGTCAGTTCACTGCGGCTATACTGCCAGTCGCGTCACCGACCAGCCGCCGCTGTGCCCTTTGCGCAGCCAGGCCGCGACCAGTTGAAAGCCACTCTGCGGCCAATCCTTCGGCGTGTCGATCAAGACCAGCTCGGCAATGCCGAACCCGGCCTCGTCCAGATCGCGCAGCCGCGCCTTCGTGGTTAGATTGGTCAACGGCGCGAGCCAGACGACATTCGGCGCAATCCGCATGGCATGGCGGGTAAAATCGCGCAGCCGCGACCAGGGCGGATTGGTCATCACCCAATCGACCGGCTCGCGCCAGTCCAGGAAATCGCGGCCCTCGGTGATCTCGCACCAATCCCGCTCCAGATGGGCCGGGAAGCGGTCGTGAAACGCCCCCTGCCCTCTGGCCGGATCCAGGACGCTGCCCGTCATCCGCCCGGCGAAATGCCCGATCATCGCTGTCGCCAGCTCCGGCGACGTCATGACCAGATCGTGCGCCGGGCAATTTGTCGCGGGCACCAGACCACCACGTCCCAAGGGGGCCGCACGCAAAACCGGCCTGACGCCCAGCACCGCCGCCGCCCTGACCAGCGTCGCCACCGTCGCGCCCAGATCCCGCTCGAGCGCGATGATAACCGGTCGGCTGACCCCGATCCGATCGGCCAGTTGCGCCTGGCTCAGTCCATGCGCCCGCCGCCGATCCCCCAGAGCCCGCGCCGCCTGCACACGATCCGGCGCCCAGCCCCAGCGCAGATCCAGCACCGCCATGACTGCGACCAGCGCCCGCACACCGCCTTCGCCCCGCTCGAGCGCCCGCAGCGTCGGTAGACTGATCCTGGCAGAGGCCGCGACTGAAGCTTGTGTCAGTCCATATAAGCGACGCGTTGTGCGCAGGGCATTCATGTCAAGAATTGCTTGCTTTTATTGCAATCAAAAGGAAATGATTCATGACACTATCTGCACCGAATCATTCCGTCGACGCCAGACGAAAAACGTTGAGAAGGGCGGGAAGCGGTCTGACGGCAGTGCGGCGTGGGAGCCGCAGCGAACTTGAGGAAGCAGACATTCATCCGCGGCGCAGCAAGCACCATCCCCTGCGGCCGGCGACGGGCGGTGAGCTGCCTGTGATGCCGCGGCATCACATCCGCAAAATACAGCGATAGCTGCCGTTCTCCAGCGCCTCCGAGGCAGGCATCCTCGTCGAAGCCGCCGCTCGAGCGGAACTGTTACGATTGGGAATATGGCGCTCGCAACCGCGCCAATGGAGCCCAATCATAGAACGTGCCAACTAGAGCCTCGAACCGGATCACCTGATCGCACTACAGACGTTTCTTTCCTGTGGACAACTTCATTATCAACTGGTTGAGTTCGCAGTATCAACAAAATAAGCTATTGGAAAAGATCACCAACCCAAGGCCGAGCAGAGTGGAACAAGCTGAATTTATAGCACTGGTATGCTCACGCCCACAGAACTTTGCATGGTTTCTGGGTGCCGGGGCTTCTCGGTCTGCTGGACTACCAACAGCGACCGACCTGCTTTGGGATATGAAACGGCGCTATTATTGCCGCGAAGAAAACCAAGACATCTCACGCCAGGAGATGCAAGTCGTAGCCATTCAGGACAAAATACAGGCGTATATTGAGTCTCAAGGTTTTCCTCCACTTTGGGACGACATGGAATACCCCGAATGTTTCATCAGAATTTTCGGTGACGACAAGGAACGCCAAAGAAAATACATCAAAGCCATGCTTTCGGAAGAGCATGTGTCCCTCTCGGTCGGACACCGCGTTCTTGGGGCGATGATGGCATCGGGCCTGACGCGCACTGTTTTCACAACGAATTTTGACACCGTGATTGAGAAGGCTGTCGCAGAAGTGGCCGGAACCTCGCTTGCGGCCTATCACATTGAAGGTGCCAGCTCAGCCAACGAAGCGCTGAATAACGAAGAATTTCCGATATATTGCAAGCTTCATGGCGACTTCCGCTACGATAGTATCAAGAACCTACCGGAAGATCTTGCGACACAGAACATACATCTTGCGCAATGCCTGATCAACGCGGCAAATAGATTTGGATTTGTGGTCTCCGGATATAGCGGGCGCGACGAAAGCATCATGGAAATGTTCCGCGCGGCGCTTGCCGTGAGCAATCCATTCCCACATGGCCTATACTGGACAGGGATGGCGAGGAAACCCATCAAAATCGTGAGCGATTTACTGGACGCAGCCAAAGCGAAAGGCATTCGGGCTGAGTACGTGCAGATTGAAACCTTTGACTCACTGCTCTCAAGAATATGGCGCAATATCGACGGAAGATCGGAAACGCTTGATGGCAAAGTGAGAAAATCTGAGACCTCGCGTGTTGCGATCCCGCTCCCCAAAAATGGCTCGCAGAACGCATTGCTGCGTTTGAACGCCTTGCCCATACAAAACCTGCCGTCTCAATGTCTTCAGCTTAACTTCAAAGTCCCTGTAGAATGGAGCGATCTTCGCAAAGCCCAGCATGAAACCGACGGACGCCTCGTTCTAACTAAGGCTGAACATGTCTGGTGCTGGGGGGAAGAAATTGTCGCCAAAGATCAATTTGGTGCTGCGTTGAACTCCATCGATGCCGCCGAATTACCGCACGACCTTTCTCGCCCGGAGAACTTGCATCTAAGAGGATTTCTGGAAGATGCTCTCGCAAAATCTCTTGCTCGCTCCAAACCTCTGCTGGCTAGAACGACACGCACTGGAACTTGGCTGATTGTTGATCGGCATTCCGAAGACCTAGCTACATTGTCGTCCCTGCAACAGGTTGTCGGAAAAGTATCCGGTAAGATACCCGGCCTATTTACTGAAGTCGACGAGAGTTTTCCACGGCAGGAGCAAATAGAATGGGCGGAAGCAGCTCGGATATCTCTCGATGTCAAACAAGATAAGGCTTGGCTCCTAGTTGATCCAGACATCTGGATATGGCCGCCCCGAGGGCGCCGAATTGCAACTGATTTTCTTGATAAACGAAGGGGAAGCCGTTTCAATGATACGTTCAATGCCTTGCTTAGTGCATGGGTAAACCTTCTTTTAGGGCCACATGAGAGAAATAGCGATATCCAAGTCAGCCCCTTTGACAACGGCAGCGCAGTCGAAAACCCGCGCTTCACGTTGGGTAGCCGTACGGCATTCTCCAAGAGGTCTCGATGACGCAATCTCATGATCGCGAGCTTTCTGGTTTTGCCTGCTTGCCCGAGCCCGACCTAATATTTAACGGGGGCAAAGTCCATAAGCATCCGTTAATGGGACTGATTGAGCATGGCCCTTACGGGCTGAAGTTTGGAACACTTCCCTCCGTTCGCTTCGCTCTCGTTGCGCCGGAGAGAGAACTAGGAAAGCTTCGCCGTCTTGTGGGTGAGCTGCAATCAAAGGCCTGTCCGATTGAAGCAAAGAACTATTATCCTGAATATCCTGGCTTCGAGGCGCTGTTCAGAGCGCCCATCGCGACTGTTGACAACGCGCTGGAAGTTAAGTTTTCCAGTGATCTGGATGAATTCGCGCGAAACCGCTTGAAGCTTGAGCTTGCCCAGGGGCTATTTCGTTGCATTGCCCGGCTATCGTCTTTGCGCAGCAACTTTGACGTTGCTCTGGTACTCCTGCCTGATGAGTGGGCATCTTGTTTTGAAGGTGAGAACTTCGATTTTCACGACTTCCTCAAGGCCTATTGCGCGCCATCTGACATCCCGATCCAGATCATTCGGCAAGCCAGCTTCAGCCGTAGATGCCGCGCGAACGTCATGTGGGGCCTTAGTGTCGCGCTATACGCCAAAGCTGGCGGCATCCCGTGGAAGTTGACGGGCCTCGCACCTGACGAAGCTTTCATCGGCATTAGCTATGCGATGAAAACAGACAAGAAAACAGGCACACAGTATAGCACCTGTTGCAGTCAGGTCTTTGACCCTGACGGAACCGGCTTCAAGTTCGTGGCATACGATACGAAGGACTTTACCCAAGACAGTCAAAAGAATCCTTACCTCTCTTACTATGAGATGCAGTCGGTTTTGACCCGAAGTTTAGAGATCTATCAGCGCGGCCATCTCGGGGTTGCGCCAAAGAAAGTCACAATCCACAAAAACACCTCGTTCACGGACGAAGAAATACTTGGCGCATTTGATAGCTTCCGTGCAAGCACTGAGATTGAGTTGGTACAAGTCGTGAAAGGCACCAATTGGAAAGGTGTCAGATTTGACGAGAAATCTCCGCCCTCAGCCCATAAGTACCCGGTTCAAAGAGGGACGTATCTCCCGATCAGCAAGAGCGAAGCACTGCTTTGGACGCAGGGGAGCGTTCAGGGGGTGCACGTCCAGAACCCCCGCTATAACGTCTACAAGGAGGGAGCCCTTAAGCCCACGCCCTCACCTGTCTTGTTGCGCCGCTACTCCGGAGAAGGGGGATGGCATGACACGTGTGCGGGCGTCCTCGGCCTGACCAAGATGGATTGGAACAACAATACGCTTTATAAGAAGCTTCCCGTCACACTGGTGTATTCGAAGGCCTTCGCGGATATTCTCCAACAAAACCCACAGATGGTAGACCGCATCTATGATTTTAGATACTTTATGTGATCTCGTAAATCCCGACATGGCGATCTCGGGCTTGCACTAAAAGCTAATAACATTCATAATCCAAAGTGCTTACGGGCAGACTTCCTGCTGCGCATCGCGGCAAATGACAGCAATGGTAGGCAGGCTGCTTACCTTCAGGTTCCCTTGCGGTATTTCCGATTTTCGGTGTATCGCGACGCTCGCATAAGAGTGCCCGTAAGCACCCAACCCAGAGTACAGGCATTTGAGCTCAATAGAAAATCTACAGAAGGCTAAAAGCCTCACCGACCTCGCCAAACTGTTGGGCTTCACACCCAAGGGTGTCAGCTACGTTCTGTACAAAATGGATGCTGCAAAAAAGTATCGCTCGTTCGACATCCCTAAGAAGTCTGGCGGCACCCGCGCCATTAACGCGCCCGAGCCACAGCTTGCGCTTCTCCAGAGCCGTCTAGCTGCATTACTCTATGCTTGCGTTCAAGAGCGTAAGAAAACCAATCCCCGGTTCTGGTTTGCGTCCCATGGATTCCATCAGGGGCGCACCATCGTCTCTAATGCAGAGGTGCACAAGAGGCGGCGATTTGTCTTCAATCTTGATCTGAAAGACTTCTTCGGCACAATTAATTTCGGGCGCGTTCGCGGCTTCTTCATCAATGACCAGATGTTTTCTCTGGAACCCAAGGTCGCCACTATCATCGCCCAGATTGCGTGCCATGATAATACCCTGCCGCAGGGTAGCCCTTGCTCGCCAGTAATATCAAACCTGATTGGCAATATTCTGGATTCGCGGCTTCTCGCTCTCGCCCGCGATGCGCACTGCACCTATACCCGTTACGCCGACGACCTAACCTTTTCTACCAACGAAAAGCTCTTTCCAACAGAAATTGCAGTAAATGTCCACGGCGCAGAGTGGCAGGTTGGAACGAAGCTCGGGAAGACGATAGAGACCACAGGCTTTTCGATCAATCCAACCAAGACCCGTATGTCCCTACGGCGTTCACGTCAGACCGTCACGGGCCTGGTCGTGAATGATAAGGCCAATATCAATCAGGACTACTACCGGGCGGCACGAGCCATGTGCCATTCTCTCTTCAAAACCGGATACTATTTCAAACCAGGCGATGATGCGACCAGCGGCACTGACAATCTAAATCCGCTAGAGGGAACGCTGTCACACATCTATTTCGTAAAAGCACGACGCGACAGAAAACCAAAGATCAATAAAATGTCGAAGGCGGCAGGAGAGTTCAGCACGCCTCACGCGCCTGAAGACCTCTACCGAAAATTTCTATTTTATAAGTATTTCGCTGCGCCAAAAGCCCCGTTGATCGTGACGGAGGGCATTTCCGACATCACCTACCTTCATTGCGCCATACGTGCTATGGCAAAGAAATTTCCGCTACTCGCCGAGGAAAAAGATGGGAAGATCGCCCGGCGGGTGCAGTTCCTGAAACCATCCGGTACGTCTCGCGACATTCTGAACCTTGGCCACGGCGCCGCGGGTCAGGCTTCCCTGATATCCAGCTACTCGAACAATCTAAAACCGTACGCTCACAAGCCAATGGCCAATCCGGTCATCATACTTTGTGACAATGATGACGGCCCCAAGACAGTGTTCAAGAGTGCGGCAAAGAAACAGAGCGGAGTTAGCATCAGCACAACGACAACCGATCCGTTCTATTATCTAGGCGAAAATCTGTATCTTGTAAAAGTTCCTGAAGGAGCGACGCCGCATCCGCGTGAGATTGAAAATTTGTTCCAGCCTGCCCTCTTGGCGATCAAGCTAAATGGAAAATCCTTTGATCCGAGAAAAGATCATGGTGATGACACCCACTACGGAAAGGTGGCTTTCGCGGAATCCGTGGTGCGACCCAATGCGAGCACTGTAGACTTCTCTGGGTTTGAGGATTTTCTCAAGCGCATCGAGGATGTGCTAAAACACTATGCTGACATTTTTGCTGCTACGGCCGCCGCGCCACCAGCGTCTCCTGCGGTAGCTGCTGGCGGCTCAGGTACACCCTAAGCGAAGTAAATGCAGCTATTGAATTTCACGCATTTCTGCGGGCCGGGTAGCCTTGAGGGTCATTAAACTTTTGCTTCTATGCCCGGGCTTGGTCAAAATTCTGTGCCTGCGAACGAACGCAACCCGCCCTATGAGCCGGCCCTGGACACAATACTGCGTTTTGCACGCAGGATAGCTCAGGGCTGCCTTGCCCCGTCGCTGCGACTTTCCTACACGGCAGATTCGAGGAGTTGTACGTCGAAGCTCGACCGGCAGCTTTGGGCCGTGCACGTGCACAGATTTTGCTCAGGTCTTATCGAGAAATCGGATTTCATCTTCCGCAATAAGCGTACCAGCACGCGTATGCTTCAGCCGATATACATTCATATCAGGCTGGATGCTGAATGCCTTTGAAGTGTCGTACCAGCGATACTGAACGAGGAGGCGTTCATCGCCGACCACCAATTCAAACGCATCGTTGAACTCGGTGAATTTGTCGTCTTCAGCAGCACAGGCCGACATACTGGCCTCGGAGATGGCCCGCAAGACGGGCGCACAATCTTTCGATACGCTTGCTTCACGTCCAGCTGCCAAAATAGCTCGATATGCGTCCGTCGGCGCAGTCATGGTAGCTCCTTCCTTCAGAAAATGGTAACGTGAGATGCTGCCCCTGAGCAATGCAAATGACGACTTCCCAACGAGCAGTAGGCTTCAGACTAGATTCTTAGGTTCAGTAAATCCAACAGATTCGGTCGCAATCTGACGGTCCAATATGGGCCGAACCGTGTCTGCCAACCTTCATGACTACGGTGCAGACACATCCCTTAATAATGCATTAGGCGTACCATCATTTTCAGCTGTGTAGAAAGTTCCCGGAGACTAACAAACAGGGGAAGTCTTGCCGACCTGCAACGATCTTGTTCGATTTGGCTAGGGCACGAACTCCCAGTACGGCGCCGCGCCACGGAGCGCTCTGCGCAGACCGAAGCGTTTGTCTGGTGCGGTATCGGACTGGATGAGCCGGTGCATGTCAGCGAGCACCGCCCGCATCTCTGCCGCGTAGCTGTGACCCATCAATCCAAGGTTCACCCGGCTGGCGTCGATGGTATCGATACCAGGAACGACGGCAACCGGAGGAGCGAGACCAGCTCGGTGAAAACGATGCAGCTCGCGCGAAAGGCCGATCGCCTTGTCATTTGCGGTCACGTAGAGTGTGGCCCGCGTCGATATCTGACCGTAGGCCGCTGCGAGATTCGTGAAGAGCTGCGCATCAACGTCTGGTGCAGCTAGGATGATCTGACCGAAACGAACCGGCGCAGCCGAGGCCGCGATCTTGGCGATCGCGTCCATCGCGCGTAGCAGCCCCCGATTCCCCATTGAGTGAGCGATGATGTGCACGGCGCTCACGCCCGAGCGTTGAGCGAAATTCACTAGGAAGTCGCGGATGACCTGCTCACTGCCTTCGATTGCGGCTTCGTCACCCGCATAGCCGGCGGGATAGCCGAGTGAGGGCCATGAAAAGAAGGCAGCGGGACCCCTATGCGCCAGGTCAACCTTGAGCTGGGCCGTTCGCCGGGCAACATCTACAAATTTCGTGTTGTAGCCGTGCAGGAAGACCAGACCGTCCCGTTCGGATACATTCAGGCTTGTCACCTCCTTGACTAACTCTTTCCAGAAAAGGGTCTCGTCGAGGAGGGCGCGCTCCTTCAACTTCACCCGATTATCGCCTTTGAAGATCCTCCCAAAGAGGCCCCGGCCCAGCGACCCGGCTTCGCGGTCTTCGGGCACGAAGACTGCGCACCGACCATAGCGCACCTGGTCGGCGCGCTCACCCAAGAACTGACCGTTGGTGTGCAGGCGGCGGTTGGTGCCGAACCAGACGGTAACGTGATGTCCATCAGTCGCCAAGTTCTGGACCCCATTGGCGGCGGCACCGGGAAGCTGGTTCCATTCCAGGAGGTGGGCTCGCCTGCGCGCAGCGCGGACTCCCTCGCGGCGCTGATTGATGCGGGCGCGAACTTCGTGAATGACATCGCGCAAAGGTCCATCCAGCAGCAGCGAGTGCAACTGGGCGGCCATGCGATCAAGTGTGTTTTCTGCGCGCTGAACACGATAGGCGGCAGAGGCGTCGGACATAGGTTCCCCTTCCCCCATGCCCAACAGCGGCCCCGCCGTCTCTTCGCCGATCGTGGAAGCCTCCTGAGCTAGGTCATTCTGGCCGGCTTCCTGGTCGAGTCTGGCCGCATCTTCGAGGCGCTCGCCGGCTATCTGTCGGTAAAAGCCCGCGTTGTCGGCTGTATCGATCCTATCAGCATATCCGAGGTAGCGCTTCGCCGCGAATTTCAGACCGAAACGGAGATCGGCCAAAGCCGCAGCAGTCCTAGACATCAATCACTCCGGCAGGATCCGATATGCCGCAGATCGTGCTACGGACATACACTCATTCTATAAGCTAAAACCTGGCCGTAGCCGGAGGCAAGGCCGGTAACGAGATAATTGCACGCCTGCCTGCGAAACGATGCGGCGCGGTAAGGGCCACGGGCCGCGGATTGCAACTACGCTGCCTAAGGCGCTCTTAAGCGCGAGGATGCAACGCGCAATGGACGGGGCGTACGGATCGAATCCGAAGCGATCCTGCGCGGGATTTTCAACGGGGGCATTGTCAAAGTCGGGCGTAATTCGCTTCGAAACAGTCAGGGTATAGTTGGCGCGCAAAGCCCGCTCAGTACGAACGAAAAATCCATCCGCGTCGCTGCCATCATGCCGAGATTTTGCTGCGGCACTAGTCGAGGGGCGGCTTAGGGAATTCTGCCACGCAGCGCAAAGCCGGGCCGACCGTCAGCTATGGGCCGCGCTCGCCTGCCGGCGGCGGCGGGACCGTTGATGGCGCCAAACCTGAAAGTTGCTGTGTAGCAGCATGTTGCTCGGAGCCCCATTGCGGACACTCAGAGTTGGCACTGCGAAATGTTATAGTATGTCGGCCTGGTGATGCGGGCATGCAGAATTCTCGGAGTTTGACGCCGGGCAAATGAGTAACCTGCTCAGAGGCCATTCAGGAAATGGATTGCGGCCCGGAAGCCTGAGGCTTCGGGCCGCGTCACTCGTCCAGAACTGAACTATAGCACTGGTTACTTACATCGCGGGCAGGACGGCGATGTCGCGGACATTCGCGCCGTCGATCCTGCCAACCTCCGTGGTTGCGCCGGTTTCGAGGTTGACCGAATGGAAGCCACCCTCGACCACCAGCCAGGCCTCATTTCCGCCCTTGCCGTCGGAGACGATGTCGAACCCGGCCTCGGCCGGATTCACACCGATCTCGCCAACCGGATTCAGCTTGCCGTCATTCGGCGGATCTTGCAGCACCAGCCAGCCAGCGGCGCCATCAATGTTGAAAAGCTGGGTTTTCTCGGTGCCCTTGTAGGAATTGGTATAGGCGCCCGCGATGATGTTCGGGGCAGTGCCATCCTCGTAGGCATGGCTGCCATCGGTTACCACTTCGCCCGTTTCAACCGTCACCCGCAGGCTGGTGCCATCGCTGCCCATCACCCGAAGTTTGTCGGCGACCGGGTTGAAATCCACCGTGGCCGAAACCCCATCGGCCAGTGTGGTGGCCAGCGTGCTGACCTTCGTCGCCACGCCGCTTTACGGATCGATGCTCGCGAGGGTGCCATCGGCAAAGACGCCATAAAGCATGCCATCAGCCGGGCGCACGTCGATACCGAGGAGACGCCCCTCGACGCCGGTCACGGTCACGCCGCCGGTGCGGGTCCAGGTTTCGGTATCGAGCCAATGCAACTCATTCTCGCCGGACAGGCCCACCACAGTGGCCGCCATCGCCGGTGCGGCAAGCGCCGAAAGCAGCAGACCTGCGGTAACCGATTTGATCGCATTCATGGGAAATTTCCTTCTTTGGTTGGGGTTTGCCAGTGAACCCGGCGATAACGGGCCATGTCCGTGCGGGAGGGAGAGACCGCGCGAGACATGGCCCGGGCCATGACAGCCCTGATCTGGCCGGAGGGATCAGCCCGCCGGCAGCAGAACCTTGTCGATGACATGGATGACGCCGTTCGACTGCACGACATCGGCGATCGTGACGGTGGCGACGCCGCCGGTCTCATCGGTCAAGGTGACCATTCCGTCTTTGGCCTCGGCGGTGATCTTGCAACCGCCCAGCGTCTCGATCACATGCTTGCCGCCGTCATCGGCGACCATCTTCTGCACATCGGCGGCCATCGCTTTGGCGCCGACGACATGGCAGGTCAGGATCTTGACCAGCGTTTCTTTGTTTTCGGGTTTCAACAGGGTCTCGACCGTGCCTGCGGGCAGCGCTTCAAAGGCCGCATTGGTGGGCGCGAAAACCGTGAACGGCCCTTCGCCCTGCAGGGTTTCGGCCAGACCGGCGGCCTGGACTGCGGCCACCAGCGTGGTGTGATCGGCCGAGTTCATCGCGTTTTCGACGATGTTCTTATCGGCGAACATTGCAGCGCCGCCGACCATGGGATTGTCCTGCGCCAGTGCTGCCCCCGCGGTGGTCAGCGCAAAACAGCCTGCGAAGAGAGCTTTGGTAAAGGTCTTCATGTGACTTCCTCCCGGAAATGTCTGCCCCGTTGATCGGGGGACAGGAGAAGACACGGATGGTGGTTTCAGAAAGTTTCAGGCCCCTGCGATTTTTTTCGCAGGGGCCTGTTTTTTCCCGAGCGTCAGACCCGGCATCAGATGTCGAGCAAATCACCCACGGCGAGAACCGGCCCGGTCGGCTGCCCGGTGGGCGAGCCGCCCGGCGGCTCCAGACTGATCGCCATATGGGCGGCGGTCGTCATCAGGGCGCGGATCTGGTCGCTGGTGACAGGAACCCGGGTCGAAACACCTGCCGGGATCACCCCAAGCGAGACCGGCGCTTCGGCGCCGCGCGCGATCCAGAGCTGGAAGTCGCGCCCCTCGACCGGATCGCCGCTCATATGGGCAAGGCTGATGCTGCCGGTGGCAGAGTCGTAAAGCACCAGATAGGTGACGCTGCTGCCCTCGGCCGTCAGTGATGCCGCGAGGCGGTCTGTCGGCACCGCAGGCTTCAGACCGGGCAAGGCCATGGCCAGCACAAAGGCCATTGTGGCCGCGCCTGCAAGTCCCCGCCAGAGCGCGAGGCTTGACCAGAAACCGGGCTGCGCCTGAGCGGCTCCGAAAAGCCGCAGATCCAGTGCGCGCTTGACCGCAGGCGGCAGATCCACTGGCAGGAAGCCCTCGGACAGCGGGGAAAGACGGTCCTCCCATTCCCCCACAAGCCGGGCGAAGGCCGCATCGGTTTCAACCCGGCGGGCCAGGGCCGCCTGTTCATCGGTCGGCAAAACTCCAAGCGCGAATTCCGCTGCAAGGATGTCGTCGCCATCAGGCCCATGATCCATATCGGTGTCGCTCATCTTTGCAGACACTCCTTCAGCCGCATCAGGCTGCGCCTGAGCCAGGTTCGCATCGTATTCAGCGGCACAGCATGGCGGGCCGCAAGATCGGCATAGCTGTCGCCGTCCAGATAGGCCGCGCGCACGGCATCGGCGCGACCGGCTTCCAGCTCGCCAAGGCAGCCGTCAAGCGCGCGGCGCTCTCCGGCGGCAACCGCCTGAGCTTCGGGTCCGGGTGTCGGGTCGCGGACCTCCATGGCATCATCGTCCAGCGCCGGGAGCACCCCGCGCCGCATCCGCAGCCGGTCAATCGACCGGTTGCGGGCAATCGCGATCAGCCAGGACATCGGGCTTTGCCCGGTCACCGCAAAGCGGTCCGCCTTCAGCCAGATCCCGATGAACACCTCTTGTAGCACGTCCTCAGCCTCCGCTCTGTCCTTCAAGACACGCAGACAGGTGCCGAAAAGTTTCGCCGACGTGGCCGCATAGAGCCGATCAAAGGCGGACCGGTCACGCAGCGCAACCCTGAGGATGAGATCGGTGATCTCTGGCCGAACAGCATCCGATGTCATCTGACCCTCCTATATGACGCGGGTGACTGGAGGAGTGCTAGCACCGAGACCAGCAGCACCCCTGCACCACAGAGGCCAGTCACCACCGGATTGAACGGATCGAAGTTCGCCGCGATCACCCCGATCAGCGCCCAGATGAGTGCAGGCGTAAAGGTCCAGTCGCTTCGCGGGCGCGTGAGGATCACCGTTGCAACTGCCAGAACGGCCAGCAGCATCAGAACCGCAGCCGTCCTGGCGGGCAGGAGGCCATATCCGGTCAGCACCGCCGAAAGCGCCACCCCGGTGGCCGCCGTCAGCCAGCCCGCATAGAGGCCAAGCGGCAGGCGCTGCCAGATCGCGGGTCCACTGCGCTGCCAGGCCAGAATGGCAAAGCCCGCCATGACCACGATCATCGCGGTCGCCAACAATGGCGCGTGATTGGCCGCCGCGATCCAGAACACGCCAACCGCCAGACTGATGCCAAGCGGCCCTGCCGCCCGCGCCCAGCCCGTGCCGCCACGCAGGGCACCAATTGCAGCGGCAACAATCAGCGCGAGATAGATCAGCCCCCAGATCGAGAACGCCCATCCCGCAGGTTGCGCGGGCCAGGCATCGGTGACGGGAAACTGCTCCGGCCTGAATCCGTTGAAACCCCCGGAGAGCAGCGGCGCGGCGGCAAAGGCCAGCGCCAGCAGCAGAACCAGGATCGAAAGCGTTCTTTGTGGCATCGGGTCATCCTTTCTTCGCGCAGAGCCTGTCAATTGTCCCGGTTGAACCGTTCCAGCGCAGCGAGGGCGCGGCTACGGCCTTCGGCCAGCAGGGGCGCGGTGTCTGCGCTTGCCCATCTGGCGGGGCTGTTCCAGGACGCGGGCAAGGTGGCAGCATAGGCCCGCGCGCCCTCACCTTGCAGCCAGTGGTCGCGGTAGCGGCTTTCGGGGTCAAAACTTGCGGCCTGCTTTTCCGGGTTGAAGATGCGGAAGAAGGGCGAGGCATCCGGGCCGCAGCCCGCCACCCATTGCCAGTTCATCGCATTGGCCGCCGGATCCCAATCGGTCAGACTATCCGCAAAGTGGTGCAGCCCGATGCGCCAGTCGGTCATGAGATGCTTGGTCAGCCAGCTTGCCACCACCATCCGCACGCGGTTGTGCATCCGCCCCGTCACCCGCATTTCGCGCAGACCCGCATCGACCAGTGCGATGCCGGTCTCCGCCCGGGCCCAGGCAGTGGCGGCAGGGCTTTCGCCTGCCCAGGGGAAGGCCGCCCATTCGGGGCGCCAAGGCGCCTCCGGCATCTGCGGGAAGGCCAGCAGCAGATGCCAGGCAAACTCGCGCCACAGAACCTCAGAGAGGAATTTCTCGCTGCCTGCGGCCAGGGATGGCTCGACCTCACCCCGCAGGCTTGCCGTGGCCCAGATGCGGCGCGGGCTGATCTCTCCCAGAGCGAGGTGCTCGGAGAGGCCAGAGGTTGCGTCGATATCGGGACGGTCGCGATGGGAGGGGTAATCCCGTGCGTGGTCAAGGAAATCTTCCAGCCGCTCGAAGGCGGCGGCTTCTCCTGCCGGCAGCGCGTGTTCTGCCAGCACAGGTGCGCCACGATACATATCCGGCGCGAGGTTCAGGGTTTCCACGCGCAGATCCCCGATGGCTGGGAGTGCCGTCAGCTGTCCGGGGGGCGCCAGCGGGCGATCCGGCCCGGCCTGCCGCACGGCCCGGGCGAAGGGAGTATAAACCTTGTAACTGCCGCCCGCGCCGGTGCGAATCCGGGAGGGATGGATCAGGAGGTGCCCAGGATGCAGGTGCAGCCGAACCGGCCCACCGCCGAGCGCATCACGCAAAGCCGCCTGTACCCTTTGCTGCGCAGGCGCGGGCCAGTCATTCTGATGAATGCTGGTCGCGCCGAGGCGGGCCGCGAGGGCTGGCAGCAGCGCTGCCGCCTCGCCCTCCAGCACGGTGATATGTTCGCCGGTCCGCGCCGCCCAGGCGGCATCAAAGGCCGCAAGCGCCCGCCCCAGCCGCCAGCGGCTGGCCGAACCTTGCGCCCGTGTCGCCGCATCCAGAATGAAGACCGGCAGGACAGGGCCGTCAGCGCAGGCCGCCGACAGTGCCGCGTTGTCATCAAAGCGGAAGTCGCGGCTCAGCCAGAGGATTGCAGGCATCGTCATGCCGCCATCGCGATATCATCGGCATGGCTGTATTCCACCTGCACCACATCCGTCCGCCCGGTGGCGAAAGTCGCGGCGCAGCCCTCGAGGTAATAGCGCCAGCCGCGCAGGAAGGCCGCGTCATAGCCAAAACGGTGGATACGCGGCGCGGCCTCGGCCATGCGGGCGGCCCAGATCCGGCAGGTGCGGGCATAGTCCTGCCCAAAGGAGAAACTGCCGCGCAGCGCCAGCCCCGCCTTTGCGCCCTGATGCGCGAGGATCGCCGGGCTGGGCAACATGCCGCCGGGAAAGATATGCTGGCGGATGAAGTCGGATCGTTTGCGATAGACCGAGAATTCGGCATCCGACACGGTGATCGCCTGCAGGACCGCCCGGCCTCCTGGTGCGAGGCGGGCTTTCAGTGTGGCGAAATAGGCGGGCCAGTAGCGCTCGCCCACCGCCTCGATCATCTCGACCGAGACGATATTGTCGTATTGCCCGCCCGCATGGCGATAGTCCTGCAACCGGATCTCGGCCCTCCCGTCCAGCCGCGCATCGGCATAGCCCTTTTGCGAAGGCGAGAGCGTCAGCCCGGTGACATGGCGGCCGGTGTTGGCGGCCGCCTCGGCAAAGCCGCCCCAGCCACAGCCGATCTCCAGAATCCGCTCGCCGGGGGCGAGACGGGACAGGATGCGGTCGTTCTTGCGGGCCTGCGCGGTCTCCAGATCATCCGTGCCGTCAAACAGTGCCGAGGAATAGCTCATCCCGGGGTCAAGCCAGAGCTGGTAGAACTCATTCCCGACATCGTAATGTGCGCGGATGTTGCGCGACGAACCTGCCAGGGAATTCGTGCGCAGCCGGTCGGTCAGGCGAAAGCGCAGACCGGAAAGCAGGCCCTGCCGGGCCTGCCCGCCAAGATGGTCAAGGTTGCGGATCGCGAGCACCAGCAGCGCCTCCAGATCCGGGCTGTCCCAATGACCGGCGATATGGCTCTCGCCAAACCCGACATCGCCGCGCTGCGCCAGTGCCGCGAGCATCGCCCAGTCGGTGATATGGATCACGGCCTCGGGGCCGTCAGTTCCGAACTGGTGGCGATGGCCTTCGGGGGTGGTCAGGGAGAGACGCCCATGGCGGATGCCCTCAAGCGAGGCGAGGAAGCGGTTTCTAAGCAGGCTCATCAGCTGATTTCCTCATTCGGGGGCGCGGGCAGGCGGCGATAGGCGGCCCCTTTCAGGCGCAGGCGCAGGGCCTGCCAATAGATCAGAGCCACAATCCGCAGCGCCCCGCCCGGACGGCGCAAGGCCGCGGCAAGCAGCGCGGGCTGGCGGAGGGGCCGGGGTGTCGCGTGCAGGGTGGCGACCAGACCTTCTGCTCCGTTGATCTGCCGGATCAATATCGCAACCTTGTCGTTGGTCACGGTGAAACCGAACTCATAGCCGCCCGCAACATCCTGAAACGGCGAGACATGGAACAGCTTTTCAGAGCTCAGCCGGTCTTCGGGCCGGATCGGCGCGAAATCTGCCAGGTGGCACAAATAGGAATGGCGCTGACCAAAGGTATTGTTCACCTCGGCAATCACCGCCAGCAGATCCGGGCCGCGCAAGACCATCCAGAAGCTGACCGGATTGAACCAGAAGCCGAGAAAACGTGGCTGCGCCATCAGCGCGAGGGTCATTGTGTCATCGCGTGTCAGCCCCGCCTGTTCCAGCGCAGCCCAGGCCCAGGCCGCCCCTGCGCCCGCCTTGCGCCTGCCGCCATGATCTGGCTGATGAAAGCTGAAAAGTCCCATACGGCCCAGCCGGAACAGGCCCTGAGGGCGGACAGCCTCGGGCGACAGCAACAGATAATCCACGCGGTAGCGAAAGGCATGGCGCAGCGCCCCGCGTCTGGCATGGCTGACATCTGCCGTCAGATGCAGCACCTCTCCCCCCGTCAGGATGGATGCGAGATCACCCATCCCTCAAACCGTCGCGGGCGAGAGCTGGCGGGCGATCCGCATGGCGCTGGCAAACCCGTCCTCATGGAAGCCATTGCGCAGCCAGGCACCGGCAAACCAGGTCTGCCGCTGGCCCTGCATCCCCCGCAAAGCGGTCTGGGCATTCAGCGCGGTATGGTCGAAGACCGGGTGGCGAAAGACCGTCTCGTCATAGATCAGCGCCGGGTCGATGGTCGTGCCGGGGTTGAGGGAGACGAAAAGCGGATCCTCCTCGGGCAGCGATTGCAGCCGGTTCATCCAATAGGTGACACCGACAGCCTTGCCAGACGCCGGGTCGTCATCGCGGTAGATCCAGGAGCTCCAGCATTTGCGGCGGGTCGGCATCACCCGCGGATCTGCATGGAGAACGGCGCGGTTGTCCTGGAACTGCACCGCACGCAAGGCGGCAGTCTCAGCCACCGACGGGTCACTCAACAAGGCCAGCGCCTGATCGGCATGGCAGGCCATGACCACGTGGTCGAAGGTCTCAGACGTGCCGTCGGTCTGAACGACCACCCCGGTATCGCTGCGCGTGATCGCGCGGACCGGGGTCGCTGGCCGCAGGCTGACCCCAGCCGCCGCCAGCCGATCCGTGAGCAGGGTCACATAGCTGATGCTGCCTCCCGAAACCGTCCACCACTGATGCTGACCGCCACGCGACATCAGCGCATGATTGGACATGAAGCGCAAAAGCGCCTCTGCCGGAAAGGCGCCGATCTGGCGCGCAGGTGTCGACCAGATCGCGCCGCAGATCGGATAGAGATACCGGTCGCGAAACCGGGGGCCAAGGCCCAGTTCGCGGATCAGCTGGTCGATGGTCAGATCGGCACGGCCCCGCGCCGCCGCCTCTCCCTGCGCGTTGAAGCGCAGGATGTCGCGGATCATCCGGTGAAAGCCGGGCCGCAACAGGTTCGCGCGCTGCGCGAAAACCGCATCCAGCGAGCGCAGCGCATATTCCACCCGACCATGGTCCAGCGAGACACCAAAGCTCATATCGCTGCGCTGCACCGGCACGTCCAGGTCGCGAAACATCGCCGTCAGATGCGGGTAATTGGCGTAATTGAAGACGATAAAGCCGGTATCGACCGCCACATCGCCCCGCCGCCCGGCCATCACTGTACGGGCATGGCCGCCCAGGCGCGGGGCTGCCTCATAGAGCGTGACCTGATGGTGGCGCGACAGCAGCCAGGCCGAAGACAGGCCGGAAATACCGCCGCCGATAATGGCGATTTTCTGTGGTGCGCCGCGGGATGCATCAAAGGGCAAGGTGGTCTCCTTCGGTCCTTTTGGTGAGGAATACGCAACCCCCGGAGCAACAGATCATCACCCGACGTAAAAATCTCCGACACCGGCAAATTTTGTGACGCAGTGATCTGATCCGTGCGCTGCGACGTATTCCGCTCCATGATGCAAGATGACCGCAGCAGCCAGATTGTGATAGCGCCGCCCGAGAGCAGGGGCGCAATGCATCATGGCGATGCGCGACCGGCATCTGAGGAGAACGGCTTTTTGTCCGATGAGAAGACCAGCCCGACGCAGCCCACGCTCTGGCTGCTTGCGGTGCGCGACCGCCGCGACCGCGCGGCCTTCATGCAGCTCTTCGACCATTTCGGCCCAAGGCTGAAGGCCATGCTGATCCGGGGCGGCTTGCGCGATGGCAGCGCCGAGGATGTCGTCCAGGATGTCATGCTGACGGTCTGGCACAAGGCCGCGCAGTTCGACCCGCACCGCGCCGAGGCCAGTGCCTGGATCTATCGCATCGCCCGCAACCGCCGCATTGACCTCGCCCGCCGCAAGCCGCCGCCCGAACCAGATCCGCTGGCGGATCCCGAAGGATCGGAGCCCGATGCGCCGCAGATCCTTGCGCTTGGGCAGGAGGCAACACTTTTGCGCCGCGCGCTGGAGGCATTGTCGCCCGATCAGGCAAAAGTGCTGGAACAGGCCTATTTCGAGGATCTGCCGCACAGCCGCATCAGCGAGATGACCGGCCTTCCTCTGGGCACGATCAAATCCCGGATCCGGCTGGGGCTGGAACGACTGCGGCGCGACCTGAAAGATCTGAGGCAGCCATGACCGCGATCACGCATCACATTTCCGACCATCTGCTGGACGCCCATGTCACGGGCAACCTGCCGCATGCGTTTTCCGTCGTGATTGCTGCGCATCTGTCGCTTTGCGATACCTGCCGCGCCCGCGCGGAAGCCGCCGAGATGCTGGGCGGCGCGCTTCTCGACCGGGTGAGCCCGCGCGCCATGAGCCCAGGGGCAAAAGACCGGCTGCTGGCAGCGTTGGATGATACTCCGCCGCCCCCGGCCGCAATCACACGCTCGGGCATATTTCCCGCGCCGGTCATGCAGGCGCTGGACGGCCAACCACCGAAATGGCGGATGCTGGGCGGCGGCATCCGTCAGCAGATCCTCTCGGCGGATCGGGAGGGCTCGCTTCGCCTCCTCTATATCCCGGCAGGCAGGGCGGTTCCCGAGCACAGCCATGGCGGGCTGGAGTTGACGCTTGTCTTGCAGGGCAGCTTCTCGGACAGCGAAGGGCGTTTTGGCGTCGGCGATGTCGAAACCGCCGGCGATGAGGTCGATCATCAGCCCGTGGCCGGGATGGAGGGCCCCTGCATCTGTCTGGCCGCAACCGATGCGCCTTTGCGGTTCCGCGCGATGATCCCGCGCCTGCTGCAACCCCTGTTCCGGATCTGAGCCGATGGGGCTCGGCGGCAAAAGCATCTGGATCATCGGGGCAAGCGAAGGGATCGGCGCGGCCCTCGCCCGCGCCTTAGCGCAAGATGGCGCAACGCTGATCCTGTCGGCGCGCAACGCGAACGCGCTTGAAGCGCTGGCCGCAGACTGCGGCGGGGCGCAGGTTCTGCCTTTGGACCTTGCGATGCCCGGCGGGCTTGCGGCGGCCTGTGAAGGGATCGCCGCGGGTAGTCTCGATGCGGTGATCTGCACTGCGGCGCTTTACGATCCCGGTCTGGTTGCCGACCTCGACCCCGGGGCGACAGCGCGGCTGGTGGCGGTGAACCTTCTTGGCAGCTTTGATGTCGCGCGCCTGACCCCACCGCTGATCCACGATGGCGGCCAGCTCGTGCTGTTCGGATCTGTCGCAGGCTATCTGGGATTGCCAGGAGGCCAGCCCTACAGCGCGACCAAGGCGGCGGTGAACAACCTGGCCGAGACCCTGCGGGCCGAGCTGGCCCCCCGCGTCGATGTGCGGCTGGTCTGCCCCGGTTTCGTCAGCACGAGGCTCACGGACAAGAACGCCTTCACGATGCCCGCGATCATCACCCCCGAGGTTGCGGCGCAGGCCGTGATCCGAGGGTTGCAGACCCGAGCCTTCGAGCTGCACTTCCCAAAGCGCTTTACGCTTGCGATGAAAATCCTGCGGCTGCTGCCTTATGCACTCTCGTTGCGCCTGACCGCGCGCCTTGCGGTCAGGAAACTCGACCGCTGAGCGCCGCCACCCCCGCCCAGGCGGCAAAGCCGGTCAGGAAGGTGCCCCAAAGCCCGTCCACCACCACCTGTTGCCAGGACCAGTCGGCCAGCGTGGCGTAATTCGTCATCTCATAGGTGCCATAGCACATCGCGCCAAGGAGCGCCCCGAACAAGAGCGCCTGCATCGGCGCCCCCGCCTTCAACGCGGGCCAGGAGACGAACAGCAAAAGCCCGGCGACATAGAACAAGTAGAACACCGCCGCCGGTCCCAGCCGCAAGGGCGAGGCGAACAGATGCCCGACATGCGGCTCGAACACCGGGCGCACGATGTAGCGGATGCCCAGCATATCGAGCCCCAGGAAGACTGTCGCCGTGACTGTGTAGAGCAAAACCACATTCAGCATGGGGAACCTTTCATGTTGCGGCTCCATCGCGCGCGGCAGGGCGCAGATGCGCAGCTTCGCGTCGGCGGGACTTTGGGTGTTTCTGTGTGTCGGATTCTTGTCTTTGTTATCCTATACGCCTGAACCCGCGCGCCGGATCAGTCTGGCGTGAACAAACTCTGGCAAGGCCATAGGATGTGCCACCTCGGTGCATCTTCGCCTGTGACAACCACTGCGGCAAGGTGATCAGAACCAGCAGAACGCCGGCCACCAGGACCGACAGGGAAAGCGGCGCGCCGAACAGAAGAAGAAAGACCGTTGGTGCGAGATCAACAACCTGGCCCACTACTGTTGCGCCCACCACCGCCAGCCTGCGACAGGGCGACTGGAGGAATGGTCGCATGCCCGCCCTGTCAACATGCCTGTTACGGCCGTTGCCAGCACCATAGAACCGCTGATCGTCATGGTAGCAGCCGATCAGGGTTAGCCTGCCTTCCTGTTTTTGCAGTGCGCGAACAAATGGATCGAGAAAGTGTGGTCACTATCCTCGAGGGCGCGGCATCAGGCAGTGTCGAGCCCGAGGCGATCTGGCCGTCCAGCTGCAATCTGCCACCGAAAGTCCGCATATATGTTGATTTCATCGCCTCTCAACTGGCGATGGCACCTGCTGGAGAGTGATCAGAAGTGTTCCACAGACCTGCCATCTTGGCCGTGACTTCGCTGCGTAGCCAGTCGAATGTCGGCTTACGGGAATGCGGCCATGCAGCATCGGCAGGGGCCGACCGGCGGCTATGGGCCGAGTTTGTCTCCTCGCTAACCCTGCGCCCCACGTGTCCCCCCCTTTTACGCGCTTAGCCTTGCGTCGCGCATGTCGCGGCCGGGTGGGGTGCCGAAGAGGCGGGCGTAATCGCGGGTGAATTGCGGCACGCTTTCATAGCCGACCGCATGCGCAGCGTGGGCAATCGCGGCGCCTTGGGTCAGCATCAGGCGCCGCGCCTCGATCAGGCGCAGCTGCTTCTGGAACTGCAGTGGCGACAGCGTGGTGATGGCGCGGAAATGCTGATGGAAGGAGGATTCGCTCATCCTTGCCACCTCGGCCAGATCGGCGATGCGCAGGGCAGAGGCAAAATTCTGGCGGATCTGCGCCACGGCGCGGGCGATGCGATCAGCGTGGCTGTCTGCTGCGCCCAGCCCCCGGATCGCGGCTCCGTGGCGTCCGGTCAACATCCAGTAATGCAGCTCTCGCAGCAATCCCTCTGCCAGAACCGGCTGCGCGGCGGGACGGTCCAAGAGCCGCATCAGCCGCAGCGCCGCGTCGGTCACATCGGGATCGGCGGGCTGGATGCGGACCGGCGCTGTATCGACAGCGCCCAGATCAGCCTCGGCAGACAGGGCGCGCAGCACCGCCGCATCCAGTTCCAGCGCCAGCGCGTAATAGGGCGCGGCGGGGCTGGCCTCGGTGATCTGGCTGATCGTCGGCACATCGGCGGTAATCACCAAAGCCTCGCCCGCGCCATAGTCGAAACTGCTGGTGCCCATGGTCACCCGCTTGCGGCCTTGCAGGCAGATGGCGATCAGCGGTTTTTGCACCGCCACCTGCAACTCGCCGGGCTGCAACTGCCTTACCACACCCAGCCCCGGAAACGGCGTCGGCGCATAGCCGAAACGGTCGGCATAAAGATCCGCATGACGGCGGACATGATCGAGCAGGCTGTTCATAAGCTGATCCGACAGGTTTAGCTTGCTCTATCAGGCAAGAATCAGGGCTGAAACGCAAGCCAATCCGCCGGATTTCGCAGGAATGGGCAAGAACGCGCGAGGAACGGGCAACATCTGCCCTGCCCTTTGCCCCATCTTCCTGTCATCCGCTCAAGATAAGGAACATGATATGAGCAAGATCGCTTTGGTCACCGGCGCCAACCGTGGGCTTGGCCGCAATACGGCACTGTCCATCGCCCGTCGTGGTGGCGATGTCGTCGTCGCCTATCGCGGCAATGCCGAACAGGCGGGCGAGGTCGTGGCCGAGATCAACGCCCTGGGTCAAAAGGCCGTGGCGCTGCAACTTGATATGGCACAGTTCGAGGATTTCCCGCGCTTTGCCGAAGCCCTGCGCGCCAGTCTGCGCGATATCTGGGGCCGCGACAGCTTTGACCATCTGGTGAACAACGCCGGGCATGGCGAATTCACCCCCTTTGCCCTGACCACTCCGGCGGAGTTAGACGGGCTGTTCGACGTGCATGTCAAAGGCGTCTATTTCCTGACCCAGACCCTGCTGCCGCTGATCGCCGATGGCGGGCGGATCGTGAATTTCTCGACCGGGCTGACGCGGTTCTCGGCCGCCGGTTTTTCGGCCTATGCCGCCGCCAAGGGCGCGGTCGAGGTGCTGACCCGCTATCTGGCGCAGGAACTGGGCCCGCGCGGCATCACGGTGAACGCGGTGGCCCCCGGTGCCATTGAGACCGATTTCGGCGGTGGCGTGGTGCGCGACAACCCGGATATGAACGCAAGATATGCCGGGCTGACGGCACTGGGCCGCGTTGGCCTGCCCGACGATATCGGTCCGATGGTGGCCAGCCTGCTGTCCGACGACAACCGCTGGGTGACCGGCCAGCGGATCGAGGTCTCGGGCGGGCAGGCGATTTGATCCCTGGCGCATGTCAGGCTCGCGCGGGCAGGCTTGCCGGCCTGCCCTTTCGTGCCTTAGCCAGCCTTTTTCATCCCCAGCAGCTGCACGTCCAGAGCGCAGCTGTAGATGTGATGCATGGCATCGACACGGCCCGGGATCAGGGGGATATCCTCGCGGATCCAGTTCCACGGGTATTTCGCCAGCACTCGCTCAAACCGGTCTGATGCCGTCGCGGACCAGAATGCCGCCAGCCCGCCCGGGGTCAGCGCCCTTGCCACGACAGCGATACCTTGCGCCTGATACAGATCCTCGTTTCCGGGGCGGACGACAAAATCCGGGCCGTTGTCGGTGTCCAGCAGGATCAGGTCATACTGCCCCTGCGACGCGGCCAGATGATCGCGCACATCGCCGATCACCACCTTGCTGCGCGGATCGTCCAGCGGGCTTTGCGCCAGATGCGCCAGCGGGCCACGGTTCCACGCGACCACCTCGGGGATGATTTCGCAAACCGTGACCTGCGTATCCGGCGCGGCCAGATCCAGAGCCGCGCGCAGGCTGTAGCCCAGACCAAGCCCGCCGATCAGCACGCGTTTCGCCCGGAAATCCAGGCACCGCATCGTCCGCAGCGCCAGTTGGTCTTCGGATTGGTGGTTGAGGTTCGACATCAGCTCGATGCCGTTATAGCGGATTTCAAAGATATTGCCGCGCTGTCGCAGCATGATGTCATCGCCCGACGCGGTGCGCGCGCGGGCCAGAGTGTTCCACAATGTCATGTCAGTCCCACAGATATCGCGCCGCAGCCCAAGGGGCGCGGCAAAGGATCGGTGATGCGTCAGGGTTGCCGGTCGTCAGCGACCAGACAACCCGGGGACATTTCGGGCTCTGGTCCCGATCAGAAGGGGAAAGAGGGCTGATGGATTGAACACGTCGGCTCCTGCCAGATCACGCCGGAAAGGCCGCAAAATCAGCCAGCAGCCACTACTATGGCCCCGGTGATCGCGGCTTGCAAGGCGACGGGCAGTTAATAACCGGCGGGTCCTCAAGACGTCCTCACCGCATCGCGAGATATTCTGCGGAGACATATCCCGAGACCCCGGGCCGGTCGGCGAGCGCGACCTTGCACCAGAGCTTGCCGTTGGTCGTCACGCAGTTCTGGCGGATGAGGCGCGTGCCGTCGGGCAGGCCGATGATGATCTTGTGGTTGAGGCCGGGGCCTTCGCGCAGTTTCAGCAGGTCGTTTGGCCCGGCCCCCTTGACCACCGCGCCGGAACCGACCGTGCATCCGGCGGCGATCATGAGGACGAGAAGGGCGGCAAGATGAGTGCGCATGATCGGTCCTGATTGATTTTGGCATCGGTGGCAGCTTGGCCAAGCCCGGTCTTTGATGGCCGGACTACTTATCCGCAGATGGCGCGGTCAGGTCCAGTCATTGCATGAGGCGCTTTGGCGCACTCAGGTGTCAGATTTCTCTGAAGCATCCAGTCCGAGTTCAATCAACTGGCGGATTGCTTCGCTTTCAGACCCAATCCGCTTCTCGAAACGAAAGTCGGCGATCCGCTGAGCTTGCTCTTCGCTGAGGCCGATGAGCTTCTTGACGGGGTAGATAGATGGTTTGGACATAATTCGTCGTATAAAGCATAGTCGATACATTGACAATGCCACTTATAAGTTATATATCTTATATCAGGCCAAGGAGAGGCGGCAACCTCCCCCCGGCCCTAATCAGGTCAACCTTGTTGGAGATCGACCATGACTGTTTTTCAATCTATTCATTCTGCTGGCGTTCTGGAAGCCTTTGCCCCGGGTTTCACGCATACATCTGTGACGCGGCGCTTTGGGGTGATGCAGCGGGCGCTCGGGGCGTGGATCGAGGCCGAGCGGGATCTGGAGCATTCCGGCAGCTGGGATCCGGCCTGTGACCACTGGCTGCACGATGCCGAAGCCGCGCGGGCGGCGGTCGGGGCGGCACTAGATGCGCTGTGCGATACCCCTGCCGAACGGCTGGAGGACCGGCCGCTGTTGCGGATTGCGCGCATCACCCGGGCGTTGGCGCTCAGCGAGGATGGCGCGGAATTCGCGCAGCTTTATGCGCGTGTGGCGGCACCCGGGGCACTGCTGCGCTGCCCGGGACGGCATCTGCTGGCGCTGCGGGTCAACCTGATGCTGGCCGAGGCGCGACGCGCGCTGGCGCAGCTCGCCGCCCTGCCCGACCATGCGCTGGTGATCGACGGCAATTGCGTCGAGATTATGCCCGAGGATGTTCCTGCCGCCGATGCTGTTATGGCGATGGCTTCCGACGCGTATCCGCAAACGATGCAGGCCGCGCCCGGCGTGTAGCGCCCGACCTGCGGCATCCTGAACACGCGCGGCCCGGACAAGAGTTCGGCCCGCCAGGTTCTGCTCTGCACAGCAATGACGCGGCGGATTCTCCGCGCACTGCCTTGATGCGCACCGCGCCGCCACACTGCCACCCTTCCCAGGTTCCCCGCCCGGACGCGATCTCCGCAGTCCCGCGCCCCACGCACCCCGCCTCACGGGAGAATCCCTCATGCCCTCGCTCAACAACACGCCCGTCTTCCCCGGCCCAGTCCATGCGCATTGGCGCGAGATGGCGGCGGCCAAGGGCTTCGACCTCATCGCCCGCATCAACGACCGCTACCATCTGCAGCTGCGCTGCCGGACCTGCGGCGGCGGCGTCACCGCCAAACTGTTCACACTGATGCGCCACCAGCCGCTCTGCCCGCATTGCCTGGCCGCGCGGCGCCACGCTCTGGCTGCGGCGGCGGGCGTCACCTTCCTCGGCGCGGATCCGGATCGGCGCGGCTATTGCCGGTTCCGCGCACCCTGCGGCCATGTTCTGGCGCGCCAGTTCGAGCTGATCGAACGGGTCGCCAAGGGCCAGACGGGGCTGCGCTGCGAGACCTGCCATGCCGAACGCGAAGCCGCCGAGGCGCGGCGCTTTGGCTGGGAGCGGCTCGGTCATTGCCCCTCGGGGCGGCCAAACTACCGGCTTTATCGTCACATTTGCGGGCATGTGCAGCGGATTGCCCAGGCCAATATGCTCTGGGGCCAATGCGATTGCGCAGGATGCGGGCGGGGGTGGAACGCCAAACCGAGCTTTCTCTATCTGTTCCGCATCTTCCTGCCCGCGGGCGCTGACCGACCGGCGCGGCATTACCTGAAGCTCGGCTACAGCGCCCATCCGGTCAAACGCCACCGCCATCAGCTGGGCCTGCCGCGCGACGCGCAGGTCGAGGTGCTGCGCGTGCTGGCCATGGCGTCGGGTCATCTCGCCTGCACGGCGGAACAGGCCGCGCATCGCCGCCTGACCCGCGCCCACCCCGAGGCAGTCGTGCCCGCCACCGAACTCGCTGGCGCAATGAACGTCGTGCGAGAGATCTATCGCCCGATTCTGCGGCCAATCATCGAGGCCGAACTCGACCGCATCGCGGCAGAGGTAGACGCAGAGGCAGGCTGACACAAATCGCTCCCTTCAGATCATCCCTCCGCGCCGCCACCCTGCGGCGCGGCCCGTCCTCTCATGCTCTGGAATCGCCCATGACCCAACATCAGCCCGTCCCGCAATCCGCCCCGAAGAAAGCCGCTCGCCCCGCCACCCCGGGCTGGAGCTATCTCGCGCATAAGCTCCTGCAGCGGTTGCAGGATCACGAGGATCTGCCTGAATCCGACGCGGATGCCAGTGACGACGATCCCACCCGCATGCCAAATCCCACGCCCCCGGCGCTGACCAGCCGCACCCTGCTGACGGGCCTGCGCCTTGCCGCCAGCTTCGGCAGCCAGGCCGCCGTCAATGCCGCGATCACGCCCAACGCCATCACGCTGCTGCGCGGCGTCACCGCCGAAGACTGGCCCGCGCTGCACTACATCCTGCCCTGCCTTCTGCCCGCGATCTGGCAGATCCGCGAGCAAAAACCTCTGGACAGCTTTCCGACCCGGCGCCTGCCGCCGCGCTGCCTGCGCCTGATCCCCATCGGCAGCGGGGATCGCCCTGCCGATCTGACGCGGCTGCTGATGATCGGTCTCGACAGTGCGGCACCCCTGCTGATCGTGCTGGCCGGCGGCGCCCTGCCCGAGCCCCGGCTACAGGACCGCATGCAGGTGATCGACTTCGCGCCCGTCGACGCGCAGGTCCTGCAGGCGCTACTGGCCCGCACCCATCCGGCGGGTAAATCCCGGGATATCGCCGCGCTGCATATCGCCATGAACGGCTTTCATCCCGGCATGGCGGACCTGCTGATCGCCCTGCGTGGCGCCACGGTCGGCGATGTCGCCCGCAATCTCTCCGCCCTGCGCGCGGCGCAAAAGCTGGACCAGCCCAACCTCGACGCCATCACCGGCGACAGCCCGGCGCTGAGCGCCGCCCGCGCCATGGTCGCCGATCTGCAGCTCTGGCGCGCGGGCGAACTCGGTTGGAACGAGTTGACCCGGACGGTGCTCTTTCACGGCCCGCCCGGCACCGGCAAAAGCTGGCTCGCGCAGGCCATGGCACGATCTGCGGGCTTTGCCGCCGTCCCGGCCAGCTTCGGCGAATGGCAGGCGGCGGGTCATCTGGGCGATATGCTCAAGGCCATGCGCGAGAGTTTCGCCGAGGCCCGCCGCCGCGCTCCCGCCATGCTGATCCTCGATGAACTCGACGCCGTCGGCACCCGCACCGATCGCGGCCCGCATCAGAACTACCGCGTCATGGTGGTGAATGCGTTCCTCGCGCTGATGGACGGCATCGCGCGCGACGAGGGCGTGGTCGTGGTCGCGACCTGCAACCACCCCGAGCTGATCGACCCGGCGGTGCTGCGCCCGGGCCGTTTCGATCTGCGCCTCGCCGTGCCGCTGCCCGATGCCGCCGCGCTGGCGGGCGTGCTGCGCCGCCATGTCAGCCTGCCCGAATCCGAGATCCGCGCGCTGGCGCAACAGGCCGTCGGCCACAGCATGGCCGATCTCGACGCCGCGCTGCGCGACCAGCGCGGAGAGGCCCGCCGCGCCGGACGCAAGATCACAGCCGAGGACCTGCGCGCAGCTTTCGGCGCCGATGACGACCCCGCTATGACGCGGCGCATCGCCATCCACGAATGCGGCCACGCGCTGGTGACGGCCGCCCTCGGCCATGGCCAGATCCAGCACATCGCGCTGGACCGCGCCGGTGGCCAGACCCGCACCCGCCGCACCCCGCGCGCCGGCCTGATCGCCGATCACACCGACCTGATGGCCGAACTGATGGCCGGCCGCGCTGCCGAGCGGCTGGTCTTCGGCACGGTCAGCTCGGGCGCTGGAGGCCCCGAGGATTCCGATCTGGCGCTGGCAACGCGTATCGCACTCGCCATCGAGACCCGCTTCGGCCTTGGCGCCGAGGGCTCCCTCTGGCTCGGCGAGACCACCGATTGGTTGCACGACAAGGCCACCCGCGAACGCCTGCGCGCCCGCATTGAGGCGGCAGAGACTCAGGCGTTGGCGATCCTCACCCCGCATCGTGCCCTGCTGGAGGACATGGCCCAAACCCTCGCCACCAGCCGAGAACTCTCCGGCAATGACGTCGCAGAATGGCTTGATCAGGTCAGGACGAATGAGGGCGAAGCCGCAGCACCCGAGCCGGAAAGCGCGCCGTCGCCAGCCGATCCTCCATCCATCGGGATGCCGGACTGACGCAAACGGCTGAATCTGCCCCTGATCTGGCTTGCATCCGGCCAGCAGATCAGCCTGAAGCACGCCGAATGCGGGCGCGGGCGAGCATCGATAGAAGCCCAAAAGCCATATGGCCCCTGCTCCTTTCCACATCATCCCAACCGCGAGGCGCCCGATGCCCAAATCCCGGCCCCAAACCCCGCGCAAGATCTTCACCACCGCCCTCGTCGACTGGCAGCGCGCCTGGACAACCCACGCCCATCACGACCGCCGCGCCGCCAGCGCCGGGTTCGCCACCGCAACCGGCAAAGCCCACCTTGCCGTCATGACCACCATCGCCACCCGCATCACAGCCATCGAGAACCACATCGCCCGGAACCCGGCAAACAACCGCGCCGAGCTACAGATCAAGATCGCAATCCTCTCCCTCGACGGTCAGGTCAGGCCCGAGTTCCAGAAGACGGTGCTTGATGATGCCATGCGAATGGTCGCGGAGGCAGAGGCGTGAGGTCGATCCGCACGTTTCCCCGCTGCCCGTTCGCACAACCTTCAAGGAAAAATGCGGCACAAATTGCGGATTATCCCGGCAATCGACGCCAGTTCCGGCACCAACGACTGTTCCAGCTACTCTTTGGCTGCGCCGGTAACTGACACGGATCGAGATTGGCCCCAATAGGCAGGCTTTCATTTGACAGGGCTCATCTGCCCTGCCTGCCAATCTTGGATCATCTGAAGCCGGAGTTTTCGGCCCTGGTCACGGCGGTAGCCATAGCGCACACCAATCGCCGTCCGGCTTGGACCTATGGCGCCTCGACGGCTCACAATCGCAGATCTCCCGGATCCGCCGTTTCAGCTCTACCGGATCGGTGCGGCGGGATTTGTAGTGGTCGCTTGAGCAGTCGAACCTCAATGTTCATTCTGGACCTCTGCGCGCGCGTAAGCGTCATAGATGAACCTACCGCACCAATGCCATAGCTTGAAGAGAGGATGATGGTTTCCTGTTCTGTTGAACGGCGGCCGCTTGCGACCTTCAGTTGCCGGTGGATCCGACAGGAGAGACCTCCAAATCGGCACTATCGACCGTCGAACAACCCAGTTCACCACAATCCTCAGAAACTTCATCACGCACCCCGCCACCTGATTTTCCTTTACGTGAACCGCCAGCATCATCATCAAAGCCGATTCCATCGAACCATGAACTGGGCGGATGCATGAACCCGTCCAGGGCCCTGTTAGTTGCTTCAAACATGGGGCGCCCGGGGACGTGACATGCTTGACAGGGGATATTGCCAATGACGCGCCCATCAGGGAGAATCTTTCGCTGATACTCATCCAATACCGTGTCAGTCATCTTATCTGAGAGAATTTTTCCGGTGGCGCAGTCCGACATGATCCAGTCTGTGGGATCTTTAACCTCTAGAATACTCCGGATATCTTCGATCACGCCAAGCCTGCGACGATAGTTGTGCGATATCTCTGTGCGTGTATCTTCCGCCCAAACCGCCGCATCAAGCGCCGCCCCGATCGGCGGAATGAAAAAATCAAAGAAGAGTTTCTGGTTGGGGCTGATCCCGAAAGCTTGGAGTGGATCCGGTCCGAGTGTTTTTGGTGTGACAGCTTCCTGTAGAGCTGCAAATTCGGTGCTGAAGAACAAACGTTTCGTGCCGGTCACCAAAGCATCACCGAAGCGCATGAAGTTCATGGTGATAAAATGAGCCATCACTCCGGCAGTGATATAAGCGCCTGCTGCCGGTCCTGAAGGGCGTAACGGCAGTTCCCGAGTCAGCCGATCAATTTCCTTACGCATTTCGACAGACTCGGATACCAGGCATGCTTCGCCGCCAGGCCAGATAAAACGGTCTCCTATAGAGTGTTTTTGATTGGTTTGTGCAAGGCTCGGGGATGTCATTGACGCACACAGCAGGCCAAGACTCGCGATAAACCTAAAGATTCTGTCAAAAATCATCGCCCCCCCGACTCGCGTCTTTCGCCACAGGATACTAAATTTTTCGTATCGCGCCTTGCCTTCTGCGCCGCATGCTGTATGTTTTCTTAGCGGTCAGCGCAGGGTGCCTTTCGTCCGCCATGGCAAAGCTGCTGGCAGCGCTCGTAACCAAGATCCATGGCATCCCTGATCATGGATCCCTAATTCAGCAGCGGACGACGATATCCTGTGAACCACGCCGGGTTTGTCAGCAACTTTATTCAGGTTGCCTGAACCTCCTGAAGTTGTTGCGGTTCGCGACCATGCCGTTGAACAGTTTCCTGGCCGTCGCGGTCAAAGCGGCCTTCACCGATTTTCCTGCCTCCTGCAGCTTCCGCCGGAACGCCTTGAACTTTGCCGAGTGACGGGACGCATGCAAGGCCGCGAGATAGAGGGCGGTTCTGACGGTTGCCCTGCCGCCACTGATGACCCGTCTTCCGTTGCGCTGGCCGCTATCCCGGGCGATAGGCGCAATACCAGCGAGAGCTGCGATCTTTCGGCGATCAGTCGACCGGATCATCCGGGCCATCTCGAGCGACGATCGCCTGTCAGAGATGGCCATCGTCCTGCGTTCCATCCCGGGGATCGGCCCAGTTGCCAGCACAATGCTGATCGCCGTAATGCCCGAGATCGGCACCATCACCGGCGAAGAAGCTGCCGCACTCACGGGATTGGCCCCGGTTGCGCACGACAGTGGAACGCTTCGCGGAAAACGGGCCATCGCCGGAGGGCGCCGTGCCCTGAGGCACGTGATGTTCCAGGCGGCGCGGGTCGCAGCACATCACAACCCAAGCATGAGAACCTTCGCGGATCGCCTCCGCAAGGCCGGAAAACCGCACAAGGTTATCATTACCGCCGTCGCCAGAAAGCTGATCACCATCGCCAAGGCACTTTGCAAGAGCCGTCAGAAATGGGCAGCCCGGGCTCCATGAAAGATACAGTTGCTAGGGATGTCAAATGGATGAAGCTACTGCTCTACCGAAATGAAACATCGAAATATCGAGCGTTTGAGAGCAATATACCAAGATCCATTCGCACCCGATGATGCCGCTCGACATGATGGCTGATCCGGACAACAGACGTGAGATTGCTGACTGGACAGCGCGTATAGTCATGGATTTCATGGTCTGTATGCCACACGGTATCGACTGGACAGAGATGATAAGTCCGGACGAATGCCATGGCCAGAGTATGACTTGCAACTAGCCGATTCCGACGTCATACAATGCTGACAACCGTGTTTTTCATTGACTGGCTGACCCGTTCAAAAGCCTGTTTCTCGCTGTTTTTGGTGATTTTCTCCGGCCCCTACCGCCGGAGCCAAAAATCAAACGATTTCAGCTACCTAACGCGCAACTTCAGGTTGCGCGTCTGACCGTCCGAATGCGTCCGCCTCGGACGGTCTTTGACATTCACGGTTCGGGCGGTTTCATCGTCAGCCGCGCTGCAGCCTGCAGACATTCTTGCAGGGTTTGCCACGCGGATCTGCAGCACGCCGTTTTTGCTGACGCCGCTGTCGATCGCCCCCCCTTGAATGCCGGGTCACTCCGGCAAGTCCGGGTTAGACAAAGGGCCTTACAAAACCGACCAAGGACCGACCGGGGGACCCCTCTCGGCACATCCGCTTTTCCGGGATTTCGCAGCGCGCTCGGCATTTCCTGCAGATATCGGCGTCAAACACCGTCAGGTGCTCGCAGGGCTGTCCCGGCCGGCCAATCGCGTCAGGCGTCGAGATCGATCCAGACCGGAACATGGTCGCTGGGCTTGTCCTTGGCCCGCTCATCGCGGTCGATGCCAAGGTCGATGAGCAGATCGGCGGCCTGCGGCGACAGCAGCACATGGTCGATGCGGATACCGTTGTCCCTTTGCCAGGCACCCGCCTGGTAGTCCCAGAAGGTAAAGGGACCGCGAGTGCTGGCCGGATGGCGCAGACGCACCGCATCCGCCCAGCCGTCGAAGACGATCCGGCGCAGCGCGGCGCGGCTTTCGGGCTGGTACAGCGCGTCGTTCACCCATTTCTCGGGGAAGGCGGCATCGCGCGGCTCGGGGATCACGTTGTAGTCGCCCAGCATCACCGCCGGCATCTCGGTCGCCAGCAGCGCCTTGGCCCGTGCGCGCAGCCGCTCCATCCAGGCCAGCTTGTAGTCGAATTTCGGCCCCGGCTGCGGGTTGCCGTTCGGCAGGTACAGGCCGGCGATGCGCAGGGCGCGATGGCCGACCACCGTCGCCTCGATATAGCGGGCCTGCTCGTCGCCGTCATCGCCCGGCAGGCCGCGGCTTACATCCTCGAGCGGCAATTTCGACAGGATGGCGACGCCGTTGAAGCCCTTCTGGCCATGCGTCTCGATATTGTAGCCCAGATCGGCGATCGATTCGCGCGGGAACCCCTCGTCCTGGGTCTTGATCTCTTGCAGCACCACGACATCGGGCTGCGCCTCCGAGAGCCAGCCGGTCAGGGTTTCGATGCGGGCGCGGACGCCGTTGATGTTGAATGTCGCGATCTTCATGGCCGCGAGACTAGCGGCCCGCGCCCGCCCGCGCCAGATCAGATCGAAAACGAGGTGCCGCAGCCGCAGGACGAACTGGCATTGGGATTGTCGATGGTGAAGCGGGCGCCGATCAGCTCGTCGGCAAAGTCGATGACCGCGCCGGTCAGGAAGGGCAGCGAGACCGGATCGACCACCACGCTCTGACCGCCGCCCTGCAGGACCAGGTCGTCCTCGGCCGGCTCGTCCAGCCGGATGTCGTATTGAAAGCCCGAGCAGCCGCCGCCCGCCACCGCGACCCGCAGGGGCCGCGCCGGGCCGTCGCCATTGATCTCGGCCAGGCGGGCAAAGGCCCGCTCGGTGACCTTGGGGGGCAGGTTCAATTCCACGTTCATGGGGCGTTCCCGTTTCCGTCGTCCGGCATGGAATATAGGGTTCGCCGCAAAATCCCGCAAGGAAGCGACGAGATGACGGCACCCTATGCCTGCCAGCCCGAAGAAAGCCGCGGCCGCCGTTGGCCGGAACGGATGTCCACCTTCCGCAGCCCCTGGCAGCGCGACCGCGACCGCATCATCCATTCCAGCGCCTTCCGCCGGCTCAAGCACAAGACCCAGGTCTTCGTCGAGCACGAGGGCGATTATTACCGCACCCGCCTGACCCATACGATCGAGGTGGCGCAGGTCGCCCGCACCATCGCCGGCACATTGGGCCTGAACACCGACCTGGCCGAGACGGTGGCCCTGGCCCATGACCTCGGCCACCCGCCCTTCGGCCATACCGGCGAGGACGCGCTGGCCGCGTTGATGGCGCCCTATGGCGGCTTCGACCACAACGCCCAGGCGCTGCGCATCGTAACCCGGCTGGAACGGCATTACGCCGATTTCGACGGGCTGAACCTGACCTGGGAAAGCCTGGAAGGCATCGCCAAGCATAACGGGCCGGTCACCGGAGAATTGCCCTATGCCCTGGCCGAGGTGAATGCGGAATGGGATCTGGAACTCCACACCAATGCCAGCGCCGAGGCGCAGGTGGCGGCGGTGGCCGACGACGTGGCCTATAACCACCACGACCTGCATGACGGGCTGCGCGCCGGGTTGTTCACCGAGGAAGATCTGGCGCAGCTGCCGGTGATCGGCGAAGCCTTCGCCGAGGTCGACCGGCTGCATCCCGGCCTTGAACCGATGCGGCGGCGGCACGAGGCGCTGCGCCGGGTCTTCGGCACCATGGTCGAGGATGTGATCGCCGTAGCGCAGAATCGCCTGGCCAGCCTGCAGCCGCAAAGCGTCGACGACATCCGCGGCATGGAGGGGCCGATCATCCGCTTCTCCAAGCCGCTCTACCAGAACCTCAAGGCGATCAAGCTATTCCTGTTCCAGCGCATGTATCGCGCCCCCTCGGTGGTGGTCGAGCGGCGGCGGGTGACCGAGATGCTGAACGGTCTCTTTCCGCTGTTCCTGGACGACCCCTCGAAAATGCCCGACCACTGGTTCCGGGCCGCCGAGGCCGCCGGGGACGAGACCGGGCGGGCCCGGATCGTGCTGGACTACGTGGCCGGCATGACCGACCGTTTCGCCATCCAGGAGGCGGAACGGCTGCTCTGAGGCTTGCGCCTGCCGGCGCTGACTGGCATGGATACCCTGTTCTCAGGGCGGGGTGGAATTCCCCACCGGCGGTAAGCAGCGATGCAAGCCCGCGAGCGCCTTGCCCCCGGCAAGGGTCAGCAGACCAGGTGCGATTCCTGGGCCGACGGTCACAGTCCGGATGAAAGAGAGCGTGCGAGCCGGCCCCAGGGGCCTGCCCTCATGTGATCGCCTTGGGTGACGTGTCACTTGGAAAGGAGATCAGGCATGACACACACCCGCTATGCCTTCATCAAGGCGAACTGGCATTCCGATATCGTCGACCAGGCGCTGGACGGCTTCTGCGAAATCGTCCCGCGCGATCTGGTCGATGTTGTCGACGTGCCCGGCGCCTTCGAGATGCCGCTGATGGCCCGCGATCTGGCGCAGACCGGGCGCTACGCCGCGGTGATCGCCGCCGCGCTGGTGGTCGATGGCGGCATCTATCGCCACGACTTCGTGGCGCAGGCCGTGGTGGACGGGCTGATGCGCGCCGGGCTCGACAGCGGCGTGCCGGTGCTGTCGGTTTCGCTGACGCCGCATCACTACCAGGAAACCGAGCATCACACCGCCATCTTCCGCGAGCATTTCGTGAAGAAGGGCCGCGAGGCCGCCAATGCCGCGACCCAGATCGTCGCCGCCCGGGCGGCGATCAGGAACTGAGGTTCAACGGGGCGGCGTCCGGCCGCCCAACCGGCCCCTGCCCCTCACCGTTGCGAAAATACCCACGGGGGTGTGGGGGCAGTCGGCCCCCACGCCGCAGGGCGCCGCCGCCGCTATTCGGCCTTGTCATGCCGGCGCAGCCAGTCCTGCATCATCTCGATCTCGGCCTCCTGGGCCTTGATGACCTCCTCGGCCAGCTTGCGGACCTCGGGATCCTTGCCATGTTCCAGCGCCACCCGGGCCATGTCGATGGCACCCTGGTGATGCGGGATCATGCCGCGCATGAAATCCACGTCGGGATCGCCGCTGTAATCCATCGTCATGTTCTCATGCATCCGCTCCATCGCCGCGCCATAGGCGGCGGTCGAGGGGGCGTCGCCATGGCCGGCATGATCCATCCCGGCATGGTCCTGGGCGGCAGCCGGCAGGGCGATCAGCGCGGCAAGGGCGAATGGGATAAGGCGCATGGCTTTCCTCCTGTCAATGCGGATATGCAACAAGATGCCTGTCGGGACCGCGCCGGCAAATGACAAAGCCGTCAGCGCAGGAAGATCAGCGCCATGCCCAGAACCGCCAGGACCGCCCCCGCCCATGAGGTGGCCGAGGGCCGCGCCCCGGTCATCGCCCAGAGGACCGGCAGGATCAGCACCGGCGACAGCGCCGAAAGCGTCGAGACGATGCCGACCTTGCCGCCCTGCAACGCGAACATCAGCAGCGTCATGCCGATCACCATGGCGATCAGCCCCGAAAGCGCAGTCAGCACCAGCACCCGCGGCGTCGGGCGCGACAGCGGCCGCACCGCCCGGACCGGCAGCGCCATCAGCAAGGTCAGGCAGCCGACCGCCATCGCCACCCGGATCAGCGAGGCGACATAGGGATCGAAGCCCGAGGCCATGACCGGCCGCGCGATCAGCGAGCCGAGGGCCTGCCCGGCCGCCGCCAGCAGCCCGAAGCCCGCGGCGATCCAGACCGAGCCCTGCACGGCCTCGAAGCGGTGCCCGCCCGAACGGCCGGGCCGGCCCAGCACCGCCATGGCCACCCCCAGCGTCGACAGCACCACCCCGACCACCGCGGCGGGCGACAGCGCCTCTCCCAGTGCCAGCCAGCCCATCAGCGCCGCCATCGGCGCGTTCAGCGCGAACAGCGCCCCCGACCGCCGCGGCCCCAGCCGGATCAGCGTGACATAAAGCAGCGTATCGCCCAGGAAGATGCCGATCACTCCCGACAGCGACAACCGCCACAGGTCCGCGCCCGCGATGCCATGCAACCGCCCGGTGGCGATCACCACCACCGCCAGCATGGCCGCGACCATGGCCTGGCGCAGCCGGTTGAAGCCGAAGGGCCCCAGCGCCTGCGCCGCCGATTGCGACAGGATGCCGGTAACGGCCCAGCAGGCCGCCGCGCCCAGGGCGGCAAGTTCATGCACCGGCATCCGCAATTCCCCTTGTTCTTCGGGCGGGATAGGCCGGCGATTGAACCCGCGCAAGGGATCGCGCGTTCAGCCGGCAGGTCACGGCAGAAAGGAGAACGGCGATGATCGTGAATTCCGGTTCGGCGAGATGGGAAGGCGGGCTCAAGGACGGCAAGGGGGCGCTTTCCACCAAGTCCGGCGCGTTGAGCAACCAGCCCTATGGCTTCAACACCCGCTTCGAGGGCTTGCCCGGCACCAACCCCGAGGAGCTGATCGGCGCGGCGCATGCCGCCTGCTTCAGCATGGCGCTGTCGATGATCCTGCAAGAGGCCGGGATCAGCAACGTGAAGATCGAGACCACATCCGAGATCGGGCTGGCCAAGACCGACGACGGCTTCGCCATCAAGACCGCGCATCTGAACACCCGGATCTGGGGCGACGGCGACAAGGCGGTGATCGAGGATTGCGCCCGCAAGGCCGAAAAGGGCTGCCCGGTCAGCAAGGTGCTGAATGCCGAGATCACCATGGACGTGACGGTGGCCTGACGGCCCGCGACGGAATCGCGCCGCGACGCCGCCGGTTCCGGCGGCGTCGGTTTTTGCGCCCTTCTCGGTGCACAGGCGCCCCATGTCGCAATTCGTCAAAACAGGTGTCGCAGCTGGCGGCTCTGCGCGGCAAAAATCGCCGGTTTCCGCCCTTGCTGCCGCCGCCGCGGAATGCATCCTCGCCCCCCGGAGGCCCCTTCCCGATCATTGCCGCTTTCCGCCGCGCCACACACGCGGCGCGCCGGTCGGTCGGGACGGGACGAGGAGCAAGAGGAACTGCATGAGACAATTCGCGGAGGCGGGAAACGTCCGGCTGCTGAGCCTGGACGAGGCGCCGCTGAAACCCATCCACATCATCGCCATCGCCGCCTCGCTGGGCGGCGCGGCGCTGGACGGCTATGTCCTGGGCATCGTCGGCCCGTCGTTGGCGCTGGCCAGCCGGGAACTGGCACTTTCCGCACCGAGCCAGGGCCTGATCGCGGCCAGCGCGCTGATCGGCGTCTTCGTCGGCGGCATGTTCTTCGGCAACCTGGCCGACAAATACGGCCGCCGGCCTGTGTTCTCCTATAACCTGCTGGCCTTCCTGGTGCTGTCGCTGCTGCAGCTTCTGGTGACCGAGGTCTGGCAGCTCGTGGCCTTGCGGCTGGCGCTGGGGCTGGCCATCGGCGTCGAATATGCGGTCGGCACCTCGGTTCTGGCCGAGTTCTCGCGGCGCAAGGGCCGCGGCGTGCTGCTGGGCTGCTTCTCGCTGGGCTGGCAGGTGGGCTTCACCACCGCTTTCGTCGTCGGCAGCCTTTATCAGGGCAATGACTGGCGCTTCCTGCTGGCGACCAGCGCAGTGCCGGCGCTGATCACCTTCCTGCTGCGGCTGCGGCTGCCGGAAACCCCGATGTGGCTGAAGGCCCGCGGCCGCGATGCCGAGGCCCGCGCCGTCGTCACCAAGCATTTCGGCGCCGAATACGACATTCCCGACGTGGTGCTGGAGAAGTCCCATGCCTCGCCGGCCGAGTTGCTGACCTCGCCGCACTGGCGCCAGCACGTCTATTCCGGCCTGTTCTGGTTCTGCCAGGTGGGCCCGTTCTTCGCCATCTTCACCTTCGTCGGCCCGGTCTTCCAGATGCTGCAGATCCATGATGCCACGGTCGTGGACATCTGGCTGAACACGGTGCAGATCCTGGGCGCGGTCTTCGGCCTGTTCCTGCTGCACTGGCTGACGCGCCGGCATTTCGTGATCTGGACCTTCGCGGTGATGTTCGCGGTGCTGCTGGCCATCGGCCTGTTGCCGCAGGCCCCGGTCTGGCTGGTAGTGGCGCTGTTCGGGATCTACATGTTCGTGGCCCCGGCGGCGAACAACATCGAATATGTCTATCCGGCCGAGATCTTCGAGACCCGGCTGCGCTCGACCGGCGTCGGCTTCTCGGCCGCCTTCTCGCGCGTCTCGGCGGCGACGGCGGTCTACCTGCTGCCCAGTTCGCTCGAGATGTTCGGCGCCTCGAAGACCATGATCGTGATGGCGATGTTCCCGCTGGTCGGGCTGATCTTCTCGATCCTGTGGGCACCCGAGACCAAGCGCAAGCAGCTGCGCTGAAGGACGCCCGTGGCGGCAGGCCCTGCCGCCACGGCACCGGCTCAGACCATCATTTCCTTGGTGGCGGTCAGCTTCAGCTCGGGATGGTCGCGCCCGACGCGGTCGATGTCCCATTGCAGGCGGGTCAGATAGACCAGATCGCCGTCATGGTCCTGCGCCATATGCCCCTTGTTCGCATTGGCGAAGCTCTCGACCTCGTCCTTGGGCCCGGCCACCCAGCGCGCGCTGGTGAACTGGCTGGATTCGAAGCGCACCGGCAGACCGTATTCCAGCTCGATCCTGCTCGCCAGCACCTCGAACTGCAGCGCGCCGACCACGCCGACGATGAAGCCCGAGCCGATCATCGGCTTGAACACCTTGGCCGCGCCTTCCTCGGCGAATTGCATCAGCGCCTTTTCAAGGTGCTTGGCCTTCATCGGATCGCCCGCGCGCACCGTCTGCAACAGCTCGGGCGCAAAGCTCGGGATGCCGGTGAAGCGCAGCGCCTCGCCCTCGGTCAGCGCATCGCCGATGCGCAGCTGGCCGTGGTTCGGGATGCCGATGATGTCGCCGGCCCAGGCCTCCTCGGCCAGTTCGCGGTCGGCGGCCAGAAACAGCACCGGGTTCGACACCGCCATCGGCTTTTTCGACCGCACATGCAGCAGCTTCATGCCGCGTTCGAAATGCCCGCTGGCCAGACGCACGAAGGCCACCCGGTCGCGGTGCTTGGGGTCCATATTGGCCTGAACCTTGAAGACGAAACCGGTCACCGGCTTTTCCTCGGGGGCGATTTCGCGCTCGGCGGCGTTCTGCGGCTGCGGCGCCGGACCGAATTCGCCGATGCCGGTCATCAGCTCCTTGACGCCGAAGCTGTTGATCGCGCTGCCGAACCAGATCGGGGTCAGATGCCCCTCAAGAAAGCTTTTGCGATCAAAGGCGGGCAGCAATTCGCGCGCCATTTCCAGTTCCTCGCGCAGCTTGGCCAGCAGGTCGGCGGGGACGTGATCGGCCAGCCGGGGATCGTCAAGGCCGCTGATCTGGATCGATTCTGCCACCTTGTTGCGGTCGGCGCGGTCCATGATCTCCAGCCGGTCGTGCAAAAGATCATAGGCGCCGATGAAATCGCGGCCGATGCCGATGGGCCAGCTGACCGGCGCCACGTCGATGGCAAGGTTTTCCTGAATCTCGTCGATGATCTCGAAGGTATCGCGGCTTTCGCGATCCATCTTGTTGCAGAAGGTCAGGATCGGCAGATCGCGCAGCCGGCAGACCTCGAACAGTTTGCGGGTCTGGCTTTCCACACCCTTGGCGCCGTCGATGACCATAATCGCCGCGTCCACGGCGGTCAGCGTGCGATAGGTATCTTCCGAGAAATCGCTGTGGCCGGGCGTATCGACAAGGTTGAAGCGATAGGCCCCGAACTCGAAGCTCATGGCCGAGGCGGAAACCGAGATGCCGCGATCCTGCTCCATCTTCATGAAGTCCGAGCGCGTGCGCCGCGCCTCGCCCTTGGCACGGACCTGTCCGGCCATCTGGATCGCGCCGCCGAACAGCAGGAACTTCTCGGTCAGCGTGGTCTTGCCCGCGTCGGGATGCGAGATGATCGCAAAGGTCCGGCGGCGGGCGATTTCGGGGGGAAGATCGGGACGGTTCATCATGCCCCGCGCTTTAGCGCGCGCCGCGCGCAGTCTCAAATGGAATCCGGGCTCAAATGGAATCCGGGCTCAAGCGGAATCGGACGTCAGACGAACTGTTCGCGGATCAGCCGTTCCTCGAGCCCGTGACCGGGATCGAAAAGCAGCCGGTGACGGATGGTGTTCTCCGAGCGGATCTCGACCCAGAGCACCGAATCGACGCCGCGCGAATCGGCATCGGCCATCACCGGGCGCTTGTCCGGTTCCAGCACGTCGACGCGCACCGTCGCCGCCTTGGGCAGGATGGCGCCGCGCCAGCGCCGGGGCCGGAACGCGGCGATGGCGGTCAGCGCCAGCACGTCGGAACCCAGCGGCAGAATCGGTCCATTCGCCGAATAGTTGTAGGCGGTCGAGCCGGCCGGGGTCGAGAGCAGCGCGCCGTCGCAGATCAGCTCCTCCATGCGCACGCGGCCATTCACGCTGATGCGCAGCCGCGCCGCCTGCGGGCCGGCGCGCAGCATGCTGACCTCGTTGATGGCCAGCGCGCAATGCTCGTGCCCGTCGGTGGTGCCGGCGGTCATGGCCAGCGGATTGATCGCGGTGTCCTCGGCGGCCCGGATGCGGGCGGGCAGGTCGTCTTCCGAATAGGCGTTCATCAGAAAACCCACGGTGCCGCGGTTCATGCCATAGACCGGCAGGCCGCGATTCTGGTGCATGACCGACAGCATCAGCCCGTCGCCGCCCAAGGCCACGATCACCTCGGCCTCGCGGATCGGCACATGGCCGTAGCGCTCGGACAGCGCCTCGGCGGCGGTCACGGCGGTTTCGGTGCTCGAGGCGATGAAATGCAGTTTCATGCGGCCATCATGGCCAGCCGCCCGGCGGAAGCAAGTCCCGGCGATGCATGGGATAATCTACCGCCCGCGCGTCGCATCCGTCCTAGCGGGGCGCAAGGAAAGGCGCTAGAACCCCGACAAGCCGCTTTTTTGCATGAGGACCAGATGACCGACACCGGATTCTTCACCGAAACGCTGGATAGCCGCGACCCCGCCATTTTCGGGGCGATCCGGCAGGAGCTTGGTCGTCAGCGCGACGAGATCGAGCTGATCGCGTCCGAGAACATCGTCTCGAAGGCGGTGCTTGAGGCGCAGGGCTCGGTGCTGACCAACAAATATGCCGAGGGCTATCCCGGCAAGCGCTATTACGGCGGCTGCCAGTATGTCGACATCGTCGAGGATCTGGCGATCGAGCGCGCCAAGCAGCTGTTCGACTGCGGCTTTGCCAACGTGCAGCCGAACTCGGGGTCGCAGATGAACCAGGCGGTGTTCCTGGCGCTTCTGCAGCCGGGCGACACCTTCATGGGGCTCGACCTGAATTCGGGCGGCCACCTGACGCATGGCTCGCCGGTCAACATGTCGGGCAAGTGGTTCAACGTCGTCAGCTACGGCGTGCGCCAGCAGGACCAGCTTCTGGACATGGAGGAGATCCGCAGATCGGCGCATGAGCACAAGCCCAAGCTGATCCTGGCCGGCGGCACCGCCTATAGCCGGATCTGGGACTGGGCCGAGTTCCGCAAGATCGCCGACGAGGTGGGCGCCTACCTGATGGTCGACATGGCCCATATCGCCGGGCTGGTCGCCGGCGGCCAGCACCCCTCGCCGCTGCCGCATGCCCATGTGGTGACCACCACCACGCACAAATCGCTGCGCGGCCCGCGCGGCGGCATGGTGCTGACCAACGATGCCGAGATCGCCAAGAAGATCAACTCGGCGGTGTTCCCCGGCCTGCAGGGCGGCCCGCTGATGCATGTGATCGCCGCCAAGGCGGTGGCCTTCGGCGAGGCGCTGCGCCCCGAGTTCAAGGACTATGCCGCGCAGGTGGTCAGGAACGCCCGCGCCATGGCGGACGAGCTGATGAAGGGCGGCATCGACATCGTCTCGGGCGGCACCGACAACCACCTGTGCCTGGCCGACCTGCGGCCGAAGGGCGTGACCGGCAAGGCGACCGAGGCGGCGCTGGGCCGAGCCCATATCACCTGCAACAAGAACGGCGTGCCCTTCGACCCCGAGAAGCCCTTCGTGACCTCGGGGATCCGGCTGGGCGCCCCGGCCGGCACCACCCGCGGCTTCGGCGAGGCGGAGTTCCGCCAGATCGCCCGCTGGATCGTCGAGGTGGTGGACGGTCTGGCCGCGCATGGCGAGGCGGGCAATGCCGAGGTCGAGGCCAAGGTCAAGGCCGAGGTCGAAGCGCTCTGCGCGAAGTTCCCGCTCTACAGCGGCATGTGAGCCGAGGCCGGCGCGCGGGGCATAAGCCCCGCGCGCCGCACAACCGCCGGGCGGGATGCTTGCCGGAACAGCCCCGGAACCAGCGGATCGGCGACGCCCCGGATCGGGGAAAGCCCCGGCAGCAATGACCAGGCGATCACCACCACGACGCTCTGGCCGCGTCTTGGGTTATCCGCATGGCGCGGGCCCGTCGATCATTCAACCATGCTGCGAACGGCGGGATGCTTCGTCTCAGATCAGCCCGCGCCGCAGCATGATCCACACCGCCACCGCCCCCAGCACCAGCAGGCCCAGCATGACGCTGGCGGCGACGCCAAGCGCGCCGCCCTGCAGCCGGCGACCCTGGCCCAGCGGCCGCAGATAGGCGGTCAGCAGCTTGTAGGCATGTTCGAGCCGCGCCAGATCCACCTGCCGCGCCAGTTTCGGCTGCCCGGCCTTGCGGTCGGCCTCGGCCAGGAAGCGCGCCTCGCGCCGCAGCCGCCGCGGCAGCGCCCCGCCACGTTTGCGCAGCATGCTTTCCAGCTCGGCCGGATGGCCGCGCCTGACACCGCCGAATCGCGCCGCCATCAGGCTGGCCACCTCGTCGGCCATCGGCCGGATTCTCTCGATGCCCATTCCTGCTCCGCGTCCTGTCCGGTTTTCGCCGAACCTACGGCCCAGACTGATCGATTGTCAAAGCCGGAAGATGACGGTGACGGAGAGGCCGCGCTTGGCGCATCCGTCGGTGCGGGCTGCAAAGGCCATGCCGGTCTCCGACGCGCGGGGTGGCTGGAATCGGGTCAGAACCGATCCCCGCAAGCATGTTGACGGGTTCCGAGCCCAGGCACCATTCCCATAGCTTTTCTGTCGTATGCCGGCAGGCTGCGCGATTCACGCCGATGATGGACAGACGAGACCCGCGCCCGCCTGACCCGCCCGCCATCCCGGGCAGGTCACCGGCGCCGCCGGTCCGTTACGGCTTGTTCGCCAGCAAGGCGCGCAGCTGCGCTGGAAAGAGTTGCAGCAGCAGGGTCTCGGTCACCGCGGCGTCGCCGTTCGAGACGAAGGCGCGCAGGTCGATGGGGCTGTCATCGCGCGGCGCCTGTTCGTCGAAGCTGCCGAAACCCAGATCGAACATGGCACGCCATGTCGGGCGGCCGACGATGGGATAGACCGCGTCGTTCGACACCACCCCGCGCGAGGCGGTGATGTTGAAACGCGGCTCGTGATCAGGCCCCAGACCATGCGGGGTGAAGTCGCAGACGATCTTCATGGTGTCGCGCGGTCGCGGCTGGCCGGGCACGCCGCCGGCGCCGACGCGAACCGCCACGAATTGCCCGGTGCTGCCGGTCAGCGGACTGTCCTTGAGCCAGGACAGCGTATAGTCCAGCGCATAGGCGTCGCCGGGCTTGGCCGGGGCGGCAGGCTGCCAGAAGGCCACGATATTGTCATGGATCTCGTCCTCAGTGCGCAGCTCGACCAGGGTGACGGTGCCGTCGCCCCAGTCGCCCTTGGGGGCCACCCAGGCACTGGCCCGCTTCTCGTAGAAGACGCCATCATCCTGGTATTGCTCGAAATTCCTTTCCCGCTGCATCAGCCCGAATCCCTTGACCGAAGGCGCGGCGAACGTGTTCGCCATGGTATGCGGCGGGTTGTTCAGCGGTCGCCAGATCCGCTCGCCGCTGCTGGTCTGGATCTCGAGCCCGTCGGAATCGTGGATCTCGGGGCGCCAGTCCGCGGCCAGATGCGGGGTGTTCTTGCCGAACCAGTACATCGAGGTCAGCGGCGCGATTCCCAGCCGTTCGACCGCATCGCGCATGAAGATGCGGGCGGTGACGTCCTGCACCACGCCCTCGCCCCGGCGCGAGACGATGCGATAGGCGCCGGCCGCCCGAGGGCTGTCCAGCAGCGCATAGGCGGTCAGGCCGTTGTCGGTTTCCGGCTCCAGCCAGAAATGCGTGAACAGCGGAAACTCCTCGGGACCGTCGGGAATGGCGGTGTCGATGGCCAGGCCGCGGGCCGACAGGCCGAACTGGCCGCTATAGCCCGAAGTCCGCCAGTAGGAGGCGCCCAGAAACGCCATCCAGTCCAACCCGGTTTTCGCATCCATGACGCTGAAGCCGGCAAATCCGTCGGTCTTGGCCAGCCGCCGCGCCGGGTTGTCCGGGGGAATGTCGAAAAGATCCAGCGAGAACGGGATTTCCGAGGCCATGCCGTCCTGGAGCGTATAAAGATGCACCGGCTGCTTGAAATAACGGCCGGGAAAGAAGAACCGCACCTGCGAGGCCACCGGCTCGTCGCGCCAAAGCGCCTGTTCCTGGCGAAAGCGGATCTCGTTATGGTGGTCGTAATCCACCTGTTCCAGGATTTCGGCATCGTCGACGCGCGGTGGCTGATAGGCCTGTTGCGCCAGCTCGCGGGCGCGTTGCGTCAGCATATCAAAGGAAAACGGCACCGGCTCGCCGTTGCCGGCGCCATCCTCTGTCGCCCGGGCGATTTGCGGCAGCAGGAAAAAGGCACCGCCGCCCAAAGCGGCTTGCAGCACAGTGCGGCGGGCGAGTTTTCGCGAATACATGATACCCCGAGAAAATAGAGATTCCTTCCGCGGCCATCGAGACGCAGGTTGATCGGTAATACAAGATCTTGCCCCCGTCTTGGCCGAGTTTTGCCGATCCCGACGCGAAAAAAATACGGCCGCTTGCCCGGGGCCGCCGGGCGGGCAGGCAATTGGGGCACCTCTGGCTGGCGATAGGGCCGATCCGCATGATTTCGCTTATCGTTGCCCGGCCGGCCCAAGCTGCAAGCAGCGCCGCAGCGCTAGGCCCGCAGCCAGTCCGGCGCGTATCGGACCTCCTCCACCCCGGCCAGCGGCGCGATGCGCCGGATCTCGGCCGCCAGGGCGGCAAGCCGGCCCTGGCCCATGCGCAGCCCCGGCTCGGGCCAGAAGGCGCGGACGACCAGCACGCCATTCTCGCGCTTGGCATCCAGCCGCCCGATCAGCCGGTCGCCCTGCATGACCGGAAAGACGTAATAACCATATCGCCGCTTTTCCGCCGGCACGAAAATCTCGATGCGGTAGCGAAAGCCGAACAACCGCTCGGCCCGCGCCCGGTCGCGCAAGGCGGGATCGAAGGGCGAGAGCAACCGGACGCGCGACACGGGCTCGGGCAGCGTCGCGACCTGATCCAGCAGCGCCGGGGTCGAGAAACTGCGCCGCAGCGAGCCGTCGGCCATTTCCACGTCGATTTCCACGATGCGGCCGGCTGACAGCGCCGCGGCGCACCAGCGCTTCGCCTCGTCCGCCGTGGCGATGGCGAAGAAGCCGACCAGTTCGCCGCTGGTGGCGAAGCCCAGCCGCTCCAAAGCCGCGGCCATCGCCCAGTCGATGATCTCGGCCTCGTCAAGGCGCGCGGCCAGATGCTCGGCCGGGATCACCCGCTCGGCCAGGTCATAGACCTTGCGGAAGCCGGCGCGATGCCGGATCGCCAGCCGGCCCGAGCGCCACAGGTATTCCAGCGCGGTCTTGGACGGATGCCAATCCCACCAGCCGGCCGACGCCCTGGGCTCGTCGCCGCCCAGGTCCGACGCGCTGGCCGGGCCGTGATCGGCGATGCGGCGCAGGACCGGGCCGAACTCCGCGTCCCAGCCCTCGCGCCGCCATGTCGGCCAGCGGCGTTGCATATGCGCCTCGTCCCGGGCGAATTTCAGCCGCCACATCGGATAGAAACGCATCGGGATGACCGCGGCGTCATGGGTCCAGTGCTCGAAACCGGCGCGATGGCGGGCGATCAGTCTTTCCAGCGCCGGCGGACGGTAGCGGCCGCGCCGCGACCACAGGATCAGGTCATGCGCCCGCGCCAGGGTGTTCACGCTGTCCACCTGCACGAAGCCCAGGCCGGTCAGCACCTGTTCCAGATCCGTGCCCCGGCCCGGGCCAGCGCCGGGGCGCAGCAGCAGGTGCCGGTCCAGAAACAGCCGGCGCGCGTCGCGATTCTTCAGCTTGGGACGGGTCGTCATCGTTGCGTTTGTCCTGTTGCGGATTCTGGTCTACAGATTTTGCCACACCAACGGGGATAAAGAATGACCGATCCTGATGTGAATGCCATGCCGCTGGCCGAGCTGAAACAGCTGCGCAAGGATGTCGAAAAGGCCATCGACGGCTACGCGACCCGCCGCATGGCCGAGGCGCGGGCCAAGGCCGAGGAAGCCGTGAAGGAATTCGGCTTCTCGCTGGCCGAACTGGTCGAGGCGGCGGCGCCGCGCCCGGCCTCTGTCGCGAAATACCGCCACCCGGAGAACCCGACCCTGACCTGGAGCGGCCGCGGCCGCAAGCCGGGCTGGATCGCCGACGCCCTGGCCGCCGGCAAGTCGCTTGGGGATTTCGCCATCTGACCCGGCGGCGGGCCGCGGCAAGAAACCGGGTGACAAGCCGCGCCGCGGCCGCTATGCAGGGCGCATGTCGCAACTGATGTTCTACACCACCTCGTTTTATTGGTTCCGCTGCATCCAGCGGAGCCGGGTTGCCGTGTAGCGCATAGGCGCGATACCGATCCCCGAAGCCGCTGGCCAGACCGGCGGCTTTTTTCTTGCGATGCGCTTCCGGTCCGGCCTCTCCACAAGGAAAGAGCCATGCCCATCCAGACCGAGAACCTGCATATCGACACGCTCCGCCCCCTGCCCGCCCCCGCCGCGCTGGCCGCCAGCCTGCCGCGCGACGAGGCGATCTCACGCATCGTGGCCGACAGCCGCGCCGCCATCCGCGCCATCCTTGCCGGTCGCGACGGCCGGCTGCTGGTGATCGCCGGCCCCTGTTCGATCCACGACCCCGATGCGGCGCTGGATTACGCCGCGCGGCTGGCCGCGCTGCGCCATGCGCTTGCCGACCGGCTGGAGATCGTGATGCGGGTCTATTTCGAAAAGCCGCGCACCACCGTGGGCTGGAAAGGGCTGATCAACGACCCGCATCTGGACGGCTCGGACCGCATCGAGGACGGCCTGCCGCTGGCCCGCCGCCTGCTGCTGGAGATCAACCGCATGGGCCTGCCGGCGGCGACCGAGTTCCTCGACCCGATCCTGCCGCAATATTTCGCCGATCTGATCGCCTGGGGCGCCATCGGCGCCCGCACCACGGAAAGCCAGATCCACCGCCAGCTCGCCTCGGGCCTGTCCTGCCCGGTCGGGTTCAAGAACGGCACCGATGGCGGGGTGCAGGTGGCGCTGGACGCCATCCGCTCGGCCGCCGGCTCGCACAGCTTCCCGGCCATCACCGCCGATGGTCGCGCGGCCATCGCCACCACAACCGGCAACGATGCCTGCCATGTCGTGCTGCGCGGCGGCCATGGCGGGCCGAATTACGGCGCCGGCCATGTCGCGGCCGTGGCCGAAGCCGCCGCGACAGCGGGGATCGATCCCGGCATCGTCATCGACGCAAGCCATGCCAACAGCGGCAAGGATCCGGCCCGCCAACCGGCGGTCATCGCCGACATCGCCGCACAGATCCGCGCCGGCGAGACGCGGATTCGCGGCGTCATGCTGGAAAGCAACCTGGTCGCCGGCCGGCAGGAGCTGGTTCCCGGCCAAACCCCGGTCCATGGCCAGAGCATCACCGACGGCTGCATCGGCTGGGAGGAGACCCGCGCCCTGCTGCGGGACCTGGCCGAAACGGCGGCGGGCCGGCTGCGCATCGCCGCCTGACCGGCGGGCTGAGGGCTGATGCGGTCCGGCCGGTTGCGGCCGGTCCGCGTCTTTCCACCGCGAACGGGCGGTTACAGCGGCCAGAACAGCGGAATCGTCAGGCAGGCCACGATGCCGCAGATGATGTCCAGCGGCACCCCCACCTTGACGAAATCGCTGAACCTGTAGCCGCCGGGGCCATAGACCATCAGATGCGTCTGGTAGCCGATGGGCGTCGCGAAGGCGACGGTGGCCGAGAACATCACGGCCACCACATAGGCGCGCGGGTCGTGGCCCAGGGATTTGGCCAGAGCGATGGCCACCGGCGTCAGCAGCACCGCGACGGCGTTGTTCGACAGCACCTCGGTCATCACCAGGCCCAGAAAATACACCGCGATCAGCGTGGCAAAGGGCGGCAGCCCCTGCAGCCAGGGTGCGACGAACCCCACCACCAGGTTGACGGTGCCGGTATGTTCCAGCGCCTCGCCCACCGCCAGCATGGCAAAAATCATCGCCATCAGCCTTGCATCGACAAAGGCGAACGCCTCCTCGGCATCGACGCAATGGGTGATCAGGATGATCGCCGCGGCGATGAAGGCCAGCGCCATGATCGGCGCCACGTCCAGCGCCGCCAGGCTGACCACGGCCAGCAGGCAGAGGATGGCAATGGGCGCCTTCGAGCGCCGGAACGGCCGGGCCGAGGGCCGCGAGACATCGACCAACTCCATGTCGGCGGCAAGGCGGGCGATGTCCTCGGGCGCGCCTTCCAGAAGCAGCGTGTCGCCGGTCTGCACCACTAGGTCGTCAAGCTGGCGGCCGATGTTCTGGCTGCGGCGATGCGCGGCCAGGACATAGACGCCATAGCGCCGGCGCAGGCGCATGTCGCCCAGCCGCCGCCCGATCAGCCGCGCGCCGGGCGAGATCAGCACCTCGACGGTTTCGGTCGCGACCGAGCTGAGCTTGTCGACCATCTGGAAATTCTTGTTCTCCTGCATCTCCAAAAGCTCGGCCATTTCCGAGCGCAGCACCACGCGGTCGCCCGGCTCCAGCACCACCTCGGCCAGGTTGCGGCGCAGCGAGGCATCGCCGCGCAGCACGTCGATCACCCGCACCGAATCGCGCTTGAAGATCGGCGCCGACAGCACCTCGAGCCCGACCAGGCTGGAATCCTCGGGAATGGCGACCTCGGTGAAGTATTTCATCTCGCGCCGCGTGCCCAGGAAGCCGGCAAGCGAGGTGCGCTCGGGCAGAAGCCGCCAGCCGATCAGCACGAAATAGGCGATGCCGGCCAGCGTGATGGCGATGCCGACCGGGGCGATCTCGAAGATCGAGAACGGGGTCATGCCGGCCTCGCGCGCCACGCCGTCGACCAGCAGGTTGGTCGAGGTGCCGATCAGGGTCATCATGCCGCCCAGGATGGTGAAATAGCTCAGCGGCATCAGGAATTTCGACGGCGAGGCGCCCAGCCGCAACGCCAGCTGGATGAAGATCGGGATCATCACCGCCACCACCGGCGTGTTGTTCATGATCGCCGAGGCGATGATGACGAAGCCGAACAGCGCGCAAAGCGTCAGCCGGGGATGGCTGTCGGCCCGCGCCGTCACCAGCCGCGACATGATTTCCAGCGCGCCGGTGCGCAAAAGGCCGCCCATGATCAGGAACATGAAGGCGATGGTCCAGGGCGCCGCGTTCGACAGCACCGAGGCCGCGTCCTTGATCGGCAACAGCCCCAGCAGCATCAACATCGCGGCCGTGCCGATCGCGACGACCTCGGGCGGGCGCCGTTCCCGGATGAACTCGATGAACATGATGGTCACGATGATCAGCATGGCGATCGCCGCGTTCGTTCCGGTCAGTGCAAAACCAAACATGCAAGTCCTGTCCAGAGGCACCGTTAATCACGGCCCATTCGATGGGGTAATAGAATTATTTCCCCTGTCGTCGCAAGCGAAAGCGCCGGACCGGCCGCAGTCAGGCGAAAATCGGCGAGGCGGAAAGCCGGCCGCCGGCCCGCACCGCCTCGACGGCCGTGGCCTTGCCGGTGCGGTCGTCGGTGGTGACCAGCACGCCCGACAGCGTCGCCTCGCCCTCGGCCGGGGTGAAGCGTTCCGAGGCCATGCCGGTCAGGAACCGGCGCAGCGGCTCGGTCTTTTCCATGCCGATCACGCTGTCATAATCGCCGCACATGCCGGCATCGGTCTGGTAGGCGGTGCCGCGGTTCAGGATCATGGTGTCGGCGGTGGGCACATGGGTATGGGTGCCGACGACCAGGCTGGCGCGACCGTCGCACCAATGGCCGACCGCCATCTTCTCGCTGGTGGCCTCGGCATGGATGTCGACCACGCTGGCCTGCACCAGCCCGCCCAAGGGATGCGCCTTCAGCACCGCATCGATGGCCGAGAACGGGTCGTCGAAGGGCCGTTTCATGAACACCTGACCCAGAACCTGCGCCACCAGAACCTTGCGGCCGCGCGTCGCGTCGAACACGCGCGCGCCGCGGCCGGGCGCGACCTTGGAATAGTTCAGCGGCCGGATGATGCGCGGCTCGGTTTCGATATAAGACAGCATTTCCTTCTGGTCGAAGGCATGGTCGCCCAGTGTCACGCAATCTGCACCCGAATCGAGTATGAGCTTGGCGTGTCCCCCGGTCAGACCCATGCCGCCGCTGGCATTCTCGCCGTTGACGATGGCGAAATCGACCCCCAGTCGCGCTTTCAGCGGCCCGAGCCCTTCCGAAATGGCGCGCCGGCCGGCGCGCCCCATCACATCGCCAAGATAGAGAATCCGCATGCGCCAGCGTTAGGCCAAAGCAGCAGCATCCTCAAGCCCCGCCGCCGCGTGACGGTGGCGGGCCTCAACCCAGAAAAGCCCCCAACGCCGTGCCCGCCAGGGCGGCGACGGCCCCCAGCGCCATGCCAACCGCCAGTCCCCGGCCCCGGCGGGGCGGAGGCGGCGGGGCGGCCGGCTCGCGCAGCAGCTCGGGCATGCGGCGTTCCAGGAATTCCGGCAGCAGCGGCGCGAAACGGCCCAGCACCTGCGCCGCCCGCGCCAGATCGCGGGTCGCGGCCCTGGGCCCCAGGTTGTCGCGGATGTAGCTTTCCACCACCGGCCGGGCGACCTGCCACATGTTGATCTGCGGGTCGAGCGAGCGCGCCACCCCCTCGACCACGACCATGGTGCGCTGCAGCAGGATCAGTTCGGTCCTTGTGGCCATGCCGAAACGCTCGGTCACTTCGAACAGATAGGCCAGCAGATTCGCCATCGAGATCTGGCTGGCATCGGCGCCGAAAATCGGCTCGCCCACCGCCCGCAGCGCGCGAGAAAATTCCTTGATGTCGCGGTCGGGCGGCACGTAGCCCGCCTCGAAATGCACCCGCGCCACGCGATCGTAGTCGCGGCGGATGAAGCCCATCAGGATCTCGGCATAGACGCGGCGGGTATATTCGTCGATCTCGCCCATGATGCCGAAATCGTAGATGACGACGTCGCCGTCCCTTGCCACCTTCAGATTGCCCTGGTGCATGTCGGCATGAAAATAGCCGTCGCGCAGCGCGTGACACAGGAACAGTTGCAATACCCGCTCGCCCAGTTTCGGCAGGTCGTGGCCGGCGGCGCGCAGCGCGGCGATGTCGCCCAGCGGCGTGCCCTCGGCCCAGTCGGTGGTCAGCACCCGCCGGGCGCTGAGATGCCAATGCGGGCGGGGAACCTTCATCCCCTCGTCGCCCCGGGTATTCTCGGCGAATTCCGAAGCCGAGGCGGCTTCCAGCCGCAGGTCCAGCTCTCCGGTGACCACCGATTCGAAATGGGCGACCACATCGCGCGGCCGCAGACGGCGGGTGGCGGGCGACAGCCGCTCGATCATCCCGGCGGCGAAGTGAAAGGCGTCGATGTCGCGGCGGAAGGCGGATTCGATGCCCGGCCGCAGCACCTTGACCGCGACCTCGCGGCCGTTGTCGGCGCGGCGCGCGCGATGGACCTGGGCGATCGAGGCCGCCGCCACCGGCTCGGAGAACGCGTCGAACAGCGCCTCGACCGGCTGGCCCAGCTCGGCCCGCAGGGTGCGGCGTGCCTGGTCCTGCGAAAAGGGCGGCAGTCGGTCCTGCAGCATGGAAAGCTGGTCGGCCAGCTCGACCCCGACCACATCCGGCCGGGTCGACAGGATCTGGCCGAACTTCACATAGGCCGGCCCCAGCGCGGTGATGGCGCGGGTGACGGGCGGCAACGCGGGGTCGCCCTTGTAGCCGAGCCAGGCGAAGGGCCAGCCAAGGATGCGCGCCGCGACGCGCAGGCGGGCGGGCGCGTCCGCCGCGTCCAGCGCCACCTTCATGGCGCCGGTGCGTTCGAAGGTGGCGCCGGTGCGGATCAGGCGCCAGATGTTGTGCGGGCCGCGCATGTCAGAGCTTCCAGCCGGAATGCAGCGCGGCGATGCCCATCGACAGGTTGCGCCATTGCACGCGGCCGAAGCCCGCTTCGCGGATCATCTCGGCAAAGGTTTCCTGATCGGGGAACTTGCGGATCGATTCCACCAGATACTGATAGCTGTCGCGGTCGTTCGCGACGATCTGCCCCATGACCGGAATCACGTTGAAGCTGTAGCGGTCATAGAGCCATTGCAGCATCGGCACCGGCATCTGGCTGAACTCCAGCACCAGCAGCCGGCCGCCGGGCTTGAGCACGCGCCGCGCCTCGGCCAGCGCCTGCGGGATGCGGGTGACGTTGCGGATGCCGAAGCTGATCGTGTAGCGGTCGAAGCTGTCATCGGCGAAGGGCAGCCGCATGGCATCGCCGGTGACCCAGGCCAGGCGGTCCGCAAGCTTGCCGGCCTCGGCGCGCTTCCTGCCCTCGACCAGCATCGACTCGGTCATGTCGCAGACGGTGACGCGGGCACCCGGAGCGCGTTCCAGAAAGCGGAAGGCGATATCGCCGGTGCCGCCAGCCACGTCCAGCAAATGCTGGCCGTCGCGCGGCGCCAGCCAGTCCATCATCGCCGTCTTCCAGACCCGGTGGATGCCGGCGCTCATCAGGTCGTTCATCACGTCGTAGCGCGAGGCGACGCGGGAGAATACGCCATGGACCAGCCCGGCCTTGTCCTTTTCGGCCACGGTGCGAAAACCGAAATGGGTTTCCCCGTTGCTGTTGCCGCCGGGCTTGCCGCGCTCGTCAGGGCTCATATCGCTTGTCCATCCGTCGTTTCGCGCCCAGATAGTCCGAAAGCGCGCCGCGCGCCATACCGGGGACGCGGGCCGCACCATGCGACGAACGGGAAGAAAATGCCAGAACTGCCAGAGGTGGAAACCGTGCGACGCGGCCTTCAGCCGCATCTCGAGGGGCGGGTGATCGCCCGCGCCGAAGCCCGCCGCCCCGACCTGCGCTGGCCCTTGCCGCCGGATCTGGTGCAGGTGCTGACCGGCGCGCGGGTGATCGGCTTGCGCCGCCGGTCGAAATACATCCTGGCCGATCTGGAGGATCGCGGCAGCCTGCTTTTGCACCTGGGCATGTCGGGGCGGATGCTGATCGAGGGGGAATCGCAGGGCGAATTCCACCGCGACCCGGCGATCCTGCCGCGCCACGACCATGTGGTGCTGTGGACCGACCTGGGCACGCGCATCACCTTCAACGACGCGCGGCGATTCGGCATGGTCGACCTGGTGGCGCCGGGGGTGACGCATCCGCTGCTGGCGCATCTGGGCCCCGAACCGCTGTCCGAGGCCTTCACCCCCGGGGCGCTGGAACGGGCCTTCGCCGGGCGGCGCATGCCGGTCAAGGCGGCGCTGCTCGACCAGCGAATCGTGGCCGGGCTGGGCAATATCTACGTCTCCGAGGCGCTGCACCGCGCCGGGATCGACCCGCGCCGGCTGGCCGGCGCGGTCGCGGCGCCGGAAGTGGCGGCGCTGGTCGGCCATGTCCGCGCCGTGCTGGAGGAGGCGATCGCCGCCGGCGGCTCGTCCCTGCGCGACCACCGGCAGGCCACGGGCGAGCTGGGCTATTTCCAGCATTCCTTCCGCGTCTACGACCGCGAGGGGGCGCCCTGCCCGACGCCGGGTTGCGCGGGCACGGTGCAGCGCATCGTGCAATCCGGCCGGTCGAGCTATTTCTGCCCGCTCTGCCAGGGCTGAAGCCGCCTCCGGCGGGGGTATTTGATCAACAGAGAAGCGCGCTGGCCTTGCGGTCGCGCATTTGTTACGAGTCGCGGTCAGCTTGTTTGCGAAAGGCAAGGAGTCGATGGCTTACCAGACCCTCACCGTCGAGATCGACGACTATGTTGCGCTGATCCGGCTGAACCGGCCCGAGGCGCTGAACGCACTGAACTCTCAACTCATGGGGGAACTGGCCGAGGCGACGGCCGAGGCCGACCGGAACGAGAAGGTGCGCTGCATCGTCCTGACCGGCAGCGAGAAGGCATTCGCCGCCGGCGCCGACATCAAGGAGATGTCCGGCAAGAGCTTCGTCGAGGTGTACAACGAAAACATCTTCGGCGACGAGATCGACCGCATCACCGCCACCCGCAAGCCGATCATCGCCGCCGTCTCGGGCTATGCGCTGGGGGGCGGCTGCGAACTGGCCATGGCCTGCGACTTCATCCTCTGTGCCGACAATGCCAAGTTCGGCCAGCCCGAGATCAACCTGGGCGTCATCGCCGGAATCGGCGGCACCCAGCGCCTGACTCGCTTCGTCGGCAAGTCGAAGTCGATGGAGATGCATCTGACCGGCCGCTTCATGGATGCGGCCGAGGCCGAGCGCTCGGGTCTGGTCAGCCGCGTGGTGCCGGCGGCCAAGCTGATCCCCGAGGCGCTGGCCACCGCGAAGAAGATCGCCGAGAAGGGCCAGATCGCCGTCGCCACCGCCAAGGAGGCCGTCAACCGCGCCTATGAGACCACGCTGCGCGAGGGCGTGCTGTTCGAGCGCCGCAGCTTCCAGGCGCTGTTCGCCACCGAGGACCAGAAGGAGGGCATGGCCGCCTTTCTGGAAAAGCGCGAGCCGCAATTCCGCGACCGCTGATTCTGCTTGGCTTTCCGCCCGGGCCGCGATATAGGCCCGGGCTTACATGCGCGTGGGCCCGCTTAAGGCAAGAATCATGACCGTCCGCTTTCGGACGGTGCCGTGGGGCTTTTGCGTAATCGAGATACGAGAAAGAGAACAGGACCCATGGCCAACACGCCCCAGTCGAAGAAACGCGCCCGCCAGCTCGAGCGCCAGACCGCCGTCAACAAAGCCCGCCGCTCGCGCATCCGCACCTTCCTGCGCAAGGTCGAGGAAGCCATCGCCAGCGGCAATGCCGACGCCGCCCGCGAAGCCCTGCAGAGCGCCCAGCCGGAACTGATGCGCGGCGTGACCAAGGGCGTCGTTCACAAGAACACCGCCGCCCGCAAGATCTCGCGCCTGTCGGCCCGGGTGAAGGCCCTGGCGACCGCCTGATCGGCTGCGGCATTTACGCAACTGTCGGTAGCAATGACTTGGGGCGCGTTCCACCCGGACGCGCCCTTCCCCATATGGGGCCTCCGGTTTTTCCCATGATTTCCAGCCGGTTGCGTTTTGTCTCAGCAATATTGCAGGCTTGCGAGATTCGATCCGGCAAAGTGACTGTCAAGCGCGAAGATCGGTTGCTGGCTGACGCGGGTTCTTGCTAGCTTGTTCCCTGCGATTCACCGTCGCGCCTGGGGGACATGCTCAGAACGGGCGGCCTTTTCTGCCAACCGTCAGAGCGGCAGCAGGATCACAGCGATCCGCTACCGATAATGCACGAACCGGCTGCCACCGGCATCGTGCGCGTGTCTAATCGTTTCGGCCGCAGGACGGCCCCTGTCACGCCGCTTCGGTGGCGCGGGGCGTTCTGTTGCCGAGGCTTGTCCGTTCGGGCCGCGCCATCGAATCGCCTCACGCCGGAGGATTTCGGCGGGCATGGGGACAAGAGACGGAACTGGGCGAG
>NZ_CP098361.1:300000-490000 GCF_030388245.1 Paracoccus sp. TOH
CACCGCCCCGCCCCGTCAGCCCCGGCCGGTCGAGCCGAAGCCGCCCTCGCCGCGCGCGGTCTGGTCCAGCGCCTCGGCCATCACATAGGCCGCGCGCGTCACCGGGGCGACGACGGCCTGGGCGATGCGTTCGCCGTGGTGGATCGCATAGGGCGCGGCGCCAAGGTTGATCATGATCACCCCCAGCGGGCCGCGATAATCGCTGTCGATGGTGCCCGGCGTGTTGGGCAGCGTCACGCCATGCTTCAGCGCCAGGCTGGAGCGGGGGCGGATCTGCATCTCGTAGCCCGCGGGGATCTGCACGCGCAGCCCGGTCGGCACCAGGCGGATCTGGCCGGGCTCGAGCACCAGCTTGGCCCCGTTCATCCCGGCCCCGCCCAGATCGGCCCGCAGGTCGGCACCGGCCGAGCCGCGGGTCTGGTATTCGGGCAAGGGCAGCGCCGGATCGGCGCCCGGTTCGCGCAGAACCAGAATCGTCACCTCGGCCGCCATCACCCTGCCTTATTTCGGAGCGATCATCATGACCATCTGACGCCCTTCCAGCTTGGGCATCGATTCGACCTTGCCGGCCTCGCCCACATCGGCGGCGACCCGGCCCAGAAGTTCCAGTCCCAGCTGCTGATGCGCCATCTCGCGGCCGCGGAAGCGCAGGGTCACCTTGACCTTGTCGCCCTCGCCCAGGAATTTCATCACCGAACGCATCTTCACGTCGTAATCATGGGTATCGGTCCCAGGGCGGAACTTGATTTCCTTGATCTCGATGATCTTCTGCTTCTTGCGGGCCTCGGCCTCGCGCTTCTGCTGTTCATATTTGAACTTGCCGAGATCCATGATCTTGCAGACCGGCGGCACGGCATTGGGCGAGATCTCGACCAGGTCCAGCCCGGCCTCCTGCGCAAGCTCCATCCCCTTGGCGGGGGTCACGACGCCGACGTTTTCGCCATCCGCGCCGATCAGGCGGATCTCGGCGACTCGGATGCGTTCATTGACGCGGGGGCCGGTGTCACGGGTGGGCGGAGCGTTATGCGGTCTGCGGGCTATGGCTGTCTTCCTTGTATGGCCAGAGGTTTTGCGCGGTTAAATAGTCTTGCAGGGCCGCGTTTTCAACCGGATTCGCAGTCGGGCGCCAAGGTTTCGGCAGGATGGATCGCGGTTTCGCGCCCCAGTTGACGCAGGCGTGAGCGGCCGCGCGGCGCGTGTGCCGCCGGGATGCTTTTCCCCCTGCCCGCGACATGGCATAGATGCGTTTGCGCCGCTGCCCTGACGGAGACCCGCATGAAGAAGTTCCTTGTCCTGATCGTCGTGCTTGCCGCCGCCGCCGCTGCGGCCTGGTTCTGGCGCGAGGGGGCCTTCAGACCGACGCCCGCGCAGATGCCGGCACCCGAGGCGACCCCCGAAGCCGCCGCCCCGCCCGTCGCCGAGGATGCGCCCGCCGCGCGGGACACGGCGCAGGACAAGGCCAATGCGGCCGCCGATGCCGCCGCCGACGCCGCCGCCATTGCCGCGGATGCGGCGGCGGATGCTTCGTCCTCGGCGGATTCCGCCGCGGTCGGCCCGGCCAGCTCGGCCGCCGAACAGGCCGAGGCCGCCGCCGAAAGCGCCATCGCCGCGGCCGACCGCGCCGCCGAGGCCGCGGCCCAGGCCGACACCACCCCGCAGCAGGCCGAGGCCGCCGCCATCGCCGCAGGCACCGCCGCGCGCGAGGCCGCCAGCGCCACGCGCGAAGCCGGCAGCGCCGCCAGCCGGGCGGTCGAGATCGACTCGGCCCTGACCCCGCAGGGCTTCGATGCCGGCAAGGTGCGCGCCATCATCGACGCCTCGTCGCTGGCGCCGGCCCGCAAGGCCGAACTGGCGGCGCTGCTCGACCGTGCCGGCTCGGACCCCGCGGCGCTGACCCGGGCGCTCGACCAGATCAAGGCCGCCCTGCCGTGAGCTTCCGCCCCCTCGCCCAGTTCCTGCGGGAATCGCCCGACCGGCTGGTCAAGGGCCCGATCGCACTGGTGCTGATCGAGGACCAGGCGGCCGTCGCCCAGACGCTGGAGCATCTTCTGAAGGCGGGATTTCGGCTGATCCTGGCGCTGTCGCCCGAGCCGCTGCCCGCCCATGCCGTCCCCGAGACCGGCGCGACGAAGATCGTCAACCTGCGTCACGAGTCGCGGCACGGCCGCGCCCATGTCGAGGCGGTGAACATCGCCATCGAACTGATGCCCGAGGGCACCTGGCTGTATTACGGCTACAACGCGGAATTCCTGTTCTATCCCTTCTCGGAGCATCGCACGGTGGGCGAGATGCTGGCCTTCCATGCCGAGGAGCGGCGCAGCGCCATGCTGACCTATGTCGTGGACCTCTATGCGCCCGACCTGCAGCGTTTCCCCGACGCGATCAGCCTGAACGAGGCGATGTTCGACCGCACCGGCTATTTCGCGCTCGGCCGCGCCGACCGCCAGGGCCGCCACAAGGAGCGGCAGCTGGATTTCCATGGCGGGCTGCGCTGGCGCTTCGAGGAATACATTCCCCAGGACCGCCGCCGCATCGACCGCATCGCGCTGTTCCGCACCCGGCCGGGCCTGCGCCTGTTGCCCGACCACCGCTTCAACGTCGAGGAATACAACACCTATGCCTGCCCCTGGCATCACAACCTGACCGCCGCCATCGCGTCGTTCCGGGTGGCCAAGGCGCTGGTGAAGAATCCCGGCTCGCGCGCGCATATCCGCAGCTTCCGCTGGCGGAACTCGTATCCCTTCCGCTGGAATTCGCAGCAGTTGATGGATTTCGGCCTGATGGAGCCGGGGCAATGGTTCTAGACCCCGCCTGGCTGGCGCGGCACGCACCGCACGCCCGCCCCGCCGACGATTTCCGCGACGAGGGCGACGTGGACTATGCCCGGGTCATCCACTCTGCCGGGTTTCGCCGGCTGCAGGGCAAGACGCAGATCCTGAACCTGGGCGACAGCGATTTCTACCGCACCCGCCTGACCCATTCGCTGGAGGTGGCGCAGATCGCCGGCGGGCTGGTGCAGCACTTGCAGGGGACATTCCCCCAGCACCCCGCCGCGGCCGCCCTGCCCGGCCGCAGCATGATCCAGGCCATCGCCTGCGCGCATGACCTGGGGCATCCGCCCTTCGGCCATGGCGGCGAGGCGGCGCTGAACTGGTGCATGCGCGATGCCGGCGGTTTCGAGGGCAATGGCCAGACCCTGCGCCTGCTGTCCCAGCCCGTCGACGCGGCGCCCGAGCCCGGCGTGAACCTGACGCGCCGCAGCCTGTTGGGAGTGCTGAAATACCCCGCCAGCTGGTCGCGACTGCAGAATCCGGCGCTGCGCCCGCGCCTGCACGACAGGCTGTCGGTGCTGCGCAGCATCGACGCGGCGGCCTCGACGCCGCCGAAATGCCACCTGGATTGCGAAAGCGGCGTGGTGGACTGGATCCTCGCCCCGCTCGACCCCGAGGACCGGCTGCGCTTTGCCGAGATCCGCACCCATGCAGGCGGCCACGCGACCACGCTGCACAAATCGCTGGATTGCAGCATCATGGACGTGGCCGACGACATCGCCTATGGCGTCCACGATCTCGAGGACGCCATCGCGCTGGGGCTGGTCTCGGCCGAGGAATTGCGCGCCGCGCTGCCGCCCGAGGCCGGCGGCGGGTTCGGCGATCACCACCGGATGGTGGCGCAGCTGTTCGGCCCGCCCGCCGCGCGCAAGCGCTGCATCGGCGCGCTGGTGCATCACTTCATCGGCGCGGTGCGCTTCCGCGAGGAACCCGGCTTCCGCGAGCCGCTGCTGCGCTGGCGGGTCGAGCTGGCCGAGGCGCCGCGCCGCTTGCTGGGGGCGCTGAAGGGCTTCGTCTTCGACCGGGTGATCCGCAGCGCCGGGGTGCAGCAACTGGAATTCAAGGGCCAGGCCATGGTGGTCGAGGTCTTCGAGGCGCTGCGCTCGGACCCCGGCCGGCTGCTGCCCGGCGAATGGCGGGCGCGTTTCGCCGAGACCGGGGGCGAAAACGGGGATGGCCTGCGCATCCTCTGCGATTGCGTCGCCGCCATGACCGACACCGCCTTGCTGCGGACCTATGAGCGGCTGTTCGCGCCGCGCATGGGCTCGGTCTTCGACCGGCTCTAGGCGGCGCTGACCCGCCAGATCACGTCGCCCACGTCGTCGGCCATCAGAAGCGACCGGCCGTCCGGGCCGATGGCGACGCCGACCGGGCGGCCATAGGAATGCCGCTCGTCCTCGGACAGGAAGCCCCAGAGGATGTCGCGCGGCGGACCCGAGGGGCGGCCGCCGGAAAAGGGCACGAAGATCAGCTTGTAGCCGGACAGGGTCGAGCGGTTCCAGGAACCGTGCTGGCCGATCACCATGCCGTCCGGAAAGCCGGGCAGCGTGCCCTCGGGCATCCAGCACAGACCCAGCGAGGCGGTATGGCCGCCCAGCGCGTAATCCGGGGTGATGGCGCGGGAGACCTCGGCCGGGTCCTGCGGCACGCGGTCGTCCACGGTCTGGCCCCAGTAGCAATAGGGCCAGCCATAGAAGCCGCCGTCCTGCACCGAGGTCAGGTAGTCGGGCGGCGTCTCGTCGCCCAGCCCGTCGCGTTCGTTCACCACCGTCCAGAGCGCGCCGGTCGTGGGCTCCCAGGCCAGGCCGACCGGATTGCGCAGGCCCGAGGCGAAGATCCGCGCCCGGCCGGTTTCCAGCTCCAGCTCCCAGATCGCGGCGCGGCCTGCCTCGGCCTCCATGCCCTCGTCGCCGATATTGGTCAGCGAGCCGACGCCGCAGTAAAGCCGCTTGCGGTCGGGCGAAACGATCAGGCTGCGCGTCCAGTGGCCGCCGGGCTTGAACGCGACCAGCCGGCGGCCGGGCCCGTCGAGCCGGACCGCGCCCGGCTGATAGGCGAAGGCGACGATGCCGTCGGTATTGCCGACGAAGAAGGTTTCGCCGACCAGGGCCATGCCGAAGGGCTGGCGCTGGCGCTCCAGAAACACCTCGCGCGTTTCGGCCACGCCGTCTCCGTCACTGTCGCGCCACAGCGTGATGCGGTTGGCGCTGGTGCCCAGCGCCCGGGCGCGGCGCATGGTGGCCTGGGTGGCGCGGTCGAGCAGCGATTTCGGCGGGCTGGCCTCTTGCAGCGCTTCGGCCACCAGCACGTCGCCATTGGGCAGGACCTCGATCCAGCGCGGATGCTGCAGCTCGCGCGCGAAGGCGTTGACGCGCAGCCCGGGCGCGGCCTTGGGCAATTGTCCCGGCGCCCAGCCGCGGGCGGTGGGCATCTTCAGGGTCATGATGCCCTGTTTCTTCGCCTGCGGAATGGCGGGGCTGGGGCCGAATGCCGCGCGGCGAGGTGCGCCCATGCGCCGCATCAACACCATCGCACCGCCCACGATCGCCGTCGCCTTTGCCAGAAGATCCATGCCTTGTCCTTCCGTTTGCACCCTTCCCGTTTGCGCAAGCCGAGGCTAATCGGGATGCGGCGCGGGTCAATCCGGTTTTCCGGGCCCGCGTTCCGGGCCCGCGTTCTGGACCCGAATTGCGGGGGGTCCGAATTGCGGGAAGCCGGCCCCAAGCGGCGGGGGCAGCGCCGGCGGCGCCGTCCCATGGCTATTGGGGCAACGAAGAAAAGGTCAGCCGCGCGCTGCGCGGATCAGCGCCGCCAGCTGCTCGGTCGAGGGATCGTGGCCGGGGGCGGGCTTGCCCTCGAGCAGCGGGGCGACCTTCAGCGCCAGTTCCTTGCCGAGTTCGACCCCCCATTGGTCGAAGCTGTTGATGCCCAGGATCACCCCCTCGGCAAAGACCCGATGCTCGTAAAGCGCGACGATCTGGCCCAGCGTGAAAGGATCGAGCTCCGCGATCAGCAGCGTCGTCGAGGGGCGGTTGCCGGGAAAGACCCGGTGACGGGCCTGGCGTTCCAGTTCGGCGCCGGTCAACCCCTTGGCGCGCATGAGATCCAGCGCCACGTCCAGCGAGCGGCCGCGCATCAGCGCCTCGGATTGCGCCAGGCAATTGGCGGTCAGCAGCAGGTGGTGATGCGCAAGCTCCGGCTCGTGGCCGCGGGCGGCGACGATGAATTCGCAGGGCACGATGGCGGTGCCCTGGTGGATCAACTGGTAGAAGGCATGCTGGCCGTTGGTGCCCGGCTCGCCCCAGACCACCGGGCCCGAGGGCAATGTCAGGTCGCTGCCGTCCATGGCCACCCGCTTGCCGTTCGATTCCATTTCGAGCTGCTGCAGATAGGCCGGCAGCCGCGCCAGTCGGTTGTCATAAGGCAGCACGGCGCGGGTGCCATAGCCGCAGATTTGATGGTGCCAGATGCCCACCAGCGCCAGGATCACCGGCAGGTTCTCTGCCAGCGGCGCCTGGCGGAAATGCCGGTCCATCGCCGCGCCTCCGGCCAGGAAGCGGTCGAACTGCCCGGGTCCGATGGCGATCATCAGCGACAGCCCGATCGGCCCCCACATGGAATAGCGTCCGCCGACCCAATCCTCGAACCCGAAGACGCGGGCCGCGTCGATGCCCCATTCGGCGGTCCGGTCGGTGGCCGAGGACAGCGCGGCGAATTGCGCCGCCGGCTGCGCCACCGTCTTCGCCATCCAGTCCAGCGCGGTTTGCGCGTTGGTCATGGTCTCGATGGTGGTGAAGGTCTTGGAGGCAACGATGACCAGCGTGGTCGCCGGATCGAGCCCGGCGATGGTGTCGGCGATATCGGCGCCGTCCACGTTCGAGACGAAATGCAGCCGCGGCCCGTCGTGCCAGGGCGAGAGCGCGCGGGTCGCCATGGCTGGACCCAGGTCCGAGCCGCCGATGCCGATGTTGATCACGTCGGTGATCTTGCCACCCTGGCCCGCGAAGCTGCCGTCGCGGACGCTTTGCGCGAAGGCGCCCATGCGGGCGTGGGTGGCGCGCACCTCGGGCATGACGTCCTGGCCCTCGACCATGACGCTGGCGTCAAGGTTGCGCAGCGCGGTGTGCAGCACGGCGCGATCCTCAGTCTCGTTGATGCGCTGGCCCGCGAACATCGCCTCGCGCCGTTCGGCGACCGGCTGCGCCAGTTCCAGCAGCAGCGCCCGGGCGGTGTCGTCGATGGAGGTCTTGGACCAGTCCAGCACCAGCCCCTCGGCGCGGGTGGAAAAGCCCGCGGCGCGGGCCGGGTCGGCGGCAAACAGCGCCTCGATCCGCAGCGCGCCTTGCGATTTGCGATGGTCGGTCAGTCTGGTCCAGATATCGGTCATGTCACTCTGCCCAATGCACGGTGATGTCGCCCAGGAAGGCCCGGATCGGCGCCTCGGTCGGGTCGAGACCCTGCGCACGCTCGAAGGCCTCGCGCTTGTCGGCGCCGGCGATCAGCAGATGGGTGTTGATGGCGCCGCCGAGCGCCGAGGCGGTCAGGGTGATCCGCGGCTCGTCCTTCAGGCTGTTGATGGCCATGACGCTGGGCGCATCGGGGGCCAGCGCCAGCACCGTTTCGGAGGCCGAGGGGAACAGGCTTGCCGTATGCATGTCGGTGCCCATGCCCAGAAGCAGCACGGTCAGCGGCAGATGCGGGGCGATGGCCTCGGTCAGCGCCGGCACCGCGGCCTCGGGGCGCGCGTCGCCGGTATAGAGGTCGATGTAATGCGCCGCCGCCGCCTTGTCCTTGAGCAGGTGGCGGCGCAAAAGCCGGCCGTTCGAGCGCAGGTGCTCTCCATCCACCCAGCGCTCGTCGTTGAGCAGCACGGTGACGCGCGCCCAGTCCACCTCGCTGCCCGAGAGGTAGTCGTAAAGCGGCGCCGGCGTGGTGCCGCCCGGCACGCAGAGACTGGCGGCGTCGTTCACCCGCAGATGCTGCGAAAGCTGCCCGGCCAGCCGGTCCGCCAGCGACAGGAACAGCATCTCGCGATCGGCATATTCGATGAATTCCACGCTCATGAGCGGATCTCCCTCCAGCGGCGGTTGTCGCGGTGCAGCAGGCGCAACGCTTCCTCGGGGCCGCTGGATCCCGGGTCGTAGGGTTCCGGCCGCTTCGAGCCGTTCTCCCATGCCGCGATGATCGGGTCGGTCCAGGCCCAGGCCGCCTCGACCTCGTCGCCGCGCATGAACAGGGTCTGGTTGCCGCGGATCACGTCCATGATCAGCCGTTCATAAGCGTCCGGCATGTCGGTGCCATCGGCCCCCAGCGCGTCGGCAAAGCTCATGTCCAGCGGCACCTGCACCAGCCGCATGCCGCCCGGCCCCGGTTCCTTAATCATCATGGTCAGGTTCATGCCTTCGTTCGGTTGCAGCTTGATGACGAGCTGGTTGGCCTTGTGGGTGCCGCTGTCGTCGAACAGCGAATGCGGCGGCTCCTTGAAGGTGATGACGATCTCGCTGGTGCGGGCGCGCAGCCGCTTGCCGGTGCGCAGGTAGAAGGGCGTGCCGGTCCAGCGCCAGTTGGCGATATGCGCCTTGAGCGCGACGAAGCTTTCCGTGCGCGAGGCCGGGTTCTCGGCATCCTCCAGATAGCCGGGACCGTCGGGACCGGCCAGGTACTGGCCGCGCACGATGTCGCCGGCCGGCACCGGCTCGAGCGCCCGGATCACCTTGAGCTTCTCGTCGCGCACCGCATCCGAGTCGATGTGGTAGGGCGGCTCCATGGCGATCAGGCACAGAAGCTGCATCAGGTGGTTTTGCACCATGTCCCGCATGGCGCCGGAATGGTCGTAATATTCGCCGCGGCCGCCGACGCCGACCGTCTCGGCCACGGTGATCTGCACATGGTCCACATATTGCGCGTTCCACAGCGGCTCGAACAGGATATTGGCGAAACGCACCGCCATCAGGTTCTGGACGGTTTCCTTGCCCAGGTAATGGTCGATCCGGTAGATCTGCCGTTCCGCGAAATGCCGCGCCAGGGTGGCATTGAGCGCGCGCGCGGTTTCCAGATCGCGGCCGAAGGGTTTCTCGACCACGATGCGGCTGTCCCCGTCGGCGATGCCGTTCGCGGCCAGGCGCTCGGCGATGTCGCCAAACAGCGCCGGCGCGACCGAGAAGTAGAAGCCATGGGCGACGCCGGGCCTGGTGCGCGCCTTCAGCTCGGCCCAGCCTTCGGTGCCGCGGGCGTCGATGGCGACATAGCCCAGCATGTCGAGAAAGGCCGCGACCTGCGCCTCGTCCTCGTGCTTGCCGACGAATTCGCGGATCGCCTGGCGCATGTCGGCGCGAAACGCCGCGTCGTCCTGCCGGGTGCGGGCGGCGCCGATGATGCGGGCGCTGCCCGGCACCTGTCCCGCCACGAACCGCCGATAGAGGCCGGGCACGATCTTGCGCCGGGCCAGGTCGCCGGTGGCGCCAAAGATCACCAGGTCGAAATCCTCAACCGGAATGATGCGTGAAACCATCGCTGCCTCCTCATCGCTGATCTGTCGATTAGCGGATGTTAGCGGTAACATCAAGTCCTGCAATCCGATCCTCATGGTCAGTCCTGTTCCCGACGGGGGGTTCCATGCGCGGCGGGCGGCAAAAAGGCCGGCGATTCCGGGGTTTCCAGCCGGGCGATGGCCTTGGCAAGGCGCGGCAGCCGGGCGCGGCGCATCAACTCGTTGCGGCTCAAGGCGCCGCCGGCGGCGCGGGCCCGCGCCTCGGTCGCGGCGATGGCCGCGAGCACGGGTTCGGGTGCCTGCAGGTAAAGGTCGCGCAGGAATTCGTCGGGGTGGATCGCCCGCAGCCCGGCCGGGGCCAGCCTCCGCGCCGGAAAATCGCGCAGATTCGCAGTGACGATGGCTTCGGCCCCCGCCGCCAGCGCGCATTCGACCACATGCCGGTCGGCCGGATCGGGCAGGTCGAAGCCAAGCACGCGCTGCCCCGGTTCGACCAGCGCTTGGGGAAAGCGCGATTCCAGCAGCGCGATCTCGACCCCGGCATCACTGCCCTGCCGGGTGGCGGCATGGCGCCATTCGTCCAGGATGCGGCGCGACCACAGCGGCTGAAACCGCCCCGCCGCCGCCGTGTCGATCAGGATTTCCCGCAACACGGTCGGGAACAGCACGCAGGCGTCCAGAACCGCCTTCATCCGTCCAGCCGGAAGAACAGCGCCTTGAGATAGCCGGTCTCGGCCAGCTGCGGCAGCGTCGGATGGTCCGGCCCGGCCTGGCCGGTATGCAGAAGCTGCATCCGCCGCCCGCCCCGGCCGATGCCGCGGGCGCTGGCATTGCGGAAGGCGGTCAGGTCGGCGGCATGGCTGCAGGAACACAGGCCCAGATAGCCGCCCGGCGCCACCAGCGGCGCCGCCAGCTTCGCCACCCGCTCATAGGCGCGCAAGCCCGCCTCCAGCGCCGGTTTCGAGGGCGCAAAGGCCGGCGGGTCGCAAATCACCAGGTCAAACTGCGCGCCCTCGGCGGCCAGCGCCTCCATCTGCTCGAAGGCGTCGCCCTGGCGGGTGGTCAGCCGCGACTCGGCGCCCATGGCGCGCGCACCGCCCCGCGCCAGGTCCAGCGCCGCGGCCGAGCCGTCGATGCAGATGGCCTGGGTCGCACCTGCCGCCAGCGCCGCCAGGCCGAAGCCGCCGACATGCGAGAACACGTCCAGCACCCGCTGGCCGCGCGCCAGCCGCTGCGCGAAGGCGTGGTTGGGACGCTGGTCATAGAACAACCCGGTCTTCTGCCCCTGCGTCAGATCGGCAAGGTAAATGGCGCCGTTCATCGGCACTTCGACAGGGCCGGAAACCGCGCCCGACAGCACCTCCATCCGCTCGGGCAGGCCCTCGAGCCCGCGCACCCGGCCCTGGCCGTTCAGGATCACCGTCGAGACCCCGATCATCTGGCGCAGCGCCGCGGCGATCTCCTCGACCATGCGCTCGGCCCAGGCGGCATTGGGCTGGAGCACCGCGGCATCGCCGAAACGGTCGATGATGGTGCCGGGCAGGCCGTCGGCCTCGGCATGGACCAGCCGGTAGAAGGGCGCATCGAACAGCCGTTCGCGCAGCGCCAACGCCCGCTGCAATCGCGCGGCGATCCAGTCGTGGCCGATCCGCGCCTGCGGGTCGGGATCCATCATCCGGGCGATGATCTTCGATTCGGGATTCACCGTGACCAGGCCCAGCGGCCGGCGCTCGGCATCCTCGAGCAGCGCGAAGCTGCCTGCCGGGATGGCGCGGGTGCGCCGGTCGGTGACCAGCTCGTCGGCAAAGACCCAGGGAAAGCCGTGGCGGATCGCCTGCGGCTTGGATTTCGGGCGCAGTCGGATGATGGGCAGATCGGCGGTCATGGCGGCCTCGTGCAAAACGCGGCAGGATTGCCACGACAGACGCCGGCGGGCAAGAGCGGGCCGGTTGCAATGTTACCGCTAACAGGATACATTGGCGCCAAAGGAGAAGCGAGCCATGACCCTGCACGCCACCATCGACCGGGTGACCGACCGCATCCGCGAACGTTCGATCCATAGCCGCAGCGCCTATCTGGCCAAGATCGCCCGCGCCGCCGAGGAAGGGCCGCGCCGCGCCCATCTGTCCTGCGGCAACCAGGCCCATGCCTATGCCGCCATGCCCGACAAGCAGGATCTTGCCACCACCCGCAAGCCCAATATCGGCATCGTCACCGCCTATAACGACATGCTCTCGGCCCATCAGCCCTATGAGCGTTACCCCGACCTGATCCGCCGGGCGGCCCATGCCGCCGGCGCCACGGCGCAGGTGGCGGGGGGCGTGCCGGCGATGTGCGACGGGGTGACGCAAGGCCGGCCGGGGATGGAGTTGTCGCTGTTTTCCCGCGACGTGATCGCGCTGGCCTCGGGCGTGGCGTTGTCCCATGACACCTTTGACGCCGCGCTGTATCTCGGCGTCTGCGACAAGATCGTGCCGGGGCTGATCATCGCCGCCGGCACCTTCGGCCATATCCCGGCGGTCTTTGTCCCGGCCGGGCCGATGCCCTCGGGCCTGCCCAACGACGAGAAATCCAAGGTCCGCCAGCAATTCGCCACCGGCGAGATCGACCGCGAGGCGCTGATGGCGGCCGAGATGGCCAGCTATCACGCGCCGGGCACCTGCACCTTCTACGGCACCGCGAACACCAACCAGATGCTGATGGAATTCATGGGCCTGCATCTGCCGGGGTCGAGCTTCGTCAACCCGAACACGCCGCTGCGCGAGGCGCTGACCAGCGCCGCCGTGACGCGCGCCGCCGCGATCACCCGGCTGGGCAACGACTACCTGCCGGCGGGCGAGGTGCTGGACGAGCGCGCCTTCGTCAATGGCATCGTCGGGCTGATGGCGACCGGCGGCTCGACCAACCTGGTGCTGCACCTGCCGGCCATGGCGCGTGCGGCGGGGGTGATCCTGGATCTCGAGGATTTCCACGACCTGTCCGAGACGGTGCCGCTGATGGCCCGGGTCTATCCCAACGGCCTGGCCGACGTGAACCATTTCCACGCCGCGGGCGGGCTCGGCTTCATGATCGGCCAGTTGCTGGAGGCGGGGCTGCTGCACGAGGATGTGCGCACCATCGCCGGCGGCGGGCTTGGCGCCTATGCCAGCGAGCCGAAGCTGAAGGACGGTCGTATCGAATGGGCCGAGGACGCGCGCGAGACGCTGAACGACAAGATCCTGCGCCCGGCCGGCCATCCCTTCGCCGCCACCGGCGGGCTGAAGCAGCTGTCCGGCAATCTGGGCCGCGGCGTCATCAAGGTCTCGGCCGTGGCGCCCGAGCGCCATGTCATCGAGGGCCGCGCCCGGGTCTTCGCCGACCAGGAGGAGGTGAAGGCCGCCTTCAAGCGCGGCGAGTTCACCGAGGACGTCGTGGTCGTCGTCCGCTTCCAGGGCCCGCGCGCCAATGGCATGCCCGAGCTGCATTCGCTGACCCCGACCCTGGCGGTGCTGCAGGATCGCGGCCTGCGGGTGGCGCTGGTCACCGACGGGCGCATGTCCGGCGCCTCGGGCAAGGTGCCGGCCGCCATCCACATCTCGCCCGAGGCCGCCGATGGCGGGCCGCTGGCGCGGCTGCGGGACGGCGACGTGGTCCGGCTTGACGCGGTGCAAGGCACGCTGACCTGCCTGGCCGAGGGCTTCGAGGAGCGCGCGCCGGCCAAGCACGATCCCGCACATTCGGCCGAAGGGCTGGGGCGGGAGCTGTTCGCCGCCTTCCGCCGCCATGTCGGCCCGGCCACCGAGGGCGCGGCGGTGGTGGTCTGAACCGCGGCCGGCCATTCCGATCCTCCGGAAGGGCGGTCAATGCTCGCAGCGCGTCGCGAGCATGTGACCCGCATCGGTCCCGGCGCCGTCCGCCTGCCCCGGCCATGGCGCGCCGGGCACGCGGCGCGGCAGGCGGATCACCTGCCCCATGCCCGCCGCCCCGGGCAGCATCTGGCGCAGCGGCCCGGCCTCCTCGGCCGGTTCGCGCAAGAACATCACGTTCAGGCAGACCTGCCCCTGATCGTCACGGATCGGGCAGATGCGGGCATCGACCCGGAACCGCCGGCGCGACCCGGCAAGCTGCGTCAGCCCGTGAATGCGCGAGTCGCAGCCCCCTGGCGCCTCCAGCACCTGCCGCAGCCGGATCGGCACCGTTTCCGACGGGTCCAGCAGCATGACGACCGACCGGCCGATCAGCTCTTGCCGGCGATAGCCGCTCATGTCGAGACAGGTCTGGTTCACCGCCACGATATGGCCGGCAAGATCAAGGATGAGCACCGCGCGATGCGTGCCCATGGCGCGCAGGGCCCATTCGAGGGGGAGGTCGAGCCGCCGGATTTCGGTCATGCGGTACTCCTGCAAGGGGTTTCCGGCATGATTGCGGCAAGAGGCTAAGATTCCGTTAGCGCGCCAGGAATTTCTCTCACGCTTCGGTCGCCGGGCCGAAACGCTCGATCATCCGCTTGCGGATCTGGTCGCGCACGGTGCGGTAAAACGCCAGCTTGGCCTCGCGCCCCTCGGCCAGGCCGCTGGGGTCCATGATCGGCCAGTATTCCACGTCCAGATGCGAAACCCGTGTCAGTTCAAGAGCTTGCCTTTGGCTGGCCGGCGACAGCGCGATCACCAGATCGAAGCTGGTCAGATCATCGCCCCAGGCCTTCATTTCCTCGAAGGACCGCGAGCGGTGGGTGGACAGCTCGACGCCGATCTCCTTGCAGACGGCGATGGCGAAGCCGTCGATCTCCATGTCGTTCCTGACCCCCGCCGATTGCACATAGGCGGCGCGGCCGTAGAACTTCTTCATCATCCCCTCGGCCATGGGCGAACGGATGGCGTTGTGATCGCAGCAGAACAGCACCGAATGGGGTATCGGTCCGGCCACGAATCACCCCGGGATCAGGGCGCAGATCAGGGTGAACAGGCGCCGCGCGGTGTCGATATCGACCTCGGCCTTGCCTTCCAGCCGCTCCTGCAGGGTGCGGGCGCCCTCGTTGTGGATGCCGCGCCGGGCCATGTCGATGGCCTCGATCTGCGCCGGCGGCAGCCGCTTCACCGCGTCGAAATAGCTGGTGCAGATCTGGAAGTAATCCTTGACCGTCTGCCGGAACGGGCCCAGCGACAGGTGGAACTCGGCCACCTTGCCGCCGGATTCGGTGGCGATGTCGAAGACCAGCCGCTTTTCGCGCACCGCCAGGGCCAGCGCATAGGGGCCGGCGGGAACCTCTTGCCCGTCGCGGCCGGGCAGCACGAAGCTGTTATCCTCGAGCAGGTCGAAGACCGCGACGCGGCGCTCCTGCTCGATCTCGGGGGTGGCCGGCGGCAGCACGCTGTCGTCGATGTCGATTCGGCACAGCCGGTCCGTGGGCTGGCTCATGACTGCCCCCTGTTCAAGGCCGCCAGCCGCGCCGAGACCGAGCGGCCATGCGCCGACAGCCCTTCGGATTCGGCCAGCCTTACCGCGGCCGGGCCGATCGCCCCCAGCGCCTCGGGCGAGAGCCGGGCCAGCGTGGTGCGCTTGAGAAAATCCATCACCGACAGGCCGGAGGAGAACCGCGCCGAGCGCGCCGTGGGCAGGACGTGATTCGGGCCGCTGACATAATCGCCCACCGCTTCGGGCGTCCAGCCGCCCAGGAAGACCGCCCCGGCATGACGGGTCTTTTCCGCCAGCGCCTCGGGGTCGTCCACGCAGAGCTCCAGGTGCTCGGGCGCCAGCCGGTCGGAAAGCGCCGCCGCCTCGTCGAGGTCGCGGGTCACGATCACCGTGCCATAGTCGCGCCAGCTCGCCCCGGCCACCGCGGCGCGCGGCAGGGTCGGCAGGATGCGCTCGACCTCGGCCACCACGGCGCGGGCCAGGGCTTCGTCGGGGGTGATCAGGATCGACTGGGCATCGGCGTCATGCTCGGCCTGCGCCAGCAGATCCAGCGCCAGCCATTCCGGGTTCTGCGCGCCTGCGGCGATGATCAGCACCTCGGAGGGACCGGCGATCATGTCGATGCCGACCCGGCCGAAGACCTGCCGCTTGGCCGCCGCGACATAAGCATTGCCCGGCCCGGTGATCTTGTCCACCGGGCGGATGGTCCGGGTGCCATGGGCCAGCGCCGCGATGGCCTGCGCGCCGCCGATGCGATAGATCTCATCCACCCCGGCCAGTTCGGCCGCCAGCAGCACCAGCGGATTGACCACCCCGTCGGGGGTCGGCACGCAGATCACCAGCCGCTCGACCCCGGCGACCCGCGCCGGGATGGCGTTCATCAGCACCGAGGAGGGATAGCTCGCCTGCCCGCCCGGCACATAGAGGCCGGCCGCCGAGACCGGGGTCCAGCGCCAGCCCAGGGTCGCACCCTCGGGATCGGTCCAGCCCAGGTCGTCGGGCATCTGCCGGGCGTGATAGGCGCGGATGCGGTTCGCAGCCATGGCCAGCGCGGCGCGGTCCTCGGCGGAAACCTTCGCGATCTCGGCGGCGATCTCGGCTTTCGAGAAGGCCAGGGTCTCGGGCGTCAGCACCAGACGGTCGAAGCGCTTGGTCAGCTCGACCAGGGCGGCATCCCCCCGGTCGCGCACATCGGCGATGATCGCCGCCACGGCATCGTTCACATCCGCCGCATCCTCGCGCTTCATGGACAGAAGCGCCGAAAAGCGTTCGGCAAAATCGGGTTGGGCGCTGGAAAGATGGATGGGCATGGCTCGGGCCTTCAATGACCCGCCCTTGTTAACGGCTCGGACCAAGGGGCTCAAGCGGCTATGGCGCGGCCGGGCCCGTCGATGCAGCGCGGGTTCGCGTCTTTGGGAAGCGGCGAAATCGCGCGTTCTCGGCGGCCTTCAAATGCTCATGCCATCTTGCGACCGGCGCCATGCCGGACCCGGAAGATCCGCCGGATCAGTTCTCGGGATGCTGCGGCACGCGGCGCGAGGGGGCGACATAGGGCCGGGTCACGTCGCGCAGTTCGACATTCAGGCATTCCACCTCGATCGCCAGCGTGCCGTCGCCGGCGAATTCCAGCAGCAGGCGGCCGGTGCCGTCTTCGCCCGGCTGCCAGGTCAGCGCCAGCAGTTCCAGGATCAGGTCTTGGTCCTTGCGGTCGATGCCGTCGCTTTGCACCCGCCGCACGTCCGAGATCAGCAGCACCGACCGCACCCGCTCATAGGGGCGGCCGTCGCGGCGGGCGAACTCGGCATCCTCCCAGCGGAAACGGTTCAGCAGCAGCGCCAGCTGGCGATGGCGGCCGTCATAGGCGATCTCGGTCACCGGCAGGATGGCATCCTGCGCCAGGGCCGAGATCACCGTCAGGTCGTCGGCATCGCCGGCCAGCAGCGCCAGCGGTGCGGGATCGGCATCGGTGAAACGGGCGTCAGCCATCGGCGGGGGCCTCCTTGATGCGTTCGATATCGGCGCCGACGCCGCGCAGCTTGCGCACGACCTTCTCGTAGCCGCGATCCAGGTGATAGACCCGGCTGACGATGGTCTCGCCCTCGGCGGCCAGCCCGGCCAGGATCAGACTGACCGAGGCGCGCAGGTCGGTCGCCATCACCGGGGCGCCGCGCAGCTTTTCGACGCCATGGACGGTGGCGTGGCCGCCATGGACCTCGATCCGCGCGCCCATGCGCGCCAGTTCCGGCGCATGCATGAAGCGGTTCTCGAAGATCTTCTCCTCCAGCACCGAGGTGCCCTCGGCGGTGCAAAGCAGCGCCATCATCTGCGCCTGCAGGTCGGTCGGGAAGCCGGGGAAGGGTTCGGTCACCACGTCCACGGCCCGCACCCGGCCGTTCTTGCGCGAGACCTTGAGGCCGCGGGCGGTCTCGACCACCTCGATGCCGGCCGCGTCGAGCTTTTCGCAGAAGGCAGCGACCAGGTCGATGCGGCCACCGAGGCACTCGACCTCGCCGCCGCAGATCGCCGGGGCCAGCATGTAGGTGCCCAGTTCGATCCGGTCGGTGACCACCGGATGCGTGGCGCCGCCCAGCGCCTGCACGCCCTCGACGGTGATGGTCGACGTCCCCTCGCCCTCGATCTGCGCGCCCATGCGGCGCAGGCATTCGGCCAGATCGACGATCTCGGGCTCGCGCGCGGCATTGTTGATGACGGTGGTGCCGCGGGCCAGCGTCGCCGCCATCAGCGCGTTCTCGGTCGCCCCGACCGAGACCAGCGGGAAGTCGATCACCGCGCCCCTGAGCCCGCCGGCGGGCGCCTTGGCGTGGACATAGCCCTCGCGCAGGTCGAGTTCCGCCCCCATCGCCTCGAGCGCGCGCAGGTGCAGGTCGACCGGCCGGGCGCCGATGGCGCAGCCGCCGGGCAGCGACACGACCGCATGGCCGTCGCGTGCCAGCATCGGCCCCAGCACCAGGATCGAGGCACGCATCTTGCGCACGATGTCGTATTCGGCGCGGTGGCTGGTCAGGTCGTGGCTGGACAGCGCCAGCACCTGCCCATCTTGCAGGCTGGCCACCTCGGCCCCCAGCGACTGCAGCAGCGCGGTCATGGTGCGGATGTCCGAGAGCCGCGGCGCATTGGTCAGGGTCAGCGGCTGGTCGGTCAGCAGCGTCGCCGGCATCAGCGTCAGGCAGGCGTTCTTGGCGCCGGCGATCGGGATCTCGCCGCTCAGCGGCCCGTTGCCCCTTACAATGATCTGGTCCATCTAATCCTCGTTCCCGGGCGTCTGGCCGTTTGCCGGCATCTCTGGCCCGTGCTGCTCGTTCGTGCTGTCTTCCGCCGTCCCGGCCCGTGCGCGGCCCTGCGCCTTGCGCCGCGCAAGATTGGCCCGCAGCGCCGCCTTGAGCCGCGCTTCGCGTGTGTCTTGCCTGGGATCGCGGGGTGTTTTCACCATGTCTTCTGTTAGCGTCCTTGCCGGCTTGCGTCCAGCGGCGGCGCGGCCGGCCGGGCGGGATCGGCGGGGAATGGCGAAATGCATTTTTTCCGACTCTTCCCCCTTGCGCGCCCGCCGCAGTCGGTCTAAAGCCCCGCCCACGATGCTGTGGTAGCTCAGTGGTAGAGCACTCCCTTGGTAAGGGAGAGGTCGAGAGTTCAATCCTCTCTCACAGCACCATTCCCCTGCTGACATTTCCAGACCATGTGCTGCGCTGGCCTCGACCCCTTCCATTTCTGGACCGCCATCGCGATCACGCTGTTTTCCGGCTTCGTGAAGGGCGCCATCGGCTTTGCCATGCCGATGATCATGCTGGCGGCGCTGGGATCCTTCCTGACCGCGCAGCAGGCGGTGGCGGCGGTGATCCTGCCGGTGCTGGTCACCAATATCCGCCAGGCGCTGCGCGGCGGCTGGCGCCCCGCCTGGCAGGCAAGCTGGGCCTATCGCTGGCATATCGGCATGGTCGTGCTGTTCATCCCGGTCAGCGCCGCCTTCGCCCCGCGGGTGCCGCAATGGCTGATGTATGCCATCATCGGCCTGCCGATCACCGTCTTCGCGCTGTGGCAGATCCTCGGCCGCAGCCTGGTCCTGCCGGTGCATCACCGCCGGCGCATGGAGATCGCCACCGGGGTCATCGGCGGGCTGATCGGCGGCGTCTCGGGCATCTGGGGGCCGCCGCTGCTGGTGCTGTTGCTGTCGCTGCACGCCCCCAAGACCGAACAGATGCGGGTGCAGGGGGTGGTGTTCTTCCTGGGCGCGGCGGTGCTGACCGTCTCGCATCTGCAATCGGGGCTGCTGAACGCCCGGACCCTGCCGCTTTCCGCCATCCTGGTGATCCCGGCCCTGATCGGCATGGGCTTGGGCTATCTGGCGCATGACCGGCTGGACGCGGCGCGGTTCCGGCGCTGGACGCTGATCCTGCTGGTGCTGACCGGCGCCAACCTGCTGCGCCGCGCGCTGGAGCTTGCGGGGCCGGCGGTGTAATCAGGGCCAAAAGCGAAAGGCCCGCCCATGACGCAATCCGCCCCGATCCCCGATCCCGCGCAACTGACCGCAAGGCTGATCCGCTGCGCCTCGGTCACGCCCGAGGAAGGCGGCGCCTTGCAGCTTCTGGCAGAGGTGCTGGGCGCGGCGGGCTTCGAATGCCGCCGCGTCGACCGCGAGGGGGTGCCGAACCTGTTCGCGCGCTGGGGGGCGAAAGGCGCGCGGACCTTCGGCTTCAACGGCCATACCGACGTGGTGCCGCCCGGCGATCCGGCCAGTTGGACGCATCCGCCCTTTTCCGGGCACGAGGCCGGGGGCTGGATCTGGGGCCGCGGCGCCACCGACATGAAGTCCGGGGTCGCCGCCTTCGTCGCCGCCGCCATCGGCTTCGTGGCCGAGACGCCGCCGCCGGACGGCGCGGTGATCCTGGCCATCACCGGCGACGAGGAGGGCCCCGGCAAGCACGGCACCCGCGCGTTGCTGGACTGGATGGCAGCCGAGGGCGAGCGGATGGATGTCTGCATCGTCGGCGAGCCCTCGAATCCCGACCGCATGGGCGAGATGATCAAGATCGGCCGCCGCGGCTCGATGACGCTGCGGATCGAGGCGCATGGCGTCCAGGGCCACGCCGCCTATCCGCATCGCGCCCGCAACCCGATCCATGCGCTGGTGCGGCTGCTGAACGAACTGACCGAGGCGCCGCTGGACGAGGGGACCGAGCATTTCGACCCTTCGGGCCTGCAGGTCACGACGGTGGATTGCGGCAACCCGGCCTCGAACGTGATCCCGGAACGGGCGCGGGCGGTGGTGAACATCCGCTTCAACGACACGCACAGCTCCGAAAGCCTCGACCGGATGATCCGTGCCCGCGCGGCGGCGGTTTCGGCCGAAACCAGGGTGGATTTCGCCATCTCGACCGATGTGTCGGGCGAAAGCTTCCTGACCCGGCCCGGCCCCTTCGTCGATCTGGTCGCCAGCGTGGTGCGCGAGGAAACCGGGCTCGACCCGGCGCTGTCCACCTCGGGCGGCACCTCGGATGCGCGTTTCGTCAAGGATCATTGCCCGGTGCTTGAATTCGGGCTGGTGGGGCATTTCATGCATCAGGTGGACGAACGCGTACCGGCCGAGCAGGTGCGCCAGCTGGCCCGCATCTATCGCCGCATCCTGGAGCGTTACTTCGCATGATCGAGAAGACCACCGACCTCGACACCTGCCGCGCCATCCGCCGCGAGGTCTTCGTCGTCGAGCAGAACGTCCCCGAGGCCGAGGAATGGGACGGTCGCGACGGCGCGGCGATCCACCTGCTGGCCCGCGACGACAGCGGCGCGGCCATCGGCACCGCCCGCATCCTGATCCAGGGCGCGACCGGCAAGATCGGCCGCGTCGCGGTGCTGCAATCGGCCCGCGGCACCGGGGCCGGCGCGGCGCTGATCCGCGCGGCGCTGGACGAGCTGCGCGCCCTGCCCGGCGTCACCCGCGCCAAGCTGGGCGCCCAGACCCATGCCATCGGCTTTTACCAGAAGCTGGGCTTCGCCGCCTACGGCCCGGAATATGACGATGCCGGCATCCCGCATCGCGACATGGCGCTGGAGCTTTGATGATCCGCCCGGAACTGGCCGAGAAGCTGCGCCCCTGGGCCGAGACCGGCGCCGCGCTGGTCGCGACCGGGTTCGGGCTGTGGCTGTTCTCGCTGGGCGGCTGGATCCTGTGGCCCATCGGCGCGGCGATCGCCGCGGCTTCGGCGCTCTGGGCACTGGATGCGCGGCGGCGGATGCGCTTCCGCCACGGCTCGCTCGGCCCCGGCATGGTCGAGCTGGACGAGGGCGCGATCCGCTACCTGTCGCCCAACCGGCTGCTGGGCGGCGAGATCGCGCTGCGCGAGCTGGCCGAGATCCGGCTGATGCGGCTGAACGGCCGCCGGCACTGGCGGCTGAAAAGCGCCGATGGCCAGGCGCTGCTGATCCCGGTGGATGCGACGGGGGCCGAGCATCTGGCCGGCGCCTTCGCCACGCTGCCGGGGATCGAGATGGGGCGCCTTTCCGCGGCCCTGGCCCAGGCGGCGCCGACGATCCAGACCGTTTGGACGAGGCCGGCGCGCGCCCGCTTGACTTGACGCGCCTCGCTTGCCACCTGTGGCACGCAAGGCAAACGAAAGGCCACCGATGTCCATTCCCCAACAGGGCGGCGGCCCGATCGAACGTCCCGAACAGCTGGTCGAATATATCGCCGCGGGCGAGAAACCGCGCGAGGCTTGGCGCATCGGCACCGAGCACGAGAAATTCGGCTATCGCCATGCCGACCTGATGCCCCTGCCCTACGAGGCTGCGCCCGGCCAGCCCTCGGTCAAGGCCATGCTGGAGGGGCTGCAGAGCCGCTTCGGCTGGACCCCGGTGCTGGAGGCGGGCAACATCATCGGGCTGGAGCGCGACGGCGCCAATGTCAGTCTTGAACCCGGCGGTCAGCTGGAGCTGTCGGGCGCGCCGCTGGAGACCATCCACCAGACCTGCGACGAGGTGAATCAGCATCTGGCCGAGGTGAAGACCGTGGCGGATGAGCTGGGCGCCGGCTTCATCGGTCTGGGCGCCGCGCCGATCTGGACGCAGGAACAGATGCCGATGATGCCCAAGGGGCGTTACCGGCTGATGACCGATTACATGGGCCGGGTCGGCACGCTGGGCACGCAGATGATGTATCGCACCTGCACCGTGCAGGTGAATCTGGACTTCGCCTCGGAAGCCGACATGGTGCAGAAGCTGCGGGTGGCGCTGGCCCTGCAGCCGGTGGCGAATGCGCTTTTCGCCAATTCCCCCTTCCTCGACGGCAAGCCGAACGGCTGGAAAAGCTGGCGCGCGCATATCTGGCAGAATCTCGACGAGGCGCGCACCGGCATGTTGCCCTTCGTCTTCGAGGACGGCTTCGGCTATGAGGCCTGGGTCGATTACGTGCTCGATGTGCCGATGTATTTCGTCTATCGCGACGGCAAATACATCGACGCGCTGGGGCAGAGCTTCCGCGATTTTCTGCAGGGCAAGCTGCCGGCGCTGCCGGGCGAGATCCCGACCCTGTCGGACTGGGCGGACCACCTGACCACGGTCTTCCCCGAGGCGCGGGTCAAGAAATTCATCGAGATGCGCGGCGCCGACGGCGGACCCTGGCGGCGGCTTTGCGCCCTGCCGGCGCTTTGGGTCGGGCTGGTCTATGACCAGTCGGCGCTGGACGCCGCCTGGGATCTGGTCAAAGGCTGGGATGCCGAGACGCGCGAGGCCTGGCGGCGCGGCGCCGGCCTGCTGGCGCTGGATGCCGAGGTGAACGGCGTGAAGATGCGCGATCTGGCGCGCGAGGTGCTGGCGATCTCGGAAGCCGGGTTGAAGGCGCGGGCCCGCACCGGCTCGGGCGGGCTGGTCCCGGACGAGACGCATTTCCTGAACGCGCTCAAGGAAAGCGTCGAGACGGGCAAGGTGCCCGCCGACGAGTTGCTGGGGAAATACCACGGCGAATGGGCGGGCGATCTGAGCCGCATCTACGGCGAGTATTCCTATTGACCAAGGGCCGGGTGATCCCCGGCCCTTTTCGCATTCGGTTGGCGGCGCGGCTCAGGCCTGCGGCGCGGGCGGCTGCGGCTGGTTGCGGCCCTGCATGAACTGATCGAACTCGACCTTGTCCTTGGCCTCGCGCAGCTTCTGCAGGAAGTCGAGGAATTCGCGATGCTCGTCCTCGAGCCGTTTCAGCGTTTCCTCGCGATAGGCATCGAAGGCGCTGTTGCCGGTCGGCATGCCGAAACCTTGGCGATAGCGGTGGCCGTGGTGATGATGGCGGTGGCGGCAAGAAAACATGCGTTTGCTCCAGATCATGTAACCCAGGATGGCAAGGCCCAAAGGCCAGCAGGCGATGAAGGCCAGGATCATGGCAGCGATCCAGGCGCCCTTCCCGCGCTCGTCCAGCCAGTCCCGGATGCCGGCCAATGCCGCGCCGATCCGGTCGAAGGCGGAGGGGCGCGGGGCGATGTCAGTGTTCATTGCGGTCCCTTTCCGATGTGAATGTTAATCACATTTACATAAATGGAGCGCGGCCGGCCGGGTTCAAGGGATGCGGCGAAAATTTTCAGCCAAGGGGTTCAGTCGGGGATCACGCCCAGCCCGCGCAGATAGATCAGCGCGCCGCTTTCCAGCATGTCAGCGGCCGAGATGGGCGAGCGCGAGCCGGGTTTGCCGCGCCCGAACAGTTCGACCACGCCATGGCTCAGCGCCCAGATATGGTCGGCGATCATGCCGGGCGGCGGCTGCGGGCCGGGGCGGTTGACGAAAAGCGATTCGGCCCCGCGGACCAGCACGCCCCGCGCCCGCTCGGACGCCTGTTGCAGCCCGGAATTGCCGGTGATCGAGATGCCGGATTCGAACATGGCGATGTAGAAGCCGCGCCGCTCGGCCGCGAAGCCCAGATATTCCTGCCCCATGCGCAGGAACGCGGTCAGCGGCCGCGGGCGACCGTCGTCGAAGGCGGTCCCCAGCCGGGCGGCGAATTCCTCGAATCCCTGCCGGGCGACCTCCTCCAGCAGATCCTCGCGGCCGGTGAAATGGCGATAGGGCGCCGCGGCGCTGACCCCGGCCAGGCGCGCGGCCTCGGCCAGGGTAAAGCCCTGCGGACCGTTCTCCTCGATCAGCCGCACCGTGGCCTCGACAAGGGCCTGGCGCAGATTGCCATGATGATAAGAGGATCGGGCCATGTCCGGCCCTTACATGCCTTCGCCGAAATAGTCCTCGACAAGCGCGCTCAGCGCATCGGCAAGCTCGCGGGCCTGCGCGCCGCGCGTGGTGACGCGGATCGAACTGCCGCGCGGCGCGGTCAGCATCAAGAGACCCATGATCGAATCGCCCGAGACGCTGATCCCGTCCTTTTCCACGATGGCCTGGGCGTCGAACCGCTCGACCGTCTCGACGAATTTCGCGCTGGCCCGCGCATGCAGGCCCTTTTCGTTGATGATCGCCAGTTCGCGGGTGACGGCCCCGTTGGTCATGTCATTCATGAAGCGGCACGATTCGGGATGGGAAGCACATCGGCAGGCAGAACGTCATAGCTGTTGATGTACTTGCGTCCCGCATCCTTGGCCAGGGAAACGGCATCGGCGACCGACAGCTTGCGCGATTTCGCCAGCTTCACCAGCATCGGCAGGTTCGCGCCGTAAAGGATCGAGCGGTTGCGCATCGCGCAGGCCATCAGCGACAGGTTCGAGGGCGAGCCGCCGAACAGGTCCGTCACCACCACCACGCCGTCGCCGGAATCGACCGAATCGGCCGCCGCGCAGATTTCGGCCTGCTTCTGGCTCCGATCATGGTTTTCCTCGATCGTAACGGCCTTGATGCCGGTTTGCGGTCCCACCACATGCTCGACTGCCGAGAGATATTCCCTCGCCAGGCCGCCATGCGCCACGATGACAATCCCGATCAATTCACTCCACCACGCATCAGCCGCTTACCCTGGCGCCCGTGCCGTGTGAGAGGCCGTGTTGGCCATCATCCCCAGGTGCCGGCGCCATTTGACGGCGTTCAAGTTCCCGATGTCTAGTTGACACTTGCCAGCCCGCTTTCGCAAGCGCATCCGCCATTTTTTCCGCCATTGTGACGGAACGGTGTTGCCCTCCGGTACAACCGAAGCCGATCGCCAGATGGGCCTTGCCCTCTTCCAGATGGGCAGGCAGGGCGAAAAGCACAAGATCCCGCACCCTGCGGAAGAATTCGTCGAATCGCGGATCGGCCGTCACATAATCCTGAACCGCCCGGTCGCGGCCATCCAGGGGCCGCAGCGCCGGTTCCCAATGCGGGTTGGCCAGGAAGCGGCAGTCGAACATCATGTCGACCCCGCGCGGCACCCCGCGCTTATAGGAAAACGACTGCACCGAGACCGCCAGCCGCCGCCCCGTCTCGGTGTCGAACCAGCGCGCCAGCTCCGCCTTCAGGTCGTGCGGCGACAGTTCCGAGGTATCGACCAGCACGTCGGCCCGCGCCCGGATCGGCGCCAGCAGATCGCGCTCGGCCCGGATCGCGTCCAGGGGCGAGGCCTCGCCGCGCAGCGGATGGCGGCGCCGGGTTTCATTGAAGCGTCGCAAAAGCTGCTCGGTGGCGCAGTCGAGAAACAGAAGCTCGGGGGCGTATTCCGGCAGCCGCACCAGCTTGTCGATCAGCTCGGTCAGGTTGGCGACGGAAAAGTCGCGGTTGCGCACATCCAGCCCCAGCGCCAGCGGCACCGGCCGCGGCGGCCCGTCCAGCAGCCGCGGGATCAGCGACAGCGGCAGGTTGTCGATGGCCTCGTAGCCCAGATCCTCCAGCACATTGATCGCGGTCGAGCGGCCCGCCCCGGACGGCCCGGTGATCAGCACCAGACGCTGGGCCGTATCCTCGACGGCGCCGCCGTCGCGGGCCGGGTCCTGCTGGTTGTCCATGGGGCTGCCCGCCTCAGACATCTCGGCTCACTTCTCCTGCCCATCCGTGTCCGCCCGTCCGGCGTCGAGATATTGCAACAGTGCCGGGGCAAGATGGACACAGCCGGCGCCAAGGACAAGGGGCAAAGCCCTGTCCAAAAGGTCAAGCCGGCGCGGCGGCGGCAGGCGCTCGGGCTCGGGCCGGTCCAGATCCACCGCCAACGCCAGTGCGACCGGGCCATGGGCGCGGGCGCGCAGGATGCCAAGGCCGCGTGCCTCGATCAGGCCGCGCAGCGAATCGGGCGAATCGGCGACGATATCTCTGCCCTCCGCCCGCAACAGCGTACGGTCATCCGCCACAAGCGTTGCGCCGAAAGCCATCATTTCAAGAGCAAGCGTCGATTTGCCTGCGCCAGAGGCCCCGAGGATCAGAAGTCCCCTGCCCCGATGGGCGATGCAGGATGCGTGCAGGATCATGGCGCGACGGCCTCCGAAACGCGGCGAATCAGTACCGCTGGTTAGGACAGAACCCCTGCCTTTGTGGCGAATTCTTGACGCCCGGACCATGCCCGCGCAAATGGTTGCGCTAACCTTTCCTGATAGCGCTAAACCTGTCCATAACGCCGCTTTCGCTGGGGAAATGCCGTGTTATAGGACGCGCAACGGCCGGTTGTCGGCCCGGAATTCTAGCAGGAGCACAGGTGCCATGAGCGAACCGCGCGTCAACCCGAATTGCCGTCTCGAAGACCAGGGGATCACCGGGCTCGGCAATGTCCACTACAACCTGCTCGAACCGGCGCTGATCGAAGCGGCCATCCAGCGCGGCGAAGGCCGGCTGGGTCTTGGCGGCACCTTCCTGGTCTCGACCGGCGCCCATACCGGCCGCTCGCCCAAGGACAAGCATGTCGTGCGCAGCCCCGCGGTGGAAGACAGCATTTGGTGGGAGAACAACCGCCCGATGGAGCCCGAGGCCTTCGACCGGCTGCATGCCGACATGCTGGAACACATGAAAGGCAAGGACTATTTCGTTCAGGACCTCTACGGCGGCGCGGATCCTGCCCTGCGCCTCGACGTCCGGGTCGTGACCGAACTGGCCTGGCACGGGCTGTTCATCCGCAACCTGCTGCGCCGGCCCGAGGCCGCCGAGCTGGCCAGCTTCGCGCCGGAATTCACCATCATCAACTGCCCCAGCTTCAAGGCCGATCCGGCACGCCACGGCTGCCGCTCGGAAACGGTGATCGCGCTCAATTTCGACAAAAAGCTGATCCTGATCGGCAACACCGCCTATGCCGGCGAGAACAAGAAGTCGGTCTTCACGCTCTTGAACTACATCCTGCCGGAAAAGGGCGTGATGCCGATGCATTGCTCGGCCAACCACGCGCTCGGCAACCCGGACGACAGCGCCATCTTCTTCGGCCTGTCGGGCACCGGCAAGACCACGCTCTCGGCCGATCCCTCGCGCACGCTGGTCGGCGATGACGAGCACGGCTGGTCCGACACCGGCATCTTCAACTTCGAGGGCGGCTGCTACGCCAAGACCATCAACCTCTCGGCCGAGGCCGAGCCGGAGATCTACGCCACCTGCTACAAGTTCGGCACCGTGGTCGAGAACATGGTCTATGACCCCGACACGCTGGAGCTGGACTTCGAGGACAACTCGCTGACCGACAACATGCGCTGCGCCTATCCGCTGGAGCAGATCTCGAACGCCTCGCCGACCTCGCTGGGCGGCCAGCCGAAGAACGTGATCATGCTGACCTGCGACGCCTATGGCGTGCTGCCGCCGATCGCGCGACTGACCCCGGCCCAGGCCATGTATCACTTCCTGTCGGGCTTCACCTCCAAGACCCCGGGCACCGAGGTCGGCGTGACCGAGCCGACGCCGACCTTCTCGACCTGCTTCGGCGCCCCCTTCATGCCGCGCCGGCCGGAAGTCTATGGCAAACTGCTGCAGGAAAAGATCGCCCAGACCGGCGCGGCCTGCTGGCTGGTCAATACCGGCTGGACCGGCGGCGCCTTCGGCACCGGCAAGCGCATGCCGATCAAGGCCACCCGCGCCCTGCTGACCGCGGCGCTGGACGGCTCGCTGAACCAGGTGCAGTTCCGCAAGGATCCGAATTTCGGCTTCGAGGTTCCGGTTTCGGTCCCCGGCGTCGATGACAAGCTGCTGGACCCGCGCCAGACCTGGGCGGACGGCGCCGCCTATGACGCGCAGGCCCGCAAGCTGGTCGGCATGTTCAGCGACAATTTCGCGCAATATGCCGACAAGATCGACGACGACGTCCGCGCCGCCGCCATCGGCTGAAACCTGGAACGGCAATGATGCAAGGGCAAGGGGCGGTCCGAAAGGGCCGCCCCTTCGCCTGCGCCGCGGTCGCAAGACCCCCGGCCCGCGGCCGACACGCGGGCGCGCCCCGGCGACCTTCTCCGTGTTCGAAATACCCTGGAGCAGCGCGGAACGCGCGGGGGCAAAGCCCCCTTCGTTCAATGCTGCCGCCGCACCCGCCGGCGTTTCTGGGCGCGCTTGACCTCGGCCAGCCGGGCCTGGGTGGCGCGCTTGCGCATCGGACCCTTGCCACGGCCGCGCGAGGCGCCCTGCGGCAGCGGCCGGCCCTCGACCTCCAGCAACTCCAGCATCAGCCCGCCGGTCAGCGGCACCGCTTCGGTCAGCCGCACGGTCACGCGCTGGCCGATGCCGATTTCCAGTCCGGTTTCCGAGCCCATCAGCACCTGCGCATTCGGGTCGTAGTGGAAATATTCCCGGCCGATCTCGCGGATCGGCAACAGGCCGTCCGCCCCGGTCTCGTCCAGCCGCACGAAGGCGCCGAATTTCTGCACGCCGCTGATGCGGCCGGTGAACTCGGCCCCCACCCGGTCGGCCAGATAGGCGGCAAGATAGCGGTCGGTGGTGTCGCGCTCTGCCGCCATCGACCGCCGCTCGGTCTCCGAGATGTGCTGGGCGGTTTCCGAAAGCGTCTCGATATCCTGCGCCGACAGCCCGTCATCGCCCCATTTGTGGCCCATGATCAGCGCCCGATGCACGATCAGGTCGGAATAGCGCCGGATCGGCGACGTGAAATGCGCGTAAGAGCGCAGCGCCAGTCCGAAATGGCCGAAATTCTCCGGGTTGTAATAGGCCTGCTGCATCGAGCGCAGCGCCGTCATGTTGATCAGCTCGTCGAACTCGGACCCCTCGGCCTGTTCCAGCAGCCGGTTCAGGTGCCGGGTCTGCAACACCTGGCCCTTGGCCAGGGTGAAGCCCGAGGCCTCGGCCACCTCGCGCAGCGCGTCGAGCTTTTCCACCGTCGGCTCCTCGTGCACGCGATAAAGCAGCGGCCGGCGCAGCCGTTCCAGCTCCTCGGCGGCGGCGACATTGGCCAGCACCATGAATTCCTCGATCAGCCGATGCGCGTCATAGCGTTCGCGGAAATTCACCGACTTCACCCGGCCGTCCGGGGTCAGCACGATCCGCCGCTCGGGCAGGTCCAGCTCCAGCGGCTGGCGGCGGGCCCGCGCGGCCTTGAGCAATTCGTAGCCATGCCAGAGCGGCCGGATCACCGCATCGACCAGCGGCGCGGTCTGGTCGTCGGGATTGCCGTCGGCCGCCGCCTGCGCCTGCTCATAGGCCAGGCTCGCGGCCGAGCGGATCATGCCGCGATGGAAGCTGTGGCCGGTCTTGTTGCCCTGCGCGTCCAGCCGCATCCGCACGGCGATCACCGGCCGGTCCACGCCCTGATGCAACGAGCACAGGTCGCTCGACAGGATGTCGGGCAGCATCGGCACCACCCGGTCGGGGAAATAGGTGGAATTGCCGCGGTTCCGCGCCTCGCGGTCCAGGGCCGAGCCGGGGCGGGCGTAATGCGCCACATCGGCGATGGCGACCCAGACCGTGGCACCGCCATCCTCATGCGTTTCGGCGGCGACGGCATCGTCGCGGTCGCGCGCATCCGAAGGGTCGATGGTGACGAAAGGCAGGTGCCGCAGATCCTCGCGGCCCTGCATCGTCGCCGGGCGGGCGGCGTCGGCCTCGGCGATCACCGCGTCGGGGAAATCGTCGGGGATGCCGTGCTGGTGGATGGCGATCAGGCTGACCGCCCGGGGCGCCGAAGGGTCGCCCAGCCGCTCGACGATCCGCGCCACGGGCAGGCCGATGCGGCCACGCGGGCCGACCTGCTCGGCATCGACCAGCTCGCCGTTTTTCGCGCCATGCGCGTCGCCGGGGCGCACCTGCCATTCCCTGTCCTGGCCCTTGTCGATGGGCAGGATGCGGCCGCCGGCATCGGGGCCGCCGGTCGCGGCGCGGAAGATGCCGACGATGCGGTGCTGCACCGTGCCGATGCGGCGGATCAGCCGGGCCTGATAGTCGTGATCCTCGCCCCGGGTCTCGATCAGCCGGGCCAGGATGCGCTCGCCGGGCGCGACGGCGGGATCGGATTTCAGCGCCGCGTAAAGGATGCGCGGCACCGGCCCCTCGCCCTGCCATTCCAAAGGCTTGGCGAAAATGTCGCCGTCGCGGTTGGGCGGCAGCAATTGCAGCACGGTGACCGGCGGCAGCCGCTCGGCATCGTGGTAATGCCGGCGGCGGCGTTCCAGCAGGCCCTCGGCCTCCAGCTCCTTCAGCAGCCGCTTCAGCTCGATGCGCTCGGCGCCCTTGATGCCGAAGGCCTTGGCGATGTCGCGCTTGGCAGTGGCGTCCGGGTGGGCGGACACCCAATCGAGAATCTCTTGACGGGAAGGTAGCTGTGCCATGCCGCCACGCTAGCACGCTGCCGGACGGGGTGGCAGAGGCAAAATCAGGCGGCGGGCAGCCGCACGAAGGCCGCCGCGTCGCGCACCACCGGATCGGCCTCGGCCCCGGCACGGATCAACGCCACGAAGGCCTGGCGCATGCGCGGCGTCCAGGAATCGTTGATATGGGCGGCCACCGCCTCGGGCGCCGGCCGGTCGGGCTGGCTGGTGAAGAACTGCGCCATCTGCGTGGCCATGTGAATCAGTTTGGAATCGTCGTGGGACATGGGGCCTCAGCTTCCGGCGATGCGCCGGGGATGGGTGTAAAGATCGAAGCTCGCCTGCCGGGCGCGGGCGATCAGGGTGATGCCGGCACGTTCGGCCCAGCCGAGCGCCAGCGCCGTCGGCGCGCTGGCGCCGATCAGGATCGGTGCGCCGATGCGGGCGGCCTTCTGCACCAGATCGACCGACAGCCGCGAGGACATGACGACGGCACCCTGCCCGGCCGACTGCCCGGCCTGCGCCAGCGCGCCGGCCAGCTTGTCCAGCGCGTTGTGGCGGCCGACATCCTCGCGCGTCACGGCGCGGGCGCCGTCCCAGAAGGCGGCGCCGTGGATCGCCGGGGTCTGGTGGCGCAAGACCTGGCCTTGCGTCAGCGCCGCCATGGCGCGGGCCACGTCCTCGGGCGGCATCGACCAGTCCGAGGCGACCGGCACGATCTGCGGCAGCGCCGCCTCGATGCTGTCGACGCCGCAAAGCCCGCAGCCCACCGGCCCGACCATGCTGCGCCGCCGCTCGGCCAGCCGCGCGGCAAGGCCGGGGCGCAGCCACAGCCGCGCCTCGCGGGCCGGGAAACCGCCGGCCTCGACCGCGGCCTCCTCGAACCCCTCGACATCGCCGGGCGCCGCGATCAGCCCCTCGGTCAGGGCGAAGCCCAGGGCGAAGTCGCGCAGATCCTGCGGCGTCGCCATCAGCACCGCCTGGCTCATGCCGTCGATGACGATGGCCACCGGGCATTCCTGCGGCGCCGGGGGCGGCTCGACAAACCGCCAGCCGCCGCCCTGGCCTGCGCCGTCCCAGCGCAGGACGCCGGTCGTCACGTCGCGCATGCGGTCACTCGGCAGCGGCGGGCAGGATGCGGCGCGCGAGGTCGGAATGATGGCGATACTCCTCTTGCCATTCCGAGGGGCCATTCGAGGGGCTGACCTGCACGGCCGTCACCTTGAACTCGGGGCAGTTGGTGGCCCAGTCGGAATTGTCCGTGGTCACCACATTGGCCTGGGTCGTCGGGTGATGGAAGGTGGTATAGACCACCCCCGGCGCCACCCGCTCGGTGATATGCGCCCTAAGCGAAGTATCGCCCGAACGCGAGGCCACGCGCACCCAGTCGCCTTCCCGGATGCCGCGGTTCTCGGCATCCGAGGGGTGGATCTCCAGGATGTCCTCGGGGTGCCAGACGCTGTTGTCGGTCCGCCGGGTCTGCGCGCCGACATTGTATTGCGACAGGATCCGCCCGGTGGTCAGCAGCAGCGGGAAGCGCGCGCCGGTGCGTTCCTCGGTCGCGACGTATTCGGTATGGACGAACTTGCCCTTGCCGCGCACGAAACCGTCGATATGCATGACCGGCGTGCCCAGCGGCGCCTTGTCGTTGCAGGGCCATTGCACCGAACCCTCGCGATCCAGAAGATCGTAGCTGACCCCGGCGAAGCTGGGCGTGGTCATCGCGATCTCGGCCATGATCTCGCGCGGGTGGGTATAGGACCAGGCCGCGCCCATGCGGTTGGCCAGCAGCTGCGTGACCTCCCAGTCCTCGTAGCCGTTCTTCGGCGTCATGGCGCGGCGGACCATGTTGATGCGCCGCTCGGCATTGGTGAAGGTGCCGTCCTTTTCCAGGAAGCTCGAACCCGGCAGGAAGACATGCGCATAGTTCGAGGTCTCGTTCAGGAACAGATCCTGCACGATCACGATATCCATGGCCGACAGCGCCGAAGTGACGTGCCGGGTGTCGGGGTCGGATTGCACGATGTCCTCGCCCTGGCAGTAAAGGCCCTTGAAGCGGCCGGCCAGTGCCTCGTCGAACATGTTGGGGATGCGCAGGCCCGGTTCGGGCGACAGCTCGACGCCCCAGACCCGCTCATAGATGGCCCGCGCCTCGGGGTCCGAGACATGGCGATAGCCCGGATATTCGTTCGGGAACGAGCCCATGTCGCAGGAACCCTGCACGTTGTTCTGGCCGCGCAGCGGGTTCACGCCGGTGCCGGGCTTGCCGATATTGCCGGTCATCATCGCCAGGTTGGCGATCGCCATCACCGTGGTCGAGCCCTGCGAATGCTCGGTCACGCCCAAGCCGTAATAGATGCTGGCGCGCGGCGCGGCGGCATAGGCGCGCGCGGCCTTGCGGATCAGCTCGGCCGGCACCTTGCTCAGCTTCTCGACCTCCTCGGGCGAATGCCGGGGATCCATCACGAATTCGGCATAGGCCAGGAACTCGTCCCAGTCGCAGCGCTCGCGGATGAAGGCCTCGTCATAGAGCTTCTCGGCGACGATCACATGCGCCAGCGCGGTGACGACGGCGACGTTGGTCCCCGGCCGCAGCGGCAGATGCAGGCTGTCGCCCATATGCGGGGTCTTCAGCAGGTCGATCTCGCGCGGGTCGACGACGATCAGCCCGGCCCCCTCGCGCAGCCGCTTGCGCATGCGCGAGCCGAAGACCGGATGCGCATCCGTCGGGTTGGCGCCGATGATCAGCGCCAGGTCGGTCTCGTCCACCGAATCGAAGTCATGCGTGCCGGCCGAGGTGCCGAAGGTGGTCTTCAGCCCGTAGCCGGTGGGCGAATGGCAGACCCGGGCGCAGGTGTCGGTGTTGTTGTTGTGGAAGACGGCGCGCGCCAGCTTCTGCACCAGATAGGTTTCCTCGTTGGTGCAGCGCGACGAGGTGATGACGCCGATGGCATCGCGCCCGAAATCCTCCTGCGCCTGGCGCAGACGGGTGGCGGCGAAATCCAGCGCCTCGTCCCAGCTGACCACGCGCCACGGATCGGTGATGCGTTCGCGCACCATCGGCTGGGTCTGGCGTTCGCGATGCGTTGCGTAGCCCCAGGCGAAGCGACCCTTGACGCAGCTGTGGCCGTGGTTCGCCTTGCCGTCCTTGCTGGGGACCATGCGCACCACCTCCTCGCCGCGCATATGCGCGTCGAAGGAACAGCCGACCCCGCAATAGGCGCAGGTCGTCTTGACGATATGCTCGGGCGTGCCGATCTGGATCACGCTGTTCTCGATCAGCGTCGCGGTCGGGCAGACCTGCACGCAGGCGCCGCAGCTGACGCAATCCGAGGACAGGAAACTGTCCGAGGCCATCCCGGCCGAGACGCGGCTGTCAAAGCCGCGGCCCTCGATGGTCAGCGCGAAGGTGCCTTGCACCTCCTCGCAGGCCCGCACGCAACGGTTGCAGACGATGCATTTGGCGGGGTCGAAGGTGAAATAGGGGTTCGACTGGTCCTTGGGCCGGTATTCCGGGTTCGGCCCCTCGGCATCGCGACGGGCGAAATGGTTCTGGCCCGGCTCATAGCGCACCTCGCGCAGGCCGACGGCGCCGGCCATGTCCTGAAGCTCGCAATCGCCATTGGCGGCGCAGGTCAGGCAGTCGAGCGGGTGGTCGCTGATGTAAAGCTCCATCACCCCCTTGCGGATCTGCGCCACCTCGTCGGTCTGGGTATGGACCACCATGCCCTCGGCCACCGGCGTCGTGCAGGAGGCCGGCAGGCCGCGCATCCCGTCGATCTGCACCACGCAAAGCCGGCAGGAGCCGAAGGCGGCCAGATGGTCGGTGGCGCAGAGCTTCGGCACCGAGATGCCGGCCACGGCGGCGGCGCGCATGACGCTGGTGCCGGCCGGCACGCTGACCGGGATGCCGTCCACCAGCAGGTTCACGGTGACGTCGGACTTGACCGCGGGCGTACCCATGTCACGGTCGGGAATGATGAAATCCTTCATTCGGCGGCCTCCTTGCGGGGCTCGCGGCGCCCGCTGAAATCGTCGGGGAAATGGGTCAGCGCCGACATGACCGGGAAGGGCGCGAAGCCCCCCAGCGCGCAGAGCGAGCCCCATTTCATCGTGTTGCAAAGATCGGTAAGGATCGGGATCCCCGTCTCGTCGCCCTGGGCGATGCGGTCGATGGTCTCGACCCCCCGGACCGAGCCGATCCGGCAGGGCGTGCATTTGCCGCAGCTTTCCACGGCGCAGAACTCCATGGCGAAGCGCGCCAGCTTCAGCATGTCGGCGGTGTCGTCGAAGACGGTGATTCCGGCATGGCCCAGCAGGCCCTCTTTCGTCGCCAGCTCCTCGTAGCCGAAGGGCACGTCGAAGTTCCAATGCGGGATGTAGGAGCCGAGCGGCCCGCCCACCTGCGCCGCCTTGACCGGCCGGCCCGAGGCGGTGCCGCCGCCGATCTCTTCGATGATCTGGCGCAGGCTCATGCCGAAGGCAGCCTCGAACAGCCCGCCATATTTCACGTTGCCGGCGATCTGGATCGGGATCGTGCCCTTGGACCGCCCGATGCCCAGCTTGGCGTATTCCGCCCCGCCATGGGTCAGGATCCAGGGCACCGAGGCCAGCGAGATCACGTTGTTGACCACCGTCGGCCGGCCCAGGAACCCCTCCAGCGCCGGAATCGGCGGCTTGGCGCGCACCACGCCGCGCTTGCCCTCCAGGCTGTTGAGCAGGCTGGTCTCCTCGCCGCAGACATAGGCGCCGGCGCCGACCCGCACCTCCATGTCATAGGCATGGCCCGAACCCAGTACCGACGGCCCGAGGATGCCCGCCTGCCGGGCCTTGCCGATGGCGGCCTCCATCAGCCGGATGGCGTCGGGATATTCGCTGCGGATATAGACATAGCCCTGCACCGCGCCCGTGGCGATGCCGGCGATCGCCATGCCCTCGATCAGGACCAACGGATCGCCCTCCATCAGCATGCGGTCGGCAAAACTGCCCGAATCACCCTCGTCGGCATTGCAGACGATGTATTTCCGCGGAGCCTTGGCGCCGGCGACGGTCTTCCACTTGATGCCGGTCGGGAAACCGGCGCCGCCGCGGCCGCGCAGCCCGGATTCGGTGACCTCCTCGACGACCTTTTCCGGCCCGATGCCGATGGCGCGGCGCAGCCCGGCCAGCCCGCCATGCGCCTCGTATTCCTCGACCGAAAGCGGGTCGATCACGCCGACCCGGGCAAAGGTCAGCCGGCTTTGCGCCTTCATCCAGGGCAGTTCCTCGACCGGGCCCAGGGCCAGCGGATGCGCGCCGCCCGTGCGGATCGCCTCGGCGACCGAGGCCGCGTCCTCGGGCCCGACCGGCCCGTAGCCGTGCCGCACGCCGTCGCGCTCGACCTCGACCAGAGGCTCGAGCCAGATCATGCCGCGGCTGCCGTTGCGGGTCACGGCAAACTCGCGCCCCAGCGCCTCGGCCACCGCGTCGGCGCCCAAAGCCCTTGCGGCGGCGTCCAGGGGAACCCAGATCCTCATGCGCCTGCCTCCGCCACCAGTTGCCGCACCTTGGCCAGATTCGCCCGGCCCAGCAGCCTGTCGCCCATCTGCGCCGAGGGCGCGCAGGCGCAAAGCCCCAGGCAGAACACCGGCTCCAGCGTCAGCCGCCCGTCCGGGGTGGTCTCGTGCCAGTCGATTCCCAGCGCGGCGCGCACCTCCTCGGCCAAGGCATCGGCGCCCATCGACTGGCAGGCCTCGGCCCGGCACAGCCGCAGCACATGCCGGCCATGCGGATGGTCGCGGAAATCGTGATAGAAGCTGACCACGCCATAGACCTCGGCCCGGGTCATGCCCAGGGCCTCGGCCAGCCGCGGCTGCGCCTCCTCGGGCACATGGCCCCATTCGGCCTGAATGTCGTGCAGGATGGGCAGAAGCGGCCCCTCGCGGCCCTGATGGGCGGCGATGATTTCGTCAAGGCGCAGAAGGAAATCAGCGTCGATCGCTGGTGAGGTCATGGCTAGGGGGTCCGGGCTCTACTGTTTTGTCCAGACTAGAGGCCGGTGATAGACGATACAATTGTGATATATCGTTTATTGATTGAAGGTATCAATCGACGAGACAATGCGGATCAGCGCCTCGACCAGTGGCGGATGCGGCTCGCGCCGGGCCACCACCACGCCGACCATATGGCCCTCGCCGGTCAGGTCACGGGCCCGAACCCCCTCGGGCAGCGGCAGGCCGCGCGCCAGCGCCCGCGGCAGGATCGCCGCCCAGTCGCCGGTCGCCACATGCGACAGGATCGCCAGCATCGAGGTCGATTCGACCCGCGGCAGCGCATCCGCCCCCGCCTCGACCAGGTGCCGGGTGACGATGCGGCGGTTCTGCATGTCGGGGGTCAGCAGGCAAAGCGGCCGGGTGGCGGTCTCGGCCCAGTCGGCCGGCCCCGCCAGCTCGCCCCGGTCGATCAGACAATAGGTTTCGCGATACAGCGGCAGGCTCTGCACCCGGCCCAGCGGCTCGCTGTCCAGATAGGTGACGCCGGCATCCAGCTCCAGCGCCTCGATCTGGTCGCGGATCTCGTCCGAGCTGCGCGACAGGATCGAGACCCCGGCATTGGGATGGCGGCGCAGGAACGGCCCGGTCAGCTCGGCGATGCGCGGCATGGCGGTGGGGATCACGCCGATGCGCAGCCGCCCCGACACGCCCTTGCGGCTGGCCTGCATCTCGGCCTGCATGGCGCGGGCATCGGCGACGATGCGCCGCGCCCAGCCCAGCACCCGCTCGCCCTCGGGCGTCAGCCCCTGGAAGCGCGAGCCGCGCCGCACCAGCTGCACGCCCAGCTGCTCCTCCAGCGCCCGGATGGCCGAGGACAGGGTGGGTTGGGTGATGCCCAGCGATTCGGCGGCGCGGCCGAAATGCTTCTCGCGCGCCAAGGCCATGAACATGGAAAGCTTGTCGATCACGGACCCGCCCTCCCCGCCCGGCCGGCTTTCTCCGTTTTCCAAATACCCCGCGGGGGTCCGGGGGCGCGAAGCCCCCGGCCCGGCGGATCAGACGATCTCGACCGCGTATTTCTCGATCACGGTATTGGCCAGCAGCCCCTCGCACATGCGCGCCACCTCGGCCCTGGCGGCCTCGGCATCGGCTGCCGCCAGGTCCAGTTCGATCACCTTACCCTGGCGCACGCCGGAAACCCCGGCAAAGCCCAGCCCGCCGAGCGCGTGCCGGATCGCCTCGCCCTGGGGGTCCAGAACGCCATCCTTCAGCATGATGGTGACACGGGCTTTCATCTGCGGGCCTCTCAGTTGATCAGGGTGGGTTTGGTCAGCGAGGTGGTGTTGGCGGGCATCAGGCCCAGCCGGCGCGCCACCTCGGTATAGGCATCGGTCAGGCTGCCCAGGTCGCGGCGGAACACGTCCTTGTCCAGCTTCTGCCCGGTCTTGACATCCCAGAGCCGGCAGCTGTCCGGGCTGATCTCGTCGGCGACCACCAGGCGCATGAAATCGCCGTCCCAGATCCGGCCGACCTCGATCTTGAAGTCGATCAGCTTGATGCCGACGCCGAAGAACACCCCCGACAGGAAATCGTTGACCCGCAGCGCCAGCGACACGATGTCGTCGAGATCCTGCTGACTGGCCCAGCCGAAGGCGATGATGTATTCCTCGGACACGAAGGGATCGCCCAGTTCGTCGTTCTTGAAGCTGTATTCGACGATCGGGCGCGGCAGCGGCGTGCCTTCTTCCATGCCCAGGCGCTTGGCGATGGAACCGGCGGCGAAATTCCTGACGATCACTTCCAGCGGAATGATCTCGACCTGACGCACCAGTTGTTCGCGCATGTTGATGCGGCGGATGAAGTGGTTCGGCACGCCGATATTGGTCAGCCCGGTCATGAAGAATTCGGACAGGCGGTTGTTCAGCACGCCCTTGCCCTCGATGGTGGCCTTCTTCTGGGCGTTGAAGGCGGTGGCATCATCCTTGAAATACTGGATGAGCGTGCCGGGCTCGGTGCCTTCGTACAGGATCTTGGCCTTGCCTTCGTAGATTTTCTTGCGCCTTGGTGCCATGCTGCGCTTCTCCCGTCCGCAAGGTGACAATCTTTATCGCGCTATAGGCCAGAAACGGGGTCAGGGGCAATACAGGCTTGCGATGCGACCCCGGCGCGGGCATATCCTGCGATAAGACCACGGGAAAACCCAAGCAGAGGCCGCCATGACCACCTTTGACGACCGCGAGCGCGCGCAAGAGGCGAAATTCGCCCATGATGCGGAACTGAACTTCAAGGCCGAGGCACGGCGCAATCGCCTGCTGGGCGAATGGGCGGCCGGGCTTTTGGGCAAGTCCGGCGACGATGCGCGCGCCTATGCACTGACCGTGGTCAGCTCGGATTTCGACGAACCGGGCGACGAGGACGTGTTCCGCAAGCTGGTGGCCGACCTGACCGGCAAGGCCGACGAGGCGGCGATCCGCGCCAAGATGATCGAGCTGCGCGCCACCGCCCGCGACCAGATCGTCAGCGAGATGTAAGCGGCCCGCCGCGCCATTCCCGACGCCCCGGCCCCGCGCCGGGGCGTCTTGCGTTCCGGGGCCGCGGTTCAGGACATCGCGGGTCAGGGGGCCATGCCGCGGGCCGCCGCCTCGACCCGCGGATAAAGCCGCCACAGCGTCAGACCGCGCAACGCGTTCAGCGCCATCAGCGCCGCCCAAAGCCCGTGATTGCCGAAGGCCCTGGGCAGCAGCAGCACCAGAACCGCGTAGATCCCGACCGAAACCAGCATGGCATTGCGCATCTCGCGCGTGCGGATGGCGCCGATGAAGATGCCGTCCAGCATCCACGAGGCCACGCCGACCAGCGGCGCCACCACCAACCAGGGCAGGAACTGCCGCGCCTCGGCCCGGACCGCGGGGGCGGTGGTCAGCAGGTCGATGATCGCCGGCCCGCCCAGCAGGAAGACGGCCGCAAGTAGCGCCGCCCCCGCCGCGCCCCAGCCCGAGGCCAGCCGCGCCGCCCGTCGCAGCCGATCCGGCCGCCGCGCCCCCACCGCCTGCCCGACCAGCGATTCGGCGGCAAAGGCGAAGCCGTCCAGCCCATAGGCGACGATGGAGAGGAATTGCAGCAGCACCTGGTTGGCGGCCAGCGTCACGTCGCCCTGCCCCGCCGCCATGAACATGAAGGTGGTGAATGAGCCCTGCAGCAGCACCGAGCGGATCAGGATGTCGCCGTTCACCCGCGCCAGCTGTTCCAGCCGGTCGCGGGCGAACAGCCCGGCCCGCCGCAGCCCGGCGCGGATGGCGTGCCGGGCAAACCACAGGCCCAGCAACAGCCCCGACCATTCCGCGATCAGCGTCGCCCCGGCGACGCCGCGCACGCCCCAGCCCAGACCCAGCACGAACCACAGGTCCAGGCCGATGTTCAGCCCGTTCATCGCCAGCTGCATCACCAGCACCGAGCGCGTCCGCTCGACGGCGATCAGCCAGCCGGTCAGGGCGTAAAGCGAGATGGTCGCCGGCGCCCCCCAGATGCGCAGCGCCAGATAGTCCCGGGCCAGCGCCTCGACCGACGCCGAGGCCGGCGCCAACCGGAAGGCGGCGGCGAAGAACGGGGCCTGCAGCAGGATGAAGCCCAGCCCCGCCGCCGCGCCGATGGCCAGCGCCCGCATCAGATGCGCGCCGGATTCGCCCGCGTCGCCCGCGCCATGCGCCTGCGCCACCAACCCCGAGGTGCCCATGCGCAGGAAGCCGAAGATCCAGTAGAGCGAGGTCAGGATCACCGCGCCCAGCCCGACCGCGCCGATCGGCTCGGCCCGGCCCAACTGGCCGATGACGCCGGTATCCACCGCGCCCAGGATGGGAATCGTGGCGTTGGACAGCACCACCGGCAAGGCGATGGCCAGCACCCGGCGGTGGGTCAGCGCCCGCGGCGGCACGACCCCGGACAGGCCGCCGGATTGGCCGCCGGATTGCAGCTCGACCATGGTTCAGCCGTTCTGCGGCATCAGGAAATGCCCGGTCGCCTGGGCGAAGAGCTTCTGGCGGTGGTCCTGCCAGGCCTCGACCTGCACGCTGGCATAACGCCGGCCCGAGCGCACCACCTTGGCCCGCGCATAGGCGTCGCGCGGCAGGCCGGACCGCAGGTAGTCCACGGTGAAGTCGATGGTCTTGGGCAGGCGCGGCAGGCTGTCGGGCACCGCGGCGTCGGGGGCGATGCGGCCCTGCTCCATGTCCTCCCAGATCGCGGTCCAGGTCAGCTCGACGATGGCGGTCACCTCCAGGAAGGCGGCGGTGACGCCGCCATGGATCGCCGGCAGCATCGGGTTGCCGATCAACTTCTGGTCAAAGGGCAGCACGGCGGTCAGCTCGTCGCCGCGGCGGTCGAACTGGATGCCCAGCCAGCGGATATAGGGCACGCCCGAGACCAGCGCGTTCAGGGCGTTGTCGCGGCGCGACTTGATCGCGGCCAGGGGTTCGTTGCGGTCGGCCATGTCAGCGCTCGATGGTGAAGGCCCCGGTGGCCGAGGCCACGGGGCGGCTGTCGTCGTCATCCGTCGCCACCGCCCGCACGAAGGCGACCGAGCGGGTGATGTGATAGCAGCTCGCCTTGGCGCGGATGGTCTGGCCGGGCGTCGCGGCGCGCATGTAGTCGATGCGCAGGTCGATGGTCGCGGTCGAGCGCGCGCCCGTCGGATGCACCATCACCGCCGCCCCGCAGCAGGTGTCCATCAGCGCCGAGATGACGCCGCCATGGATCACGCCGCTGCGCGGATCGCCGACCAGATCCTCGCGCCAGGGCAGCCAGATCTCGGCCCCCTGCTCGGACAGCTCGCCGAAGCTCATGCCAAGCGCGCGGGCATGCGGGATCACCTCGATGAACTGCCGCGCGATGCGCTGGCGCTGCTCGATCTGCTCCTCGGAGAATGGGTCGGTCATGCGTCTGGCTGCCTCTGCTGGATGGGGAATGGTAGCATCGCGGGGCACACTGGCAAGCCCGCTCCCACCAATGGTTGAGTTTGCGCGGGCGGCGCGCTAGGCTGCGCCGAGGCCGGCCCGAGCATGAGTTCTTCCGATGTCCGATAACGAATACATTGGCTTCAAGGAAATGTGCGCGCGTTTCGACGTGACGCCGCGCACCTTGCGCTATTACGAGTATATCGAGCTTCTGAGCCCGAAGAAGGAAGGCCGCTCGCGCTTCTACGGCCCGCGCGAAATCGCCCGGATGAAGCTGATCCTGCGCGGTCGCCGCTTCGGCTTCTCGCTCGAGGACATCCGGCAATGGCTGCTGATCTATGGCGAGAAGGGCACGCGCGAACAATATCGCGTCTGGATCGAACTGGCCGACCGCCAGCTCGAGGTGCTGGCCCAGCAGCGCGACGAGCTGGAGGCGGCGATGGCCGACCTGCTGGCGCTGCGCAACGAGACCCAGACGCTGCTGAAGGACATGGAAACCTCCGGAGAGGACGGCGCGGCGGCGGCCGGGCGCTGACGGGACCGCCCCGCGGCTCTGACGCCACGTCGCACCTTACGCGCACGTCAACTGCGCCTATATTCCCCTTCGAGGCGTTCCACTGAGGGAGGGATCGGCGATGAGCGACGCTTTGATGACCATCCGCCAGATGTGCGACGCCTTCGAGGTGACGCCCCGCACCCTGCGCTTTTACGAGTCCCGCGAGCTGATCTTCCCCGAGCGTCGGGGCCAGCACCGGCTTTACGACCGCGCCGACCGGGCGCGGCTGAAACTGATCCTGCGCGGCAAGCGCTTCGGCTTCTCGCTGGAGCAGATCCGCCAGCTGCTCGAGCTTTACGACCCGGCCGAGCGCAACCTCACCCAGACCGAGGCCACCCTGGCCACCGCCCGCGAGCGGCTTGCCGACATGGAGCGGCAACACCACGAGCTGGGCGGAGCCATCACCGAGCTGCGCGAGCAGATCGCCGAGGGCGAGCTCTGGCTGCAGAACCTGAAATCCGGCGCCTGACGCGCCAACCCTGGGAGGACCGATGACCACCTATGCCGCCCCCGTCCGCGACATGCAGTTCGTGCTGCATGACGTGCTCGAGATCTCGAAGCAGGCGCTTCCCGGCTATGGCGATCTCGACCGCGACTTCACTCAGGCCGTGCTGGATGCCGCCGGCAAGCTGGCCTCGGAAGTGCTGGCGCCACTGAACCCGGTCGGCGACCGGCAGGGCTGCCGGCTGGAAAACGGCATGGTGCGCACGCCCGACGGCTTCCGCGCGGCTTTCGAGCAGATGCGCGAGGGCGGCTGGGCCGCGCTCGACTGCGACCCGGCCTATGGCGGTCAGGGCATGCCCTATGTGATCGGCCTGGCGGCGGGCGAGATGTTCTCGGCCTCGAACATGGCCTTCACCATGTATCAGGGCCTGACCCATGGCGCCTATTCGGCGATCCACACCCATGGCAGCGACGCGCAGAAGGCCACCTATCTGCCGAAAATGGTGTCCTGCGAATGGACCGGCACGATGAACCTGACCGAGCCCCATGCCGGCACCGATCTGGGGCTTCTGCGCACCAGGGCCGAGCCGCAGCAGGACGGCAGCTATCTGATCACCGGGCAGAAGATCTTCATCTCGGCCGGCGACCACGACATGGCAGAAAACGTCATCCACCTGGTGCTGGCCAAGGCCCCCGGCGGCGGCGAGGGCACACGCGGCATCTCGCTCTTCATCGTGCCGAAGTTCCTGGTGAACGAGGATGGCAGCCTGGGCGAGCGCAACAAGCTCTCGGTCGGCAGTCTCGAGGAAAAGATGGGCATTCACGGCAATGCCACCTGCGTGATGAACTATGACGGCGCCAGGGGCTGGCTGCTGGGCGAGCTGCACAAGGGCATGCGCGCCATGTTCACCATGATGAACGAGGCCCGGATCGGCGTCGGCCTGCAGGGCTATTCGGTGGCCGAGGGCGCCTATCAGAACGCCGTCGCCTATGCCCGCGACCGGCTGCAGGGCCGCGCGGTGACGGGGGACGAGAACCCCGCGGGACCGGCCGATCCGCTGATCGTCCACCCGGACATCCGCCGCAACCTGATGGACCAGAAAAGCTTCCTGGAAGCCGCGCGCGCGCTGGCCTTCTGGGGCGCGCATCTGATCGACCGCGCCGTGCTGGCCGATGACAAGGAGGCGGACGCGCTCGTCTCGTTGCTGACGCCGGTGATCAAGGGCTTCCTGACCGACAAGGGGTTCGAGACGGCGGTGCAGGCCCAGCAGGTCTTCGGCGGCCATGGCTATATCGAGGAACAGGGCATGTCGCAATTCGTCCGCGACGCCCGGATCACCATGATCTACGAGGGCGCGAACGGCGTGCAGGCGCTGGACCTGGTCGGCCGCAAGCTGGCGGCCGAAGGCGGCAGGCCGATCATGGCCTTCTTCGAGATGGTGAAATCCGAGATCAAGGCGCAGGAAGCCGACGAGGTGCTGCAGGCCCAGTTCTGCGAGCCGCTGAAAGCGGCCTCGAAGGACCTGCAATCGGCGGCGATGTTCTTCATGGAGCAAGGCATGAAGAACCCGAACGCGGCGCTGGCCGGCTCCTACGACTTCATGCATCTGTTCGGCCATGTGGCGCTGGGGCTGATGTGGCTGCGCATGGCCGCCGCATCGCGCAAGGCGCTGGGGGAAGGCACGCAGGACGCCGCGTTCCACGAGACCAAGCTGGCGACGGGGCGCTATTACATGGCCAGGCAGCTGCCGGCGACCGCGATGCATCTTGCCCGCATCCGCTCGGGCGCCGAGCCGGTGATGGCCCTGGATGCAGCGCGGTTCTGAAATCAGCGGCGATAGCGCCAGGAGGCAAGGCCGCATGGGTATTTGAAAAACAGAGAAAGCCAAAGCTGGGCTCCGAGAACCCGGCTCCCCCCCGAAGGGCAGGAAAGAAGCGGGGAACCCGGAGCGCCTTCTCTGTTTGCGGTCATCGGCTCCCCAGCCTGTACCGCGAGACCGACATTAGGATGGAAGCGTTAAGCAAACCCTAAAGTCTTCTTTGTTTCACAAATACCCACGCGAAGAGCTCAACCGGCGCTGCCAGTACAGAAAAGGAAGCCCAGATGACCGCCCAGCTTCATTGTTTCGGAGAATCCGGCCATTCCTACAAGGTGGCGCTGATGATGCAGCTGACCGGCTATCCCTGGCAGCCGGTCTTCGTGGACTTCTTCGGCGGCGCCACCCGCGGCGCCGATTATCGCGCGCTGAACGAGATGGGCGAGGCGCCGGTCTTCGTCGAGCACGGGCTGACGCTGACCCAGTCCGGCGTGATCCTGCTGCACCTGGCCGAACGGACCGGGCGCTTCCTGCAGGGCGACCGGAACGAGATCCTGCGCTGGCTGTTCTGGGACAACCACAAGGGCTCGGCGCAATTCGGCGCGCTGCGCTTCCTGATGAACTTCCTGCCGCCTGACAAACGCCCGGCCGAGGTCATCGCCTGGCTGCAAGGTCGCTGCAGGGCAGCGTTGAAGACGCTGGAGGGGCATCTGGCCGGCCGCGACTGGCTGGCGGGCGATGGGCCGAGCATCGCCGACCTGTGCTGCTGCAGCTATCTCTATTACCCCGAGCCCTTCGGCTTCGACCGCGCCGAATGGCCGCATATCGACGCCTGGCTGGCGCGCATCGCGGCGCTGCCCGGCTGGAAACACCCCTATGACCTGATGCCCGGCAATCCCGCGGACCGGGCCGCGAAGGAGGACGCATGACCGAAGCCTATATCTACGACGCCGCCCGCACCCCACGCGGCAAGGGTCGCCCGGATGGCGGCCTGCACGAAGTCACCTCGGTCGCGCTGTCGGCGCGGCTTCTGAATGCCGTCAAGGAACGCAATGGCCTGGAAGGCCACGCGGTCGAGGACGTGATCTGGGGCAATGTCACCCAGGTCAAGGAACAGGGCGGCTGCCTGGCCCGCTCGGCGGTGCTGGAATCCGACCTGGACGAGTCGATCCCCGGCCTTGCCATCAACCGTTTCTGCGCCTCGGGCATGGAGGCGGTGAACCTGGCCGCGAACCAGGTCAAGGGCGGCGCCGGTCAGGCCTATATCGCCGGCGGGGTCGAGATGATGGGCCGCGTGCCGATGGGCAGCGACGGCGCCGCCATCGCCGTGGATCCCAGCCTGACCTTCAAGACCTATTTCGTGCCGCAGGGCATCAGCGCCGACATCATCGCCACCGAATACGGCTTTTCCCGCGAGGAGGCCGATGCCCTGGCCGTCGAGAGCCAGCGCCGCGCCGCCCGCGCCTGGCAAGAGAACCGCTTCGCCAAGTCCATCGTGCCGGTCCGGGACCAGAACGGCCTGACCATCCTCGACCGCGACGAATACCTGCGGCCCGGCACCACGCTGGAGGATCTCGCGAAGCTGAAGGCCAGCTTCAAGGAAATGGGCGAGAGCATGCCCGGCTTCGACAAGGTGGCGATGCTGAAATATCCGCATCTGGACCGCATCGAGCATATCCACCATGCCGGCAACAGCTCGGGCATCGTCGACGGCGCCGCCGCGGTGCTGATCGGCAACGCGGAATTCGGCAAGGCGCATGGGCTCAAGCCCCGCGCCCGCATCCGCGCCACTGCCAAGATCGGCACCGATCCGACCATCATGCTGACCGGCCCGGTGCCGGTGACGGAAAAGATCCTGCGCGACTCCGGCATGGCGATTTCGGACATCGACCTCTTCGAGGTGAACGAGGCCTTCGCCTCGGTCGTCCTGCGCTTCATGCAGGCCTTCCAGGTCGATCCCGGCATGGTCAACGTCAACGGCGGCGCCATCGCGCTGGGTCACCCGCTGGGTGCGACCGGCGCCATCATCATCGGCACGCTGCTGGACGAGCTTGAGCGGCAGGACAAGACCGTGGGCCTCGCCACGCTCTGCATCGCGTCCGGCATGGGCGCGGCCACCATCATCGAGCGCGTCTGAGGGAGGGGAACATGACCGATTTCACCATGCAAAAGGACGCCGAGGGCGTCGCGACCATCATCTGGGACGTGCCCGGCAAATCGATGAACGTGCTGTCGCTGGACGGCGCTGCCGCGCTTGGCGCGCTGATCGACGATGCCCTGGCCGACGAAGCCGTGAAGGGCATCGTCATCACCAGCGGCAAGGCGGATTTCGCTGCCGGCATGGACCTGAACGTCATCGCCGGCATGAAGCAGGGCGGGGCGCAGGCGGTCTTCGACGGCGTGATGACGCTGCACCGCCTGCTGCGCAAGATCGAGCTGGCGGGGATGGACCCCAAGACGAAAAAGGGCGGCAAGCCGATCGCGGCCGCCCTGCCCGGCACCGCGCTGGGGATCGGGCTGGAACTGCCTCTGGCCACGCATCGCATCTTTGCCGCCGAAAACCCGAAGGCCAAGATCGGCCTGCCCGAGATCATGGTCGGCATCTTTCCCGGTGCCGGCGGCACCACCCGCCTGGTGCGCAAGCTGGGCGCCATGGGCGCCGCCCCCTTCCTGCTGGAGGGCAAGCTCAGCGACCCGGCCAAGGCCAGATCCGCCGGGCTGATCGACGAGGTGGCGGCCGATCCGCTGGCCGCCGCCCGCGACTGGGTGCTGAAGGCCTCGGATGCCGATCTGGTGAAGCCCTGGGATGCCAAGGGCTACAAGATGCCGGGCGGCGAACCCTACCATCCGGCGGGCTTCATGACCTTCGTCGGCGCCAGCGCCATGGTGCATGGCAAGACGCTGGGCGTCTATCCGGCGGCGAAGGCGCTGCTGAGCGCCGTCTATGAAGGCGCCATGGTGCCCTTTGACACGGCGCTGAAGATCGAGGCGCGCTGGTTCACCAATGTGTTGATGAACCCCAGCGCCACCGCGATGATCCGCAGCCTGTTCATCAACAAGGAAGCGCTGGAGAAGGGCGCGAACCGTCCCGAGGCCCCCGACCAGAGCGTGAAGAAAGTCGGCATCCTCGGCGCCGGCATGATGGGTGCCGGCATCGCCTATGTCTCGGCCATGGCCGGGATCGAGGTGGTGCTGATCGACTCGACGCCAGAGGCGGCCGAGCGCGGCAAGTCCTATTCCACCGGTCTGCTGGACAAGGCGATCAGCCGCAAGAAATCCACCGAGGAGAAGAAGGCCGAGGTGCTGGCCCGGATCACGCCGACCACCGACTACGCCGCGCTGCAGGGCTGCGATCTGGTCGTCGAGGCGGTGTTCGAGGACACCACCGTCAAGGCCGAGGTAACCAAACGCGCCGAGGCAGTGATCCCCGCCGACGCGATCTTCGCCACCAACACCTCGACGCTGCCGATCACCGCATTGGCCAAGGCCAGCATCCGACCCGAGCAGTTCATCGGCATCCATTTCTTCAGCCCGGTGGACAAGATGCTGCTGGTCGAGATCATCAAGGGCCGCGAGACCGGCCCGCGCGCGGTGGCCAAGGCGCTGGATTTCGTGCGCCAGATCCGCAAGACCGCCATCGTGGTCAACGACGCACGCTTCTTCTACGCCAACCGCTGCATCATCCCCTATCTCAACGAGGGCATCCGCATGGTGGCCGAGGGCGTCAGCCCCACATTGATCGAGAACGCCGCCAAGCTGATGGGCATGCCGCTGGGGCCGCTGCAGCTGGTGGACGAGACCTCGATCGACCTCGGCGTCAAGATTGCCAAGGCCACGAGGGCGGCCATGGGCGATGCCTACCCGGACGGCGCGGTGGACGCGGTGATCTTCAAGCTCGCCGACCAGGGCCGGCTCGGCCGCAAGGCCAAGGCCGGCTTCTATGACTATGACGAGGCCGGCAAGCGCCAGGGTTTCTGGTCGGGCCTCGCGACCGAATGGCCCGAAGCCGACACCCAGCCCGAGCTGACCGAGATCCAGCACCGGCTGATGTTCGCACAATCGCTGGAAGCGGTCCGCGCGCTCGAGGAAGGCGTGCTGGAAGACATCCGCGAAGGCGATGTCGGCGCCATTCTCGGCTGGGGCTTCGCGCCTTGGTCGGGCGGTCCCTTCGGCTGGCTCGACATGCTGGGCGCCCCCCGCGCCGCCGAGATCGCCGAGAAGCTCGCGGCGAAGTTCGGCCCCCGCTTCGCCACGCCGCAACTGCTCAAGGACATGGCCGCGAAGGGCGAAAGCTTCTACGGCAAGACCGCCCGCAAGGCCGCCTGACGCAAGCCTGGGGACAGGGCCGCGATGGTCGGCCCTGTCCTCCCGGTCGCATGGGTATCTGGAAAACGGTGAAACCCGCCACCGTGGTGCTTCCGGAACCCCGACAGGAAGGGCAGGGCCCGGGCATTTCACCGTTTCCCAAATACCCGGAAAGACCAAGCGCCGAAGGGTTCCCCTCCGGCGCTTCTCGGTTCTCCAAGTCTTGCGGCGACCGCGCCCCAGGGCGCGATCAGGTCAGCCCCTCGGCCCGGAACGCCGCACGCAGGTCGCTTTCGGGCCGGGCGCCGACATGGCTGATGACCTCGGCCGCCGCGACGCAACCCATGCGTCCCGCCGCCGCCAGATCGGCGCCGATCGCCAGGCCATAGATCAACCCGGCCGCGAACTGGTCGCCCGCGCCCGTCGCATCGACCGGGACGACCCGATGCACCGGCGCCGTCACCCGCTCGGCACCGCGGATCAGGATCGCATCCTCGCCCGAGCGGGTGCAGATCACCGTGCCGCAGTCGGCCGCGGCCTGCCGCAGCGCCTCCTCCAGATCCTCGACCTGATAGAGCGACTGCCATTCGTGGACATTGCCGATGACGTAATCCATCGGCCCGGCCACCAACCGGCGGAAATCGGCGCGGTGCCGGTCGACACAGAACGGGTCCGACAGTGCGATCCCCGCCTGCCCGCCCGCCTGGTGGCAGGCCCCCGCCGCCTTCAGGAAAGCCGCCTTGCCGGCATCCTTGTCGAAGAGATAGCCTTCCAGGAACAGCCAGCCGGCGCCGCTGAAGGTCGCCGGGTTCACGTCTTCCGGCCCCAACCCTGCCGAAATCCCCAGATAGGTGTTCATCGACCGCTCGCCGTCCGGCGTCACGAAGATGATCGAGCGCGAGGTGGGCGCCACCTCTCCCGCCACCGGCGGATTGACGAAGACCGTGCCCTGCGCCTCGGTCTGCTCGGCATAGCTGAGCCCCAGCGGATCGCCGGCCACCTTGCCGATGAAGGCGGTGCGCAGCCCGAGCATTCCCAGCCCCGCCAGGGTGTTGGCTACCGAACCGCCCGGCACCAGCCGCGCCTTGCCGGCCTGCGGATCGGCCGATTGCGCCGCCATCAGGAACTCGGACCGCTCGCGGTCGATCAGCTGCATGATACCCTTTTCCACCTCCAGCCGCGCCAAGGTGGCATCCGAGGTCGGCGCGATCACGTCCATGACGGCATTGCCGATGCCGATCACATAGGGGGTGGTCATTCGGTCTTCTCCTCGTAGGGGCAGAGATCTTCGATGGGGCAGATCTTGCAGCGCGGGCGCTTGGCCTGGCAGATGTAGCGGCCGTGCAGGATCAGCCAGTGATGCGCGCTCTGCTGGAAGGGGACGGGGACGTTGTCCTCGACGGCGCGCTCGACCGCCTCGACGTCACGGCCCGGCGCGATGCGGGTGCGATTGCCGACCCGGAAGATATGCGTGTCGACCGCCTGGGCCGGGAAATGAAAGACGCTGTTGAGCACGACATTCGCCGTCTTGCGTCCGACGCCAGGCAGGGTCATCAGCGCGGCGCGCGATTGCGGCACCTCGCCGCCATATTCCTCGACCAGCCGGCGGGAAAGGGCGATGACGTTCTTGGCCTTCTGGCGGTAAAGCCCGATGGTCTTGATCTCGTCGGTCAGGGCCTCGACGCCCAGTTCCAGCATCTCTTGCGGCGTGCTGACGCGCTGGAAAAGCCGCTTCGTCGCCTTGTTCACGCCGATATCGGTGGCCTGCGCGGACAGCGCCACCGCCACCAGCAGGGTGAAGGCATTGGTATATTCCAGTTCGGTCACCGGATGCGGATTCGCCGCGCGGAACCGCGAAAAGATCTCGACCTGCGCCGCATAGGGCAGGGCCGGCGGAAGACGAGGGGAAGCGCTGCGTGCCATGGCCCCCCAGATGCCCCGCCCCGCCGCCATACGCAAGCATTCCTGCGTGGATTCGGCCCGCCGCCGCGCTACTCTGCCGCCAGCAACAGCAGCGAGGCCAAGATGACACGGACGCTCTTTCTCCTTGCCCCGGCCGAACCGGGGCTGCGCGTCGCCATCACGACGCAACCGGCCGAGGATCTGGGCGCCGTGCTCTGTCGCGGGCGCTTCCCGACCCCTTTTGGCACGGCGATCGCCTATGGCGCGGGCGGCACGCTCTGGGCCCTGGGCTTCGCCGGTCCCACCCCCGAGGATCAGGTCGAGGCCGATCTGACCGCACGCTTTCCCCGCGCCAAGGTGGTCGAGGCGCCCGAGGCCCTGGCTCCGGCAATCCAGACGCTGCTGAGCGGTCGGGGCGAGATCGCCGTCCGGCTCGGCGGCACCGAGTTTCAGCTGCAGGTCTGGCGGGCGCTGACCCAGGTGCCGGCCGGACAGGTCATCAGCTATGCCATGCTGGCCGAGCGTATCGGCCGGCCCAAAGCCTTGCGCGCCGTCGGCACCGCGGTCGGGCAGAACCCGGTCTCCTGGGCGGTGCCCTGCCATCGCGTCACCCGCACCGGCGGCGCCATCGGCGGCTATCACTGGGGCGAGGCGGTCAAGCGCGCCCTGCTGACGCGCGAGGGCGCAAGCATCGCACCCCGCAGCATCGCCGCATTGTGAGAGGCCGTCAGCAATTTTGCGCGCCTTTCTCTGGCCTTGCCGTGGAACTCATGCCAAGTTCCCGTTGTTTGGGCACCAGCAGCCGGACTCTCCGGCCAAGTCGTAAGGACAGGCGACGGTGGATCGCCCTGAAAAGAAAGGTGAAAAAATGAAAACCCGTATTCCGCTGCTCATCGCCTCGGCCGGCGCCATCGCCCTGACCGCCTGCGCCCCCACCGATCCCTATGGCAACCCGACGACGGGCGGAACCCAGATGAACCGCGCCCAGCAGGGCGCCATCGCCGGCGCCGTGGTCGGCGGCATCCTGGGCGCGACCCGCGACAAGGACAAGAACGATCAGGGCAAGGACGCGATCAAAGGCGCCATCGTCGGTGCGGCCGTTGGCGGCGTCGGCGGCGCCATCCTCGACCAGCAGCAGAAGGCGCTGCAGCAGTCGCTGAACAACCCCAACATCCGCGTGGTGAACCATGGCAGCTACCTGTCGGTGACCATGCCGGAATCGACGCTGTTCGCCACCGAGTCGGCGGCTGTGGGCGCGCAGGGCCAGAACGACCTCTACATCATCGCCCGCAACCTCAACCAATATCCGAACAGCACCATCCAGGTGGTCGGCCATACCGACAGCACCGGCTCGGCCGCCTATAACCAGGACCTGTCCGAGCGCCGGGCGCGTTCGGTCGCGGGCATCCTGACCGCCGGCGGCGTGTCCTCGAACCGCGTCACCACCACCGGCCGCGGCTCGAGCCAGCCGGCCGCCTCGAACGACAGCGCGGCGGGTCGGGCGCAGAACCGCCGGGTGGAAATCCTGATCATCCCGACCCGCTGACCGCGGCGGGCCGGAAACAGGCAGGGGGCTGGCGGCGCTGCCGCCGGCCTTTTTCATGCCCCGGCGCCGGAACCAACGAGCGGCGGTCCCGGCAGCGGTGCCCTTAGCATTCAGAAAGCGGTGAAGGGCGACGACGCGGGGCCCGGACATGCAAGAAACCCCCGAGGCTTTTGCCAAGGGGGTTCCTCGTATCGCTGTCCCTTGTCGCGCCTTGTCGGCCCGTTTTCAGTTCAGGCGGCGCGCCACGTCGTCGATGGCCTTGTCGATGCCGGCTGCGCGCTGTTCGGCGGTGGCCTGCTTGCCCAGGATCTCGGTTGCGGCCGAGATCGCGGTCTGGATCGCCCGGTCGCGCACGGCGCGGACCGCATCGCCCTCGGCGCTGGCGATCTGCTCCTCGGCGGCTTTCAGCCGGCGTTCGATCGACAGTTGCAGCGCCTTCTTGGCCTTCTCGGCCTCCAGCACTGCCTCGCGCTTGGCATTGGCGACGATCTCGTCGGCCTGGGTCTTGACCTCGCGCTGGCGCCGCTCGTAGCTCGCATAGATCTCCTGCGCTTCCTCGCGCAGGCGCCGGGCCTCGGCCAGATCGTTGCGGATGCCCTCGGCGCGCTTGTCCAGCAGGCCGCCGACGATCTGCGGCACCCGGAAATACACCAGGATGCCGACGAACAGCAGGAAGGCCAGCGTGACGATGAAATCGGTATTGCGCAGCGAGAAGAACGGACCCGAAGCCGCCAGGGCCGGGCTCGCCATCAGGGCGAAGAGAACGCTCAGACGCTTCATTGCAGCACCCCCTTCAGCCGCTGATCGACCGCTTCGCTGACCAGGTTCTGGTCGGCCGCGCCGCCGAAATTCTCTACCAGCGCCGCAGTCACGTCGCGGGCGACGGTGCGCGCATCCTCGACGGCCGAGGCGCGGATCTCGCCGATGCGCTTCTCGGACTCGGCCGAGCGGGCACCGATTTCCGCATCCGCATGGGCGATGGCCGCGTCGAGTTCCTTCTGCATCTCTGCCTTGTTGGCGGCGACGATCTTCTGGGCCTCGGCGCGGGCGTCGGCCAGCGCCTTGTCATAGGCGGCCTCGGCCTCCTTGGCCTTCTGCTTGAATTCCTCGGCAGCCATCAGATCGCCGGTAATGGCGCCCTGGCGGTCCGAGAGAACGCCGCTGATGCGCGGCAGCGCGATCCGCGACAACACCCAGTAGATCACGGCCAGAATGACCAGCAGCCAGAAGATCTGGTTGCCGAAGGTCGTGAAATCCAGTTGCGGCATGCCAGGGGCGCTGGCGGCATGGCCAGCCGCGCCATGGGCTGCATCCGCTGCACCGGCCACGGCATGGGCCGCATCGGCGCCATGTCCCGCCGCTTCGACGGATTCGGTGATCACCACCGTTTCAGATTCTTCGACCACGACGGGCGCGGTCTGTTGCAACAGGCTGAACATATCCTACCCCATGCCGGTCGTTTCACAATCGGGTGGGCGCCCGGACGGCCCCCACCCAACCGCAAGGATGGCAAAGGATCAGACTGCGAACAGCAGCAGCAGCGCGACCAGGAACGAGAAGATGCCCAGGGCTTCCGCGAAGGCCATGCCGATGAACAGCGTGGCGGTCTGCGAGGCGGCAGCCGACGGGTTGCGCAGCGCGCCCGCCAGGTAGTTGCCGGCAACGTTGCCCACCCCCATGGCCGCACCGGCCATGCCGACGCAAGCCAGACCGGCGCCGAGATACTGTCCCAGTTGACCCAGATTTTCCATATTCATGCTCCTTGAGGCTTTGGAAAGAGTTTCGATTTTAACCTTGCAGCCGGGCTCAGTGCGCCGGATGCAGCGCGTCCTTCAGATAGACGCAGGTCAGGATGGTGAAGACATAGGCCTGGATGAGGCACACCAGCACCTCGAGCCCGTACATGGCGGTGATGGCGACGATCGAGACCGGCGCGATCGCGGCAACAGCGGCAAAGGCGGCAAAGACCTTGATCACCGCGTGGCCAGCCATGATGTTGCCGGCAAGTCGGATCGAGTGGCTGACCGGCCGCACGAAATACGAGATCAGTTCGATCACCGCCAGCACCGGGCGCAGCGCCAGCGGCGCCGAGCTGACCCAGAACAGCCCCAGGAAATGTGCGCCGTTCTTGACGAAGCCCAGCACGGTGACGCCGACGAAGACCAGCACCGCCAGCACCGCAGTGACCGCGATATGCGAGGTCGGCGAGAAGCTTTTCGGCAGCAGGCCCAGGAAGTTGGCGAACAGGATGAAGCAGAACAGCGTCATCACATAGGGGAAGTATTTCAGCCCGTCCTTGCCGGTCACGTCCTCGACCATCTTGCGGACCATGCCGTAAAGCAACTCGGCGATGGACTGGACACGGTTGGGGACGATGGCCCGACCGCGGGTGCCGAAGACCAGAAGCGCGGTGATTGCCAGCGCCGCCAGCGCCATCCAAAGCGTCGCGTTGGTCGGCGTGTACCAGTTCACCGGCCCTTCGCCAAACAGCGGCTTAATGACGAACTGATCCATCGGATGGAAAACCAGACCACCTGCTTCTTCTTCTGCCATCGTCATTCACCCTTGTCGTCGCCGGGGCGCCCCGGTGCCTTGCCTATCTCGTTCGCGGTCCGCATCATGGTCTTGATACCGGCCATCAGGCCCAGCAACACGAAAACCACCATGAAGACCGGTCGCAGGCCGGTCAGATAGTCCAGCCCGAACCCGATCCCGAAGCCGAGGGCCAATCCTGCCACCAGCTCGGTCACCATGCGCCAGGCCATGTTGGCCTGGCTGAAATGCTCTTCCGCGCGCGAGGCCGGCGTGTCGGCTGCCTTCTCGCCCAACCGGGCCTCCAGCGCGCGCAACCGCTTCGCGTCCCGGGCCCGCGCGGCGTCATGGTCGTCCTCGGCCACGGCTCACACCCCCGTTATCGGTTGGCGCGGTGATAGGGGCTTGCGCCAGCCGAGTCAAGCAAGGGGGTCTACCGTGTAACCCGTTGTTTTTTCGATAGTCGCGGAAACGCCCGGCGTTGCGAAAACCCGGCCTTGCGGTCGACAGGGCATCCGCCGCATATTCAACCGCGAAGTTAAGCGAAAGCCGATGACCGCGCAGCCACCCAGTCTCGACGCCATTTTCTCCGCCCTTGCCGATCCGACGCGGCGAACGATCCTCGGCATGCTGCTCGAGGACGACATGGCGGTGACGGATGTGGCGGCACCCTTCCAGGTAAGCCTGGCGGCGATCTCGAAGCATCTCGCGGTGCTCGCCGCCGCCGGGCTGATCCGGCAGGAGCGTCGCGGCCGCATCATCTGGTGCAAGCTCGAGCCCGACGGGCTGCGCAGCGCCTCTGTCTGGATGCAGGGCTTCGGACAGTTCGAGCCGGTGGACCTCGACGATTTCGAACACTTCCTTCGCACCGCCCTGCCCCAGATCGGCAGCGCCCCCCCCGAAGATTGACATCTTAACCTGCAAATCGCTCATAAGTTGCGCCATCGACACAGAAAACGCGAAATGAGACAGGCAAATTAATGTTTTGTTGATAGGCGTGCGATTGTGATCCTATCTGACACACAATCAATGATTGTGCAGGTGGATCCATGGAATACCGGATCATGACGGCAACGTTCGACACCCAGGTTTACAACGATCCCTCCGCTGTCGGCTCGGACAAATACCTGCCCTTCCTGAACCGCAGCTCCATCCGGTTCGACGCGGCGCAGATGGGGGAGATCCGCATCGAGGATGACGACGCCCGCTTCGGTTATCTCTCGCGCGGCGGTTTCGGCAATTTCTACGATGATCCCGGCAGCGACACCGGCCAGTCCCTGCTGGAAAGCGTCCGTTTCGGCCCATCGCACGCGCCGGATGATCTCGACCCGGGCCAACGCATATCCTTTCAGGACGCCGCCATCCTGCGCGATGCTGATGGCAACGAGTTCTACATCTCGTTCCCGACCCATGTGGATTACGCGCTCAGCGGCTATCCCATCGAAGCAGGCGGCCGGCACAGCGTCCTGATCGTGCCGAAGATCCGGCAGGATGCGGAGGGCCGCGACTACTGGCCGCAATTCCGTCAGGACGCAACCTACAGCTTCGTCGGCAGCTATAAGATCGGCTTCGGCCAGACCTCGATCGCCTATGACCAGACGGCAAAGGCGCCACCCTGCTTCACACCTGGCACACTGATCGCCACCGCCCGAGGCGCCAGGCCGGTCGAGTCGCTTCTGCCGGGCGATGCCATCCTGACCCGCGATCACGGATATCGGCCGCTGCGCTGGATCGGCGGCGCGCAACTGACGGCCGGGCAACTGGACCTGCAGCCCAACCTCCGGCCGATCCGGATCGGCCGAGGGGCGCTGGGGCCGGACCTGCCGGCACGCGATCTCCTTGTTTCGCCCCAGTATCGGGTGCTGATCCGCTCGCTCATCGCGCAACGCATGTTTGGCGCCCAGGAGGTCTTGCTTGCCGCCAAGCACCTGACCGCGCTGCCCGGCATCCGGGCTTTGGCGCCGGCCGGCGGGATCCGCTACCTGCACCTGCTCTTCGACCGGCATGAACTGCTGCTGTCCGAGGGCATCTGGACGGAATCGCTGCTGACCGGACCGCAGGCGCTGGCGGGGCTTTCCGCCGCCGCCCGCCGCGAGATCTTCACGCTGTTCCCCGATCTTGCCGGGGAAAGCCCCGCCGCCGCCCGCCTCCTGACCCGCGGACACGAGGCGCGCAGGCTGGTGCAGCGGCATCTGAAGAACGCCCGCGCTTTCCTGCCGACATGACGCCGGCCTGATATGCAAAAAAGGCCGGGCAATGCCCGGCCCCGCCCGCTTCCGACGATCTCACTCGACGGTGATGCGGCCGTCCAGCTTGGGCACGAATCCCGGCCCCTGTTTGGCAAGGTACTCCGCCAGCACATCCGCCAGGTCCGGCCCGAAATCATAGGCGTTCATCGCCTTCTCGGCGAAGACCTTGTAACCATCGCCGCCCGAACGCATGTAGTTCTGCGACACGACGCCATAGGTCGCGTTGGGATCGATGGCCACCCAGTTCGTGCCGTCGCGCACCTGCACATCGCCGATCCGGCTGCCGGGCGGCGCTGCCGGGTCCAGGGTGTATTTCAGCCCCGCGACCTGGGCAAAACGCCCGGCTCCCTCCTCGAGCTGGCTCGCGCCATTCTCCAGCGCCACGAGGACATCCTCGCCCTTAAGCTGGAAGGTCGACAGCGTGTTCTGGAACGGCAGCACCGACAGCACATCGCCCATCGTCACCGTTCCGGCCTGGATCGAGGCACGCAGCCCGCCGCCGTTCTGAATGGCGATGGTGACGCCCTGGTCCTTGACCCGCGCCAGCATGGCGTCGGCCACCACGTTGCCCATCTCGCATTCCCGGGCGCGGCAATTGTTGCGGCTGCCGTCGATCGGCGCCTTGATCTCGGCCACCCGCTTCTGCTTGAGCTGCTCGATCGGCGCGGCCATCTCCTTGACCCGCGCCGCCAGCTTCTCGTCCGGCGCGACCGAGGCATCCAGCAGGATTGGCGCGCCCTCGGCCTTGACCAGCTTGCCATTGTCGTCCCAGGTCAGGACCAGATGGCCCAGATATTTGCCATAGGCATAGGCGGTCGCCACCGGAACCTCGACCCCGTCCGCGCCCTTCACCATGGTCGGATAGGCCCCTTCGGCACCCTCCATGTCGCCCAGCAGCGTGTGGCTGTGCCCGCCGACGACCGCATCGATCCCGGCGACCTCGGCCGCGAATTCCTGGTCGCGCTTGTAGCCGGAATGGGTCAGCGCGACGATCTTGTTCACGCCCTCGTCGGTCAACGCGGACACGTCGGCTTTCAGGCTGTCCATGTCGTCCTGGAAGATGACCTTGTCACCGGGCGCGGCGGTCTCGGGGGTGTCCATCGCCAGGGCCGAGACGATGCCGATCTTTTCGCCGCCGACCTCCAGGGTCAGCGCGTCGCCGACCTTGCCCTTCAACTCTGGCGATTGCGAGAGATCCAGGTTCCCCGAGACGACCGGAAACTTCGCCCCCTCGGCCAGGATCTGCAAGCCGCCAGGCCCGTCGTCGAACTCATGGTTGCCGGCCGCCATGGCGTCGAAGCCGATGGCGTTCATGAATTCGACCGTGTCCTTGCCCTTGTAGGTCGTATAGAACAGGCTGCCCTGATACTGGTCGCCAGCGTCCAGAACGACGACGTTCTGCCCCTCGGCCTTCAGCTGCTCGCGCAGCTCGCGAATCTTGCTGGCCAGGCGCGCGATGCCGCCGAAGCACTCGTTCTTTGTCTGAGACTCGGCATCGCAGGTGCTGTCATACTTGTTGATCGGTTCGATCCTGCTGTGAAAATCGTTGATATGCAGCACATGCAGCGTGTAATCCGCCTGCGCCGCGCCCGAAGACAGCACCACCGCCGCCGCTGTAACCAGGAGCCAGCGTTTCATCTCAATCCCTCTCGTCACGGATATCTGAACCGGGGGAAGATTGGGCGATGCACCCGCCTGCGTCAATCGTGCTCGGCCAAAGGTTCGCGCTTGACGGCGGCCGGACCGCGACGCATGAACCGGCCATGCTGGCCTACAAGATTTTCCGCGATCCCGAATATCAGGCATTCCTGCGCGACGGAGGGTCGGCCGGCGCGCCGGTCGACCTGGCCGACGGCTATATCCACCTGTCCACCGCCGCGCAGCTTCCCGAAACGCTCGCCAAGCATTTCGCGGGCGAGCCCGACCTGCACCTCTTGGCCATCGAAACCGAGGGGCTTGATGCCCTGCGCTGGGAACCCTCCCGCGGCGGCGACCTGTTCCCGCATCTCTACCGCAGGCTGCGGGCCGGCGATGTGCTCTGGAGCCGCACCCTGCCCCTCGGCCCCGACGGCCACGAGACCGGAGACCTGGCATGAACCCCATCGAGCGGCTTGGCCTCGCCGCGCTGCATCGCCTCGACCCGGAGCGCGCGCATGATCTCTCGATCCTCGCCTTGCAACGCGGGCTGGTGCCGCTGCCCGGCAAGCCCGTCACCTCGGACCGCCTGCGCACCCGCCTTGCCGGTCTCGACCTGCCGAACCCGGTCGGCCTCGCCGCCGGCTACGACAAGAACGCCCGCGCCCTGCCGGCGCTGATGCGCGCCGGCTTCGGCTTCGTCGAGGTCGGCGCCGCCACCCCGCGCTCCCAGCCCGGCAATCCCAAGCCGCGCCTGTTCCGCCTGACCCAGGACCGCGCCATCATCAACCGCTTCGGCTTCAACAACGACGGTGCGCAGGCCATCGCCGAACGTCTCGCCCGGCGTCCCGCCGGAATCCCGGTCGGGCTGAACATCGGCGCGAACAAGGACAGCGCCGACCGCAGCGCCGATTTCGCAGAGGTCGTGCGCCTTGCCGGCGCCCATGCCGATTTCCTGACCGTCAACGTCTCGTCCCCGAACACCGAAAAGCTGCGCGACCTGCAAGGGCCACAGGCGCTGGCCGCGCTGCTGCAAGGCGTGCTGGCCGCGCGCGACGCGCTGCCGAACCGCCCGCCCGTGTTCATCAAGATCGCGCCCGACCTCGACGAGACCGCACTCGTAGACATCGCTGCCGTGGCCCTTGCCGCGCCGGTCGATGCAATCATCGCGACCAACACCACGCTTTCGCGCGACGGCCTCGTCTCGGCCCATGCCGGTGAAGCCGGCGGCCTTTCCGGAGCGCCGCTTTTCGATCCCGCCACCCGCATCCTCGCCCGGCTCTACCGCGAGACGCGGGGCCGGGTGCCGCTGATCGGCGTCGGCGGCATCGCCTCGGCCGAGCAGGCCTGGCAAAAGCTGCGCGCCGGCGCCGCGGCCGTTCAGATCTATTCCGCGCTGGTCTATCAGGGCTTCTCGCTTGCCGCGCAGATCGCGCGCGAACTCGACGAACGGCTCGCACGCGAAAACCTCGCACTGGCCGAGCTGACCGGCAGCGGCAACGCGGACTGGCTCTAGCTCTAGAACAGGTCCTCGTGACCCAGAAGCTGGTTCATGGTGTTCGATGGCTCCGAGCAACCAGCATCGCCCACGATCCGCGCCGGCACCCCGGCGACGGTCTTGCAGGGCGGCACCTCGGCCAGCACCACCGAGCCCGCAGCGATGCGCGAGTGATGCCCGACGCGGATATTGCCCAGCACCTTGGCGCCAGCGCCGATCATCACGCCGTTGCCGATCTTGGGATGGCGGTCGCCATCCTCCTTGCCGGTGCCGCCCAGCGTCACCGAATGCAGCATCGACACATCGTTGCCCACCACCGCCGTCTCGCCGATGACGATGGAATGGGCATGGTCGATCATCACGCCCGTGCCGATCACCGCTGCCGGGTGAATGTCCACCCCGAACACTTCCGAGCAACGCATCTGCACGAAATAGGCCATGTCGCGCCGGCCCTGCTGCCACAGCCAATGGCCGATGCGATAGGCCTGCAGCGCTTGGTAGCCCTTGAAAAACAGGATCGGCTGCATCAGCCGATGCGTCGCCGGGTCGCGGTCATAGACCGCCAACAGGTCGGCCTGCGCCGCCGCCGACAGTTCCGGCGCCCGGGCAAAGGCGTCGTCGGCGATCTCGCGCAGGATCTGCTCGCTCATCTCGCGCGAGGCGAGCTTCAGCGAAAAGCGATAGGCCAGCGCCGCCTCGAATGTGGCATGGTGCAACAGCCCGGCATGAATCAGCGCACCCAGCAGCGGCTCGTCGCGCACGGCAACCCGCGCCTCGCGCTGGATACGCCCCCAGACCGAATCGCGAGGGGCGTCACGAGCGTCGGAAAGCGGCTCGATCATGTCTTTCTGCAGGTTCATTCAGGCGCGCCCGTCGGTTTCATCCCTTAAGTTTAGCGGAAACCGACGGGCGCGAAAAGACCGTCAGTCCGGCAGCCGCAACTCCCACCAATGCAGCACGACGCGCACCCGGCCGCCGGTAAACTGCCCGCCTATGGCGGTCAGCCGCAGCGGCACCGGCTCCCAGAAGGCGGTGGGCGGCGACAGCACCCCCCGCGCCCAGGAACCCTGCGCCTTGCCCAGCCCCTGCCCGAACCGCGCCAGGCTGTCAGCGTTGCCCGCCGTGCCCAGCGACCACGAACTCGCACTGCCGGTGACCGCCTGCAGCACCCGCGCCGTCGCCCCGATGACCAGCCCGCCCGGCGGAATGACCATCGCGGTCTCGAACCAGGCTCCGGCGCCCAGCGTCACCTCCTCGGACAATTGTCGCGCCAGCAGGCCCGAGCCGTGCTGGCCCAGCGTGACCGCACCCGCCACCCAGGCCGTGCCGTCATGGATCGCCCCCACCCCCTGATCGGCGATGACCGCGCGCCGGCCAAAGCGCGGCTGGACAAAGATCCAGCCGCCATTCGCGCCGATGGCCACCATACCGCCCCGCCCCTCCCAGGCATTGACCGCACCCGGGGGCACGGCCCAGCACATCCCGTCCACCACCGTGTCGGGCGGGGTGGTGCGGGTCAGGCTCTGCAAGACCAAATCGACCTGCCCGTCCAGCCGCAGCAGCGCCTCGTTCACCGTGACATGTTTCTGCGCCTGCGCCGGCATCAACAGCGGCAGCGCGCAATTGGCGGTCGTGTTCTCAGGCATGGATCATCCTCCTTGCATGGGGCCCGGCCCCGAACGTGTCTGAAAGCTGGGCGACCTCGACGGCGAAGTCGCCTCCGGCCATGGCCCGGGACCAGCTGTCTTCCGGCACCACCCAGCGCGGCTCGGCCAGCACGGCCTCGGCCAACACCTGCCCGTCCCGAACCAACCGGGCCGCGTAACGCTCCTGCGCCTCGCCCAGCGGCACGTCCGGCCCGTCCCAGCCATCGCCCTGCACCCGGGTCCGCCGGATCCAGGTCGCGACCCGGCCGCGGAGTTCCAGGTGACAGGGGGACAGCGGCCGCAGCCCGGCGCCGCGGAACGCCGCGGCGACATGGCGATAGCTCGGGTCGTCCGGCGCGCGCGTCGCCGGTCCGATACGCCAATATCGCATCTGGTTGCGGGCCGAGGGTGCCAGTTCCACCTGCCGCGCCGCGCCGTCCAGCACCACCACCACGCTGCCCGAGGGCCAGACCTCCGGCATGAAGGCATCCGTCCCCGCCTGCCCGCGCAGCCGGGTCGAGATCTCCCACAGCCCGGCCGCGACCAGCCGTGCGTCGGTGAATTGCAGCAGTTCCCAGCCCTCGGCCGAACCGTCGCCGATCGCCAGCAGGTTGGCGCCCGCCATCAGCGCCTCCGGCGTCGCAGATTCCAGGGTGCCGCCCTTGACGCGGACCCGCAGTGCCGGCCCGCGATCCCAGACCCCGGGCCGCGCGGCCGAAAGCGGGCTTTCGGTCCGACCCATGATCGCCGGCTGGTCCAGCGTCATGTTCAGCCCATAGCCGCCCGCCGCTTCGGTCGAGACCCAGATCGCCGCCGCCCCCGGCCAGGGCGTCGCCGTCACCGCCAGATGCGGCGCATGCGGTGACTCGTCCCCTCGCAGCAACGGCAGGTCCAGGAAGACCGGCCAGACCGGGATCGGCGGCACAAAGGGCCGCAGCGCCGTCTCGCCCTCGATCAGCCGGGCCGGGCGATAAACCCCCGGCTCGACCCGCACCGCGTCGACGGTGATCGCGCCCGCCCGCTCGACCCGGTCGATGCGCCAGCGCCGTGCCTCGACGCCGGATTCGGCCAGCCGCACCACATCCCCCGGCCCCAGATGCCCCAGCGAGGGCGGCAGGGCAAAGCGTACCCCGTCCCGCGCCACCGCCGATTCCGACAGCCAGCGTTCGGCCAGCGCCCGACCTTCGCCCCGCGTCAGCGCCATCGCCAGCTCGCTGTCCGAGACCGGCAGGAACTCGGCCCCCGGCATCATCGTCTCGGCGGTGCGCGCGGCATAATCGCCGCCGGTCTCGACATGGGTCAGCCGGATGCGGCCGACGATCTCGGCATCGGCGGCGCGCGAGACCTCGACCGCCTCGACCTCATCGGTCAGCGCCATGTCGTCCGGTCCCAGATCTGCGTCGACCCGCGCGCTGCGCATGACGAAGCGCAGGACGCCTTCGCGCTCGACGGCATCGAATCCATGCGCCAGCATCAGCGGTTGCAAGGCCGCGCGACCGGTCTCGGCCCCGGACAGCGCATAGCCGCGCACCAACCCCCGCAGCCCCTCGGCGTCAAAGGCACGCACCCCCGCCTCGCGGCAGATCTCGGCCACCACATCGGCCAGCGGCACCGCACCAGCGCGACCGTTGAGCCAGTGCCCGCGTTCCCATGCCGGACCGTCCGACCACAGGTCGGTGCGCGCCGGGAAGGCCGGATAGGGCCGCGCATCCCAGCACCAGACATGCGCGCGCGCCATGTCCACCATCCGCCCCGCCCCGGTCCTGCCGAACGCGGCGCGGGCCGGGTTGTTGGCCGGATCCGACCAGAACCCGGTCATCGCCCGCACATAGGCCGCCTGGATCACGTCGTCGCGCCGCCCGTCCGAGAAATAGGGCAGCATCGATTCCGAGCTCATCGCGTCCAGGAACTTGTTCGGCTGATTGGTGCCTTTGTCCAGCGCCGCGCAGCCCATCTCGGTGAACCAGACGGGTTTGCTGCCCGGCACCCATGCCGTCGGCTGCGCCTGCCGCAGCCCGCCGATGCGGTCGTGATGCCGGTTCTGCCACCAGCCGCGGATGTCCTTGTAACGCCAGACCCAATGCTCGTGATGCGCGCCGTCATGGATCCGCGTGCGCCGCTGCGCCTGCCGGTCGGCCTCGCTGGCGTAATACCAGTCGTAGCCCTCGCCCCCCGCGACATTGCCGCGCAGATAGGCCGGCTCGTCGATCCGCCCCCAATGCGCGTCCAGATGCGCCTCGCCCTCGCGCCAGTCGGACAGCGGCATGTAATTGTCGATGCCGATGAAGTCGATGTTCTCATCCGCCCAAAGCGGGTCCAGGTGGAAATGCACGTCGCCGTTGCCGGGGTGATGGCCGAAATATTCCGACCAGTCGGCGGCATAGCCGATCCGGACCCCCTCACCCAGGATGGAGCGCACCTCCGCCGCCAGCCGCCTGAGCTGCGCGACCGCCGGGAACGAATGCGCCGATCCCATGATCGTCGTCAGTCCGACCATCTCGGAGCCGATCAGGAAGGCGTCGATGCCGCCCGCCGCCGCGCAAAGATGCGCGTAATGCAGGATGAAGCGGCGATAGGACCATTCCTCAGGCCCGTTATAGCGGATCGTCCGGCCGTCGCGCGAGAAATCCCCCGCCTCGGCCGTGCCGAAGAACCGCGCCACCTCCGTCTCGGCCGCCGCCGTGCCGGCCGGGCTGCCCGTGCGGCCGGGCGCGACGCTGGTGGTGATCCGCCCGCGCCAGGGCATGACCGGCTGATGCGCCGCGCCGCTCCACGGATCGGGCCGGCCATTGTCCGCCAGTTGCTCCATCAGGATGAAGGGATAGAACACCGCCTTGCGTCCGCTCTCGGCGATCGCCCGCAACGCCTCGATCACCGCGCCGTCGGCCGGCGTGCCGCCATAGATCGGCCTGCCGCCCACCCGCGCCACCTCGGCCGCATCCTGACGCCCGATGCCGCCCGCACGCCAGGCCATCTCGCGCCCGTCGCGCGACAGGTCTTCGACCTTGGGCCGCACCGTGCATTCGCCGACCCGCAGATCGTCGCCGAACCAGGACACCACCAGCGAGACCGAGCCGACATTCGGCAATTCCCGGCCCAGCACCCGCATCGAGGCCTGGAAATCGCTCGACGCCAGCGGGGTATTGTGGTTGACTACCTGCGTCTCGCCCAGGCCCAGGTCATAGCTGACCGCCGTGGTCGCCAGCGAATATTCCCCGGTGCCGGGGATCATCGCCACCGCCTGCACCTCGCGCGACAGCCCCCGGCCTTCCTTCGCCGCCCGCGTCACCTCGAAAGACAGTTGTGGCACCCGGTTGCCCCAGCGCTCCAGCGCCAGATCCTCGAAGACGACATAGGCGATGCCGCGATAGGTCGGAGCGGCATCGCCCTCCTGCGCGGCGATGGCCGGGTCTGGCAGTTGGTCCTCGTCGCCCGGATAGACGCGCATGTTCAGGTCGTCGGCAGAGATCTCCTCGCCATCCGCCCAGATGCGGCCCACGCCCAGGATCGGCCCCTCGCACAGCGCCAGCGCAAAGCTCAGCCGATAGCCGATCTCGGTCACGCTGGGCCCCGAGCCCTTGCCGCCGCCATGCCGGCGCCGCGTCTCGACCAAAGGACCAGCCCAGATCGCATGGCCCGGCACCCGCATCTGCCCCCAAAGCCGCGGGATCGGCGTGCCCTCGCCCGCGGTCTGGATGCGCAGCCGGTCCACGCGCCCCGTCTCGACCGCCTTCGAGCCGCCGCCCAGCAGGCGCTGGTCGATGACCCGCCCCAGCGTCGCCCCGACGGCCCGGCCGATGACGGCCCCCGAAAGCCCCAGAACCGTGCCGCCAAAGCCCGCACCCAGCGATGCCCCGACCGCCGACAGCAGTATCGTCGCCATTGCGCCTCACCTTTCCCTCAAACCGGCGGAAACCGGAACCGGCCCGCGATCCGCGCGCGCCACGGTGCCGAGAGCGGGCTTTCCACCACGCCATGCCGGTCATAGGCATGGACGAAGCTGGCCCGCTCGCCGATTTCCACCAATATTCCCATATGCTTGGCGACGGACCCGACCCGCATGCGAAAGACCAGCACGTCGCCCGGCCTCTCGTCCGGCGCGGGCAGCAGGAACCGCGCCGCGCCGCCCAGCAACAGCTCGACCCCGCCGACCTCGCCCCAGTCGGGGGTATAGGTCGGCATGGCCTCGGGCTCGGCGCCGAAGAACTCGCGCCAGATGCCGCGCACCAGCCCCAGGCAATCCGTCCCCGCCCCCCTGACCGAGCCCTGATGCACATAGGGCGTGCCGATCCAGGCCCGGGCCGCCGCCACCACCGCCGCACTCACCGGTTCACCTTGGGCGCGATCAGCCAATCCTCGGGCGGCAGATGCGGAAAGCCGCGGAAGTTCGGATAGTTCAGGAACTTCATCCGACAGGTCTCGCCCCGCTTGTCGCAGCCCGCCAGCAACCGCACCCGGTCGCCCACCGCAGGCCGGATACCCAGCGCCGTCCAAAGCTCGACCTCGCGCCGCGCGCCCGGCAGGGCGGCATCGGCCTTGACCAGACCCGACAGCCCCCGGGCCGCGCCCGTCAGCACCAGCAGTTGGCCATGCTCGAACCAGCCTGCATCATGCCCGGTCACCCCCGACAGCATAAGCCGGCTGCCGTCTTCCAGGACCACCGCGCCCTCGGCCGAATAACCCGGCCTGGACAAATCGAACCGGCATTGCCCATCGCCCAGCGCCGCCGAGCAGCGCGGATGATAGACCCGTCCCTGCGCCTTGTTCAAAGGCTCGGACAGCCCGCGCAGCTCGGCCCGGAAGGCCGCGCCGCTGCGCGCCACCTCACCCAGATGGCCGCGAAAGATCAGCCGCCGGTTGGCGGGATCGGCCCAGTCCACCTCCCACAGCCGCACATCGGCGGCGTCCCAGCGACCGGCCATCAGGTCGCGCTCGGTGATCGCCGCGTCCGACAGCGCGCCCGCCACCTCGCTGTTGTCCACCGACAGGCCCAGGCCCTGCACCAGTGCCCGCGCGGTCAGCCCGCTGTCGGGGCGAAAGGCGATGCCGTCAAAGGACAGCGCCTGGTCGTGATCGGTAAAGCCCAGCACCAGCCCGTCACGGCGCTGGACCGCCCAGGCCCGCGCAATCGTCTCGGTCATAGCCGCACCTCCACCACCGGCACCTGCGGCAAGTCTCCAGCCTGGAACGAGGCGACCGAGACCGCGATGCGATCCGTGTCGAAGCGCACCGGCACGTCGAACTCGAACCCCGCCGTGACCACCGCCCCCGCCTCGGGGGGGCCGGCAAAGCGGATCACCCCCGAAGCCGTGTCCACCGAGAAATCCACCCCTGCGCGCCGCTCGACATTGCCGATCCCGGCCAGCACCGTACCCTCGACGGGCTTCGTCACCGGCCGCCAATAGCGCGCCGGGCCCGAGGCATAGGCCTTGCGCAGCGCAAATTCCCGCCGCACCCCGTCGCCGGTACCGATCTCCTGGTCCTGGAAACTCACCGTGCCGCTCGGCGCGCAGGACTTGCAATCCGCCCAGTCCTTCCAGCGGAATCCGTGCATCTGCCCCGCCCGCGCCTCGAAAAAGGCGATCAGCGCCGCCACATCGTCCAGCGAGCGCAGCCCCAGCCCGGCGTCATAGCGGCGCCGCGAATGCGCCCAGGGCGTGCGCCGCTCCTCGTGGCCATTGGTCAGCGCGACGATCTCGGTCCGCCGTTCCGGCCCGCCGACCGAACCAAAGGACAGATTCGCCGGAAACCTGATCTCGTGAAATGCCATGGTTCACCCGTTCCTTTCCCCGCGCGCCAGCAGCCGGCCCATCTGCGCGGCGATCTGACTCTGGCTGCGCTGGAATCCCGCCACATCGGGGGTCGAGACGTTGAAGGTCACGTTCAACGGCCGCCCGCCGCCGCCTGCTGCCGCCACGCCCAGCCGGCCATCGGCCCCGCGACGCAGCGGCATGATCGCCTCGGCCCCGGCCTCGCCCATCAGCCCGGTCGCGCCGCGCATCGGGAAAAAGGTGGGCTGGCTGACCACGCCGCCCTTGGCAAAGGGCATCACCCGCCCCTGCGCGAACGCCCCGCCATTCGCAAAGGGCAGCGCCGCCGAGACCATGCCGTTCACACCCTGCGCAATGGCCCCCGCCAGCGCCTGCTCGACCGGCCTCATCGCCACGGCGAAGGCGCTGTCCGCCATGCTGCGCGCGATGCCTTTCAGCGCGTCCGACAGCTTCATGCCATCGAAGACCAAGCCTGCGAATGCCCGGCGCAGCCCGCTGCCGATACCCTGGGTCAGCGTGCCCACCTCGCGATTGGCATAGGTCATCGACTCGCGCAGCCGGGCCAGTTCGGCGTCGAACTCCGCCACCATCCGCGCGCTCTGCTCCAGGCCCTTGCCCAGGGCCGGCCCGTCCTCGTCCAGCCGGTCGAATCCGTCTTTGTCCGCCACGACGGCACCTCCTTCTTGCAGATGTTCATGTCGCCGGCCGGTCGGGATAGCGCGCCACCAGTTCCGCCAGGCGGTCGCGGGTCATCGCGCCGCCGCGCCCCGGCTCGATGCCCAGCATCAGCGCCAGCTCCGCCGGGGTCAGCACCCAGAACTGCGCCGGCGTCAGTCCCAGCCCCCCCAGCCGGACGGGGCCAAGGGCCATGCGCAAAAGCCCCGGCCAGTCCAGCCCACCACTCATGTTCCCTCGATGCGGAAGGCCCGCGCCAGCAGCGCCGCCGCCGCATGGGCGGCGGCCACCGGCCCGCCGCGCAGATCGGCCGCGGCCAGTTCCGCCATGCCGCCCGGCCAGCCGCCGCCGCGCAGGCCCGCGACCAGCACCGCCATCACGTCGCGGCTGGAAAACCGCCCGCCCTCGAAACGTTCGACCAGCGCGATCATGCTTTCGGCGCCCAGTTCCGCCTCAAGCCCGGCCAGGGCGCCCAGCGTCAGCCTGGCCACATGCGCCCGGCCGTCGAGGAAAATCTCGACCTCGCCCGCCAGCGGATTGACCATCTCAGAAGGCGACGAAGCTGATCGCGCCCGCGCTTGCCATGGAAATCTCATAGGTCGCCTCGCCATTGTAACTGCCCGCATATTCCAGCGAGGTGATCTGGAACGGCCCCTCGACGGTGCCGAAATCCGGGATCACCACCTGGAAGCGCGGCACCTCGCCGTCGAAGAACACCTGCCGCGCCCGCTCGTCGGTGGTCCCGTCCCGGAACACCCCGGACCCCGAGATGCTGGCCGAGCGCACGCCCGCCCCCGCCAGCAGCTCGCGCCAGCGCCCCTCGCTCTCCAGGCTCGTCACGTCCACCGTCTCGGCATTGAAGCCCAGCCGGGTCGCCCGCAGCCCCGCCACGGTCTCGAAATGGCCGTCGCCGGTCATGTCCATCTTGATCAGCAGGTCGCGTCCGTTCTGCACCGCCATCACCGTCTCTCCTCAACCCAGGTCGATGCGCGCGCGAAAGGTCAGATCGACCCGTCGCCCCGCGCCGTTTTCCGCCCGCCGCGCCCGGGCGCGCAGGAACCACAGCCCCGCCAGATGCCCGCGCGAAAGCTGCATCTCGGCCGTCTCCAGCGCCTCGCTGACCGCGACCGCCGCCGCCTTGACCGCGCCGAAACCGCCCGCCGCCTCGGCCGCCGACAGGACCGAGACGACGAAATCATGCACCGCCCCCGCCGCCGTCATGTCGCCCGCATCGCGCACCTCCTCGGGGCCCAGCGAGACATAAGTGCCCGCCGGCGCCGCCACCGGCATCGCGTCAAAGATCGCGTCGCCGACCAGTGCGCGCAGCGCCGCATCCGCGCGCAGCACCCGATACACCTCGGCCTGCAGCGCGGCCGTCCCCAGATAGCTCATGCCGGCGCCTCCTCTTTCGCCACGCAGACCAGCCAGCGCCCTTGCGGGTCGCTCTCGGCCACCGCCTCGATGCGGAAAAGCCGGGCTGCGGCACCCTCGCCCAGCCGCAGCCGCTGCTCGGGGCGCGGGCGGCGCGCATCGCCGGACGGCGCCGCCCTGACGGTGATCCGCCAGATCACCACGCTCTGAGCCCCCACCTCGGCGAAACGCTCGGACCCAGCGCCCGATCGCATCTCGGCCCAGATCCGCCCGACCTCCTGCCAGGACAGCGTGAAACCGCCCATCCCGTCCGGTTCCCGCAGCGGCGATTCGATGACCAGCGGCACCGTCAGCCGCGGCGCGCTCATGTCCGGCCGCGCGAAGTGCCGCGCCCCCCCAGCACCCGGACCGAGCGCCAGCGTTCGATCAGCGCGCTGACCCCGAAGGGCATCGCGCCCTGCGTGCCCTCGAAGCTGCGGTCCTCGTGATAGCGCCCGGCGAGCAGCAGCACCGCCTGCGCCAGGTCGGCGGGCACCCGCGCCCAGTCCGTCCCGAACCCCGCCCGGAAGGTGATGGCGACAAAGCCGCCCGCAGGAACCGATGGCAGGAACGTCCCCACCGGCTTCAGCATCGGCCGCTGCACATCCGGCACCAGCCGGTAACTCGCCGGATCGACCGGCGTCCCCACGCCCGCCGCATCGGCGATCTCGACCTGCTCGACGGCCTCGACCGGGGCCAGCGGCAGCGGCTGGCCCAGAGGGTCGCGCCATTCCTCCAGCCGCAGCCGGAACTGCCGCGCCAGCAGCACCTTGCCGGTGCGCGCCTCGATGGCGGCGATGGCCGCGCGCAGGAACCCCGCCAGCGCCGCGGTCTCGGCCGCATCCCCCGCCATCTCGAACCCCGTGCCCAGTCGCAGGTGCTCCCGCAGCCCGGCAACGGGCAGCGCCTCGACCGCGGGGGCCGTCACTTCCACAAGCATCATCTTCGTCTCTCCCACTCGCCGGAGTGCCGCATCCTCTGGACGAAAAGGGGGCCGCGCATATCCGCCCTCGCGCGCGCGGACAGTGGCTTGCCGGTCCGGCGGACATTGGCCGCGCGGCCCCCGCTTCGGCCCTGGATCAGCCGAAGACCATCAGCTTGATGGCGCGGGCATCGGTGACGCCGCCGCCGACGCGCTTGGTGGCATAGAACAGCACATGCGGCTTGGCCGAGAAGGGATCGCGCAGCACCCGCAGGTCCGGCCGCTCGACGATGGTATAGGCCGAGCGGAAGTCGCCGAAGGCGATCGAGAACGAGCCGCGGGCGATGTCCGGCATATCCTCGCAGACCAGCACCGGATAGCCCAGCAGCTGCGCCGGCTGCCCCATCGCCAGCGAATCCGCCCACAGGAAACGGCCATCGGCATCGCGCATCTTGCGCACCGCGGCGGCGGTCTTCGAGTTCATCAGGAAGCTTGCATTGGCCCGGTATTGCGCGCCCAGCGCATAGACCAGATCGATCAGCGCATTGGCCGGATTGGTCGCTGCGAAATCCCCGTCCCCGCCCGAGGCGATGGTGCCGATCTGCACATTGGTCGCCGTGCCGTTCGGCGCTTTGGCATGGGTCAGGAAGCCCTTGGGCTTGTTCACGCCGTCGCCGTTGACAAAGGCCGTCGCCTCGGCGCGGGCGAATTTCTCGGCGATGCGGCCGGCCAGCCAGGTCTCGACGTCGAAGGCGCTGTCGTCCAGCAGCCGCTGGCTCGCCTTGGGCATGGCGGAAAGCTCGTGCACCGGGATCACCACCCGCTGCACGGTCGAGCTGCCGGTCTCGGCCTGCGCCGTGGCTTCGCTCGCCCAGCCATGGGCGATGTCGCCCATGTCGACCAGCACCTCGTAGGTGGCCGATTCCACCGTCACCACATTGGCGACCTTGCGCAGCGAGGCGGTGACGTTCAGCGCCTCCTGCACCTGCAGGGCCACTGTCGGCGCCGCCAGGAAGCCGCCGTCGCTGGTGGTGGTCATCGCCTTGCCCTCCAGCGGCAACCCGCGCAGCGCGCCGTCGTCGCCGTGGCGAATATAGGCGTCGAAAGCCTTCTGATGCGGCGCGCCCTGATCGGCCTCGGCCGACAGCGGGGCGCGGGCGCGGGAAATGGTCTTGCGGTCCAGCATGGTCATGCGTTCTTCCTGTGCTTCCAGTCGCTTCTGAATGTCGGATCGGAATGTCTTGAGTTCATTGACGAACCCCAGCATCTCGGCCCCCAGCTCGCCGGGCATGTCCGCCCCGGCCGCGGCCTTCACCTCGGTCATCGTCCCCTCCATCTGGTGAACCTCACTCGGCGCGCAGCGCCCGCGTCGCGGCCCGGAAGGCCGCCGCCAATTCCGATGCGCCCTCGGACTTGCGCCCGATCTTGGCCTCGGCCAGCATCGGGAAGGTGACCAGCGACACCTCCCACAGCTCGACCTCGGACAAGAGCCGCCGGCCCTTGCCGTCGCGCTCGGCGACCACGGTGCGATAGCCGATCGACACCCCTCGATGGCACCCGCCCCGATCAGCGCCGCCGCCTCGCGGGCCTGGGCGATCTCGGGCAGCAGCCGGCCCTTCACCCACAGCCCCTTCTCGTCCTCGCGGATTTCGTCCCAGACGCCGATGGGCCTGGCGGGATCGTGCTGCCACAGCATCCGCACCTTGTCGCCCCGCGCCGCCAGCCGCGCCAGGCTGGCCGCATAGGCGCCGCGGACCACGATATCGCCGCCCTGATCGGCCAGGCCGAACAGGCTGGCATAGCCCTCGATGCGCGTGCCCTCCGCCATCAACGAGCCGCCTGGTGCATATTTCAGCTCCAGCCCGTAATCCTTTGAATCCATGTCAGCCTCCTTTCGGTGCATATTCCAGGATCGACTGCACCGCCTGGGTCAGGATCACCGCGACGACGCCATAGACGGTCATCCACAGCCGCCGCTCCAGCCCCTCGATCAGCGCCTCGATCCGCTCCAGCCGCCGCTCGACCTGGCCGAATTGCAGCGCCATGATCCGCTCCTGCGTATCGAAGCGCTGGTCGTGCCAGTCGAAGGGCTCCTTCACGAAACGCGAGCCCTCCATCGTCAGCCCTCCGCCAAGGGCGGCAGGCCCAGCGCCGCCCGCTTCTCGGCCTCGGTCAGAAAGGCGGCCTCGCCGATGCGCCGCCAATGGCTGTCGCGCTCCTCGGCCAGCGCCGGAACCCGGTCCGGATCGGCACGCAGGTCGATCTCGGCGCCCAGATGCTCGGACAGCCACCAGGCCACGGCGCCGGCAACGCGCGAGACCAGCGGCAGCACCGTCAGCCGATAGAAGGCGCGATGCGCCTCGGCGTAATTGGCATAGGTCGCCTCGCCCGGAATGCCGATCAGCATCGGCGGCACGCCGAAGGCCTGGGCGATTTCCCGCGCCGCCGCCAGCTTGGTCTCGTGGAACTCCATGTCGCTGGGCGAGAACCCCATCGGCTTCCAGTCAAGCCCCCCTTCCAGCAGCATCGGCCGCCCGGCATTGCGCGCGCCCTGATGGTGCATCTCCATCTCGGTCACCAGCCGGTCATACTGGTCCGGCGACAGGCTGCCCTGCCCATCCGCCCCCTTGTAGACGATCGCCCCCGAAGGCCGCGCCGCATTGTCCAGCAGCGCCTTCGACCAGCTCGAGGCGCTGTTATGCACATCCACCGCCACCGCCGCCGCCTGCATGGGCGACAGCCCGTAATGGTCGTCCAGCGGATGGAAGCTGCGGATATGGCAGATCGGATCGGGACTGCCCGCCATGTCGAAGCGCACCTTCCGCCCGCCCACGCCATATTCATAGGCGACGGGCCAGCCATCCGGCCCCGGCACCACCGCCATCCGGTCCGAGCGCAGCACATGCAGCTCGGCCGGCAAGCCCTTGGCGCCCTCGCCCACCGCTTCCAGATAGCCATTGCCGCTCAGCAGGATCTGCCCGAACAGCGCCTCGAACAGCTCGGCGCGACCCTGCCCGGCATTGGGCCGGCGCAGCAGGTCCAGCACCGGGTGCACCTCGTAGCGCCGTTCGCGGTCCTGGCAGACCAGCGGCACCGCGGCGGCGGCCTCGGCAATCAGCCGCACGGCCCGGAACCCGACCGGGTTGCCGGCAAAGCCGGCATTGGTCAGGCTGACCGTGTCGCGCGGCGACCAGACCACCCGCCCCGAGCCCGCCGCCAGCGCCACCACCTTGCCGGTGGCGCTGGCCTTCTTCTCGACCTCGACGACGGGCGGCCTCGCGGCCGCAGCCCCCCGTCCGAACCAGGGAAATGCCATCGGTCCCTCCTGAATCCCCAATGAAAAAGGGCCGCTCCCGCGACCCTCCGCAGGCCCCAAGGCCCTTTCTCCGTTTTCCAAATACCCCGCAGGGGGTCCGGGGGACGCGACGTCCCCCGGTCCGGCGCTACAACCCCCGCACCGAGGGCCGTCTCCAGGCCGCCGCCGGCTCGATCACCAGCTCATGGATTGCCCAGACCAGCGCATCCAGCCGGTCGGGCGAGCCCCTGCCGCCATAGCCCGCCACGGTCATCCGGCACATCTGGTCCTCCAGCACGCCCAGCCCGCGCAGATGATGCACCCGCCCCTGCTCGTAAAGCGCCGCCACCGGCTCGGCCCGCAAGCCCTTGCCGCGCCCGGCCCGCAAGGCGCGGAACGGCACCAGCGGATCGACCTGCCGGATCACGCTCTCGACCAGGTCGCCGCCCTGGTTGACCTCGGCCACCAGCCGCTCGGCGCCATGCCGCTGCATCGCCGCGATGGCCGCCCGCGCCCAGTCCGACGGCCCGCCCCGGACCGAGGCATCCTCCAGCACATAGGCCCGCCACTCCGTCACCGGCCCCTCGCTGACCACGCCGGCCACGACGATGCCGCATTCGTCCGAGGCCGCGCCCGAGCTCACCGCCGGATCGACCGCCACCACGATGCGCGACAGCCGCGGCGCCGCCTCGACCCGGCAGCGCTCGACCATGGCGGTGGTCCACAGCGCGCCCTCGACATCCTCCAGCAGCAGCCCCTCCAGCTCCTGCCGGCCCAGCCGGGTGCCGGCATAGCGCGCCTCGACCTCGGCCAGGAAACTTTCGGCCAGATAGGCGCGGTTGGCCTCGGTCGGGGCATGGGTGGTCACCGTCGAGGCATTGCCCAGGATCCGCTTCAGCACCCCGACGTTCTTCGGCGTGGTGGTGACCACCTGCTGCGGATGCTGCCCCAGCCGCAGCGCGAATTGCAGCATGTCCCAGGTCTCCTCGGCCTTCTTCCACTTCGCCAGCTCGTCGACCCAGGCCGCGTCGAATTGCGGCCCGCGCAAAGCCTCGGGCTCATGCGCCGAATAGACCTGCGCCGTCGCACCATTGGGCCAGACCAGCCGCCGCCGCCCCGCCTCCCAGACCGGACGCCGGTCTGGCGGCGAACAGGCCAGGATGCCCGACTCGCCAAAGACCATCACGTCCCGCGCCTGGTCGAAGGTCTCGGACACCAGCGCCACGCGATGCGCCCGCCCCGGAGCATCGGCGGTCGCCCCCTCGACCTGCGCGCGCACCCATTCCGAGCCGGCGCGGGTCTTGCCCGCGCCGCGCCCGCCCATGATCACCCAGGTCTTCCAGTCGCCCTCGGGCGGCAGCTGATGCGGCAGCGCCCAGAACTCGAAAAGCCAGGGCAGCGCCGCCAGGGCATTGTCGCTGAGGCCCCCCAGGAATTCGTCAACCTCCTCCGGCTCGGCGGAGGCAAGCCAGGCGGCGCCCGATTTCATCTCGTGCCGCGACAAGGTCGAGTGCCCCTGCACCGACCTGTCCGGCAGCATCCTTGCGAAGCTTGTCAACCTTGTTCCTTTCCTCCAGCACCATTTGGGTCGCGTCCCGCAGGGCGCGCACCAGCTTGCCGGATTCCTTCAAATCGTCGGTCTTGCCCGCCGTGATCTTGCGGCGAAGCCTGTCCAGATCGGCCGCGTAGGACCAAAACAGCCCGTCCGCGATCTCCAGCACGCTCATATCGGGCGCCGTGGCGGCGCCGGGCACGAAAGGCCCTTCCGGCGCCTCCGGCCCCGGATCGAAACTCATGGTCATTCTTGATCGCCCTGCCCTCGTGTGCCTGTCCGCACGAGCGAGACATGAAAAAAGCGGCCCAAGGTCACCGACCCGGCCGCTTGCCCATTTCTCCCAGCATGGGTAATTTCTACTTCAGGGCGTTCGCAGAGTCAACGCAAAACCCATGGTTGTGCGTCCCTCTGCCAATTATTCTTTATAAAAAACAAATTGCCTCGCGCAACACCCCATCGCGCGGCCGCGCAACAGGGCGAAAACGGGGACGGAATCGCCCCCGTCTTGCGGTGTCAGTCGCCCTGCACCGGCGACAACGGCTCGCCGCGCTGCCGCTCGATCTCGCGCCAGCGCGCGACGTTCTGGTTGTGCTCCTCCAGCGTGCGGGCAAAGGCATGGCCGCCCGAGCCGTCGGCGACGAAGAACACGTAATCCGTATCCTCCTGATCCATCGCCGCCTCGATGGCGGCCCGGCCGGGATTGGCGATCGGCGTCGGCGGCAGCCCGTCGATCTGATAGGTGTTGTAGGGCGTCCGCCGACGCAGCTCGGAGCCGCGGATGCCGCGATCCAGCACCCCCTTGCCGCCGGTGATGCCATAGATCACCGTCGGGTCGGTCTCCAGCCGCATCCCCTGCCGCATCCGGTTGACGAAGACGCTGGCCACCACCCGGCGCTCGTCCGGCACCCCGGTCTCCTTCTCGATGATCGAGGCCATGATCAGCGCCTCTTGCGGCGTCGCATAGGGCAGATCCGGCTCGCGCTTCTCCCAGGCCGCGGCCAGGTGCGCGGCCTGCCGCCGCGCCATCTCGGCCAGCAGAGCCGCGCGGTCGGCGCCCTTCTCGACGTCATAGGTATCGGGCGCCAGGCTGCCCTCCTCCGGCAGTTTCGCGACCTCGCCGCCCAGGAACCCGGCCTGCTTCAGCCCCTCGACCACCTGCCAGCTGGTGACGCCCTCGGCGACCGAGATGCGCAGCCGCGCGTCCGGCTTTTGCTCGGCCGCGGCGATGACCTCGGGCGCCGGCTCGCTGGCGGGGTTGTATTTCGCCTGCTCGGCAAACACCCCGGTCCCGGCATCCATGTCGCGCAGGATCACCGAGTTCTCGCGCACGCCGATGCGGAACACCACCTCGGTGCCGCAGGTGCTGGGACCGCCGGCGGTGATGACCCGGACGATCTCCTCCATGCTGGACTGCGGCGGCATCAGGTAAGAGCCGTATTTCAGATCGCGCGACTTCCCCGCATAATCCGCGCCGGCCCGGAACACATAGGCATTGGACACCACGCCCTGCTCGGCCAGTTGCTGGCTGACCGCGTTCAGGCTGGCGCCCGGCGCGACGCGCACGCAAGCCGCCACGGCGCTGGGGCCGGGCCGGGAGTATTCGTGCTTGCCCCAGGCGATGGCCGCTGCGACCGCGATCAGGATCACGATCAGCAGCGTCAGGAAGTTCGACGCGATGTGGCGCCAGATCATTCCTTGACCCGCCCCATCACCAGGCTGGCATTGGTGCCGCCGAAGCCGAAGCTGTTCGACAGCACATACTCCACCTTGCGCCGCACGGCGGCATTGGCGGCCAGATCGACGGCGGATTCACGCGCCTGGTTGTCCAGGTTGATCGTCGGCGGGCAGATCTGGTCGCGCAGCGCCAGGATGCAGAAGATCGCCTCGACCGCGCCGGCCGCACCCAGCAGATGCCCGATGCTCGACTTGGTCGAGGACATGACGACGTTCCCCGCCGCCTCGCCCAGCAGCCGCTCGACCGCGCCCAGTTCGATCACGTCGGCCATGGTCGAGGTGCCGTGCGCATTGATGTAGTCCAGGTCGCCCGGCGACAGGTTGGCGCGCGCCAAGGCATTGGTCATGCTGCGGAAACCGCCGTCGCCATCCTCGCTGGGCGCGGTGATGTGATAGGCGTCGCCCGACATGCCGTAACCCAGGATCTCGGCATAGATCTTGGCGCCGCGGGCCTTGGCGTGCTCGTATTCCTCCAGCACCACGACGCCGGCGCCCTCGCCCATGACGAAGCCGTCGCGGTCCTCGTCCCAGGGGCGGGATGCCGCCTTGGGATCGTCCTCGCGCTTGGTCGACAGCGCCTTGCAGGCATTGAAGCCGGCGATGCCGATCTCGCAGATCGGGCTTTCGGTGCCGCCCGCGACCATGACGTCCGCATCGCCCAGCGCGATCAGCCGCGCCGCGTCGCCGATGGCATGCGCGCCGGTCGAGCAGGCGGTGACCACCGCATGGTTCGGCCCCTTGAAGCCGAAGCGGATCGAGACCTGGCCCGAGACCAGATTGATCAGCGCCCCCGGAATGAAGAAGGGCGAGACCCGCTTCGGCCCGCGTTCCTTGATCAGCACCGCCGTATCGGCGATCGAGGACAACCCGCCGATGCCCGAGCCGATCATGACGCCGGTGCGCTCGCGCTCGTCCTCGTTTGCCGGCTCCCAGCCGGAATCCTGCACCGCCTGCGCGGCGGCGGCCATGCCGTAAAGGATGAAGTCGTCGACCTTGCGCCGGTCCTTGGGCTCCATCCAGTCATCGGGGTTGAAGCTGCCGCCCGTACCGTCGCCGAACGGGATCTCGCAGGCATATTTCGTCGTTACGTCCTTGGTGTCGAACCGGGTGATCGGTCCGGCGCCGGATTCCCCGGCCAGAAGTCTCGACCAGGTCTCCTCGACCCCCGAGGCCAGCGGCGTGACCATCCCCAGACCGGTGACGACAACTCTGCGCATGCACGGGCTCCCTTCGCAACGCTCAATCGGGCAGGTTCTACACGCCCCCCGCCCGCCGCGCAACGCAAAGCGGCCCGGCCGGCAAGCCCCCGCCCCGGCGGATCCGGCGCCACCCGGGCAGGATGGCAACACCCGCCGGGGCAATGGGAACCGCACCCGCGGGCGCTCGTTGAACTCATCGGGAATCGGCCTATTCTGCGGCCGAGCCCCTGCCTTGCAGAAGCTCCCACAGGAAAGGACGACGCCGGATGACCACGCAGACACAGGCCAGCGCCCAGGCCGCGCTGGACGAGATCCAGACCGTGACCTCGGTGGTCCTGCCCGAACCGCCCGCCGCCGCGCCGAAACTGGCCGAGGCCGGGCCCGCCGTGGCCGAGGAGATCCGCAAGCGCATGGCCGAGGTCGATATCCGCGACTCCGGCTCGATCGTGCATTTCGGCGCCCGCGCCCAGAACGAGCTGCAGGAAATCAGCCAGGCCATGCTGGCCGACGTCAGAAACAAGGACGTGGGCCCGGCCGGCGAGTCGCTGCGCGAGATCGTGACCACCATCCGCGGCTTTTCGGTCAGCGAGCTGGACGTGCGCCGCCGGCGCAGCTGGTGGGAGAAGCTTCTGGGCCGCGCCGCGCCCTTCGCCAAATTCGTCGCCAATTACGAAGAGGTGCAGGGCCAGATCGACCGCATCACCGCCGATCTCGACCAGCACCAGCACCGGCTGCTCAAGGACATCAAGTCGCTCGACCTGCTCTATGACCGGACGCTGAACTTCTATGACGAACTCGCGCTCTATATCGCCGCGGGCGAGGAGAAGCTGGCCCAGATCGACCGCGACGAGACCCCTGCCAAGGAAGCCGCCGTCGAAGCCGCGGCCGAGAACGACAAGGTCATGGCCGCGCAGGAGTTGCGCGACCTGCGCGCGGCCCGCGACGACCTGGACCGCCGGGTGCATGACCTCAAGCTGACCCGGCAGGTGACCATGCAGTCGCTGCCCTCGATCCGGCTGGTGCAGGAAAACGACAAGTCCTTGGTCACCAAGATCAACTCTACCCTGGTGAACACCGTGCCGCTGTGGGAAACGCAGCTTGCGCAGGCCGTGACCATCCAGCGCAGCGCCGAGGCCGCCCGCGCGGTCAAGGAGGCGAACGACCTGACCAACGACCTTCTGACCGCCAACGCCAAGAACCTGCGCGAGGCCAATGCCCAGATCCGCACCCAGATCGAGCGCGGCGTCTTCGACATCGAGGCGGTGCGCACCGCCAATGCCGAGCTGATCTCGACCATCGAGGACAGCCTGCGCATCGCCGACGAGGGCCGCACCCGCCGCGCCGCCGCCGAGGAAGACCTGAAGACCATGGAGACCGAGCTGCGCAACACCCTCGCCGCGGCCAGCGCCCGATCCGCAACCCCAGCAACGACGCCATCGTGACCCTGCCTGCCCGCTTTCCTCCGCTCCTGCCCCTGCCCGTCGCGCTGGCCCTGCTGGCGCTGCTTGCCGCCTGCGCGCCCCAGCCGCCGACGGAAACCCCGCCCCCCGCAGTCGAGGCGCCGCCGCCGCCCGACCGGCCCGAACCGCCGCCGGTCGATCAGGCCGCGCTGCGCCGCGAACGCGCCGAGAGTGCCCGCGCCGCCACCGCCCGGGCCGAGGCCGCAGCCGCATCCCCCGTCAGCCGCAACATGCGCGACTATCTCGCCGGCATCGAGGAGACGCTGATCGCCCGCGGCCGGCTGCGCACCGATCCCGGCACCGAGATCGCGCTGACCCCCGAGAAGCTGGCCGAGGATTTCATCGAGGTGGCGCTGCATGACGAATATGTGCGCGACGGCGGCAAGCTGGTCTCGCGCCCGGTGCCCGCGCCCTTGCGGCGCTGGCAGCAGCCGGTGCGGGTGCGGCTGGAATTCGGCGACTCGGTCGCCCCGGCCCAGCGCGCCCGCGACCGCGCCGAGGTGGCAGGCTTCGCGGCGCGCCTGCAGCGCGTCAGCGGCCAGCCGGTGGCGCTGACCGGCGCCTCGGGCAATTTCAACGTGCTGATCCTGAACGAGGACGAACGGCGTGCCATCGGCGCGCGCCTGTCCGCGCTGGTGCCGGGCATTCCGGCCGGCGACATCGCCGCGCTGCGCGACCTGGCGCCGCAGAATTATTGCACGGTCTTCGCCTATTCCAGCGGCAATTCCCCGACCTATGCCCAGGCGGTGGCGCTGATCCGGGCCGAGCTGCCGCCGCGCCTGCGCCGCTCCTGCATCCACGAGGAACTGGCGCAGGGCATGGGGCTGGCCAATGACAGCCCACGCGTGCGCCCCTCGATCTTCAACGACGACGAGGAATTCGCCTATCTGACCCGGCATGACGAACTGCTGCTGAAGATCCTTTACGACCCGCGCCTGCACCCCGGCATGACCGAGGCCGAGGCCCGCCCCATCGTGATGCAGATCGCCCGCGAGCTGCTGGGGACCGAGGTGTGACCGGCCCCCGCCCCGCAGCGACCGGAACGCCAGGCCCAGCCAGGCCGCGATCCCCGTCAACCGGCGCAGGATCCGGTCGGGCGGAGGGTCTGGCTGCTTCGGCATGGCACCTATCCGGGATCGGGGGCGGGACGGCATTTCCGATTGGCCAGCACCCTTTCCTCAAGAAAAGATGAATCCCGGCCGGCATCGCCACCCTCTCCTCGCTTGACGAGCGGGGCGGCCTCGGCACTATCCTCATCGACAGCGCCGGGCGGGCTGGGGACCAGGGATGTCCCGGCACGCTCCTGCCCGCGGCGCCGCAACGGAAAGGCAGACCCATGTCCCTGTTCAACATCCTCGGCGGCGAGTTCATCGAGATCATCGAATGGACCGACGACACCCGCGACACCATGGTCTATCGCTACCCGACCGTGGGCAAGGCGATCAAATACGGCGCCAAGCTGACCGTGCGCGAGGGCCAGGCCGCGGTCTTCATCCACGAAGGGCAGCTCGCCGACGTGTTCCAGCCCGGCCTCTACATGCTGGAAACCAACAACCTGCCGATCCTGACCCGGCTGCAGCACTGGGACCACGGCTTCCGCAGCCCCTTCAAGTCCGAGATCTATTTCGTCAACACCACCCGCTTCAACGACCTGAAATGGGGAACGAAAAACCCGGTCATCGCCCGCGACCCCGAATTCGGGCCCGTCCGCATCCGCGCCTTCGGCACCTATTCCATGCGCGTGACCGATCCCGGCCGCTTCATGACCGAAATCGTCGGCACCGATGGCGAGTTCACCCGCGACGAGATCAGCTTCCAGCTGCGCAACATCATCGTGCAGGAGTTTTCGCGCCTGATCGCCGCCTCGGGCATCCCGGTGCTGGACATGGCGGCGAATACCGCCGAGCTGGGCCAGATGGTCGCCAAGGCGATCGGCCCGACGGTGGCCGGCTACGGCCTGACCATTCCGGAATTCTATATCGAGAACATCAGCCTGCCGGACGAGGTGGAAAGGATGCTCGACAAGCGCACCTCGATGGGCATCGTCGGCGACCTGAACCGCTTCGGCCAATATGCCGCCTCCGAGGCGATGCTGAACGCCTCGAACCAGCCCGGCGGCATGGGCGCGGGCATCGGCGCCGGACTGGGCGCCGGACTGGGCGCAGGGCTGGGCGCGGCGATGGCGCAGCGCGGCCCCTGGGGCGCCCTGCCGCAGCAGCAGCAGGCCCCGCAAAGCCCGCCGCCGCTGCATCCCGAAACCGTCTGGCACATCGCCGTGAACGGCCAGGCCGACGGCCCCTATGGCCGCGCCCATCTCGGCCGCCTCGTGCGCGAGGGCGGCTTCACCCGCGAGACGCTGGTCTGGACCCCCGGACAGGACGGCTGGAAACCGGCGGACGAGGTGGCGGAACTCGCCCAGCTCTTCACCGTCGCGCCGCCGCCGCCGCCGCCGGTCCCGAAGGCGGGGTAAGCGGCCGGAATGCCGACGCCGCCCTCGGAATACCGCTATCCTTGCGAGAATTGCGGCGCCAGCCTGGAATTCTCGCCGGGCCAGCAAAGCCTGGTCTGCCCCTATTGCGGGCATGAAAGCCGGATCGGCCCCGGCCCCGCCCGCGCGCCCTCCCGCCAGGCCCGGCAGGGACCGTGGGGCGAAAGCGCCATCCTGCTCGACCCGGCGACGGGGCGGGCGCTGCAATGGGACGGCGGCCACAAGGCGCCAGGCCTGCGCGAATTGCCGCTGGAGCACGGGCTGTCGCTGGACCGGCACAGCGACCTGACCGAAACGGTGCGCACGCTCTCCTGCCCGAATTGCGGCGCCAAGGTCGAGATCACCAGCGACCGCCACGCCTCGGCCTGCCCGTTCTGCGCCACCGCCGTGGTCACCGACACCGGCACCAGCCGCCACCTCAAGCCGCAGGGCGTGCTGCCCTTCGTCATCACCGAGGCGCAGGCCAAGACCGCGCTCGAGGACTGGCTGCGCGGGCTCTGGTTCGCGCCTTCGGGCCTGACCGCCTATGCGCGGCGCGGCAAAAGGATGAGCGGGGTCTATTCGCCGTTCTGGACCTTCGACGCCGACACCGCCTCGCGCTACAGCGGCGCGCGCGGCGACTGGTATTACGAGACGGTCTACGTCACGCAGATGGTGGACGGCCGCCAGCAGCGGGTGGCCCAGCAGGTGCGCAGGACGCGCTGGACCCCGGCCTCGGGCCAGGTGGCGCGGAACTTCGACGACGTGCTGGTGCTGGCCTCCAGCGCGCTGCCGCGCCGCATCACCGACGCGCTAACGCCCTGGGATCTGTCGCACCTGGTGCCCTACCGGCCCGAATACCTGGCCGGTTTCCTGGCCGAGGGCTACACGATCCCGCTCGGCTCGGGCCATGACATCGCCCGGCAGGAAATGGCCGGCGTCATCGCCATGGACGTGCGCCACGCCATCGGCGGCGACGAACAGCGCATCACCGGCATCGAGACCCGGCACAGCGACGAGACCTTCAAGCATATCCTGCTGCCGGTCTGGACCGCCGCCTATCGCTACAACGGCCAGAGCTACCGTTTCGTGGTCAACGGTCAGTCCGGCCGCGTGCAGGGCGAACGGCCCTGGTCGGCCTGGAAGATAGGCTTCGCGCTGCTGCTGGCGCTGGCGCTGCTGCTGGCGCTGCTCTGGCTGAACGAACGCGGCGGCTTCGTCCGCATCGGCGCCGCCGACCTCACGCCGGATATTTCCATCGGCGGCAGTTACCGCTATCAGGAGACGGGAGCGGACTGACGAAGGAAGGGAGAGGCTATGATCCTTTGCGCCGGGGAATCGCTGATCGACATGGTGCCCGAGGGCGCCCTTTACCGGCCGCTGCCCGGCGGCTCGGTCTATAACACCGCCATCGCGCTTGGCCGCATGGGCGCGCGGGCCGGCTATCTCTGGCCGATTTCGCGCGATACCTTCGGCGAGATGCTGCTGCGCCCGCTGGCCGAGGCGGGGGTGGATACCGGCCTCTGCCCGCGCAGCGACCGGCTGACCACACTGGCCTTCGTCACCCTGACCGGGGGCGAGGCGCGCTATGCCTTCTACGACGAGGGCTCGGCCGGCCGGATGCTGGCGCCCGAGGATCTGCCCGAGATCCCCGACGCGGTCACGGCCCTGTTCATCGGCGGCATCAGCCTGGTCCCCGACCCTTGCGGCGCCGCCGTCGAGGCCTTGGTCGAGCGCGTTCGCCACCGCATCCCGGTCATGCTGGACCCCAACATCCGCCCCTTCTTCATCGCCGACGAGACGGCCTATCGCGCCCGGCTCGACCGGCTTTTCGGGATGGTCGACCTGGTCAAGCTCTCGGGCGACGACCTCGACTGGCTGATGCCGGGCAAGACCTTCGAGCAAGCCGCCGCCGCGATCCTCGACCGCGGACCGCGGGTGGTCTTCCAGACCGGCGGCTCCACCGGTGCCCGGGCGCATTGGTCGGGCGAACCGCTGGCCGCCCCGGCGATGCAAGTCGAGGTCGCCGACACCATCGGCGCCGGCGACACCTTCAACGCCGGGGTGTTGGCCGCGCTCGACCGCGCCGGGGTGCTCTCGCGCAAGGGGCTGGACGCGCTGACCGCCGGCGCCATCGCCGCCGCGCTGGCGCTCGGCACCCGCGCGGCGGCGATCACCGTCTCGCGCCCCGGCGCCAACCCGCCCTGGGCAGGCGAACTCGCCGCCCTGCCGGCCTGACGCCCCCCGGGCGGAAAACCCGCCCCGGCCGCCCGGCGCGACACGGGTGTCCGGGGAACAGCGAAGCCGCCATGGCCCGGAACAGACCGTCAGGAAGAGATTCGGGTATTTGGAAAACGGTGAAAGCGAAAAGGCCGCGCCCTGCGGACCGGACCGGCTGCCGCCGTCTCCCAATGCTCAGATCGCGGCCGCTCAACCGGAATCGACCGCGCCCGACTCTCGGGACCGCGGCTTTTCACCGTTTTCCAAATACCCCTGCCACCCGCGGGACCCGCGGGACCGGCCCGGTCAAAGCGCCTCGAAGGTTGCCTTTTGCCGTTCCGTCCAGCGCAGGCGCAGATGCACGCCGTCCTCGGCCGACTCCTCGGCCACCACCACGCCGCGCTCGTGCAGCCAGGCCCGGCGGCGGCCGTCGGAATGCGGCAGCAGCAGTTCGGCATCAAGGCGCGGTTCGTCCAGCGCCTCGGCCAGGCGTTCCTCGATGGCGGCCAGCAGCGCGTCCACCCCCTCGCCGGACAGGGCCGAGATCGTCTGGACGCCGGCGGTGCGGGCATCGGTACGCTGCAGCGCCGCGCGGGTTTCGGGCGAAAGCGCGTCGATCTTGTTCCAGACCTCGATCAGCGGCACGTCTTCCTCGACGCCCAGCGAATCGAGGATCTCGCCCACGTCGCCGGCCTGCTCCTCGGTTTCGGGGTGGCTGATGTCGCGCACATGCAGGATCAGGTCGGCGGCCAGCACTTCTTCCAGCGTGGCGCGGAAGGCGGCGACCAGTTCATGCGGCAGGTCGCTGATGAAGCCCACCGTGTCCGACAGGATCACCCGCCGGCCGCCCGGCAGCAGAATCTGCCGCATGGTCGGATCCAGCGTGGCGAAAAGCTGGTCCTGCGCCAGCACCTCGGCCCCGGTCAGCCGGTTGAACAGCGTGGATTTCCCGGCATTGGTGTAACCCACCAGCGCCACGATCGGATAGGGCACCTTGGCGCGCGCCTTGCGGTGCAGTTCGCGGGTCTTGACCACCCGCCCAAGCTGCCGGCGCAGGCGGATCACCTGCTCGTCGATGGCGCGGCGGTCGGCCTCGATCTGCGTCTCGCCCGGACCGCCGACGAAGCCCAACCCGCCGCGCTGGCGTTCCAGGTGGGTCCAGGCCCGGACCAGCCGGGTGCGCTGATAGGCCAGCGCCGCCAGCTCGACCTGCAGCACCCCCTCGCGGGTCTGCGCCCGGTCGGCGAAGATCTCGAGGATCAGCCCGGTGCGGTCGAGGATCTTGACGCCCCAGTCCTTTTCCAGGTTGCGCTGCTGCACCGGCGTCACCGGCCCGTCGATCAGCACCAGCTCCGCCCCCTCGCCCTCGGCGGCGGCCTGCAGGTGCTGGCCGATCTCCTCGCGCTTGCCCTTGGAGAACAGCATGCCCGGATCGGGATTGCGCAGCCGCGCCACCTCGGCGCCGGTCACCTCGATGGCGGGCAGGGCATGGGCCAGCGCCACGGCCTCCTCCAGCGCCAGCTCGGGCGAGCGGCGGGTGCGCGAATTGCCCAGATCGGGATGGATCACATAGGCGCGGGTCGGCCGCTCGCGGGTTTCCGAGGGTTCGGCCAATCAGTCCTCACCCTCATAAAGGCTGATCGGCTGCCCCGGCATGATGGTCGAGATGGCGTGCTTGTAGACCAGCTGCGACTGACCGTCACGGCGCAGCAGCACGCAGAAATTGTCGAACCAGGTGATGACACCCTGCAGTTTCACACCATTGATAAGAAAAATCGTCACCGGAACCTTGCCCTTGCGGACATGGTTCAGAAAAGCGTCCTGGAGGTTCTGTTTGTCGCCGGCCATTCGATGCACCTTGTTCTTATCGCTGGTTTTCAAGACTTAGGCGAGCGGGCAGCGGCTTGCAAGCATGTGATCGGCGCTAACGGCGCCAGTATTCCGGTGAAAACAACGCCAGGATGGCCAGGGTCTCGACCCGGCCGACCACCATCGCCGCCGCCAGCACCGCCTTGGTCAGCGCCGGCAGGCCGGCCCAGCCCTCCCACGGGGCGCCGGCCATGCCGGCCGAGCCCTGGAAGCTGGGGGTCAGCGGAATCGCCCCGGCCAGCGGCCCGGTATTGGTCAGCGCCGCGATGGACAGAATCGTCGCCGAATCGAATTCGATCCGCTGCAACGAGATCAGCATGACCGTCACCGCGATCGAACTGGCGAACAGCATGAAGAAGATGAAGGCGAGATAGGCGCCCTCGCGGCGCAGCCGCCGCGCCATCAGCCCGCCGCCGCCGACCGAGCTGGGATGCACGATCTTGTCCAGCTCGCGCTCGGCATGGCGGGCCAGCGCATAGACCCGCAACAGCTTCACCCCGCCGGCGGTGGTGGCGACGCCGCCGCCCATCAGCGCCAGCCCGGCCAGCATCAGCCCGGGAGAGCTGAGCCCCGACCAGTTGCGCGCGCCCTGCCATTCGACCGAGTTCCAGCCGGTGGTGGTCAGGTAGCTGAGGCCGTTGAAGATCCCGCCCCAGGCGGCCGAGGCGGCGCTGTCCAGCGTGTCCAGCACCCCCTGGGCGCCGGTGGGCGAGACGCCGATGGCGCCGGCGAAATGCCGCAGGAACAGCATGGCCGAGACCAGCAGCACCACGCCCGCCGCCATGCGCAGCTCGGGATCGCCGGTCCAGCTTTCGCTGGTGTTCAGCTCGCCGCCGCCGGGCCAGAAACGCCGCGACAGGGCCGGGACCAGGAACAGGAAGATCACCGCCTCGCCGGCGATGCCGCTGCCCTGCCCGGCCGGACCGCCCACCGGGCTGATGCCGCTGGTCGACAGCGTGCCCATGGCGCGGGTCAGCGCCACCAGCCCGTTCTCGCCCAGCATCAGCAGGATCGTCCACATCAGCAGCGTCAGCCCGGCATAGGGCGGGAACACCGCCCGCGCCGCCCGCATCACCCGATGCACCGGATCGACCAGTTCGGTCTGGAAGGCCGGGGTGGAGAGGTGGGTGACCACCGCGACGCTCTCGGCCGAGCGCGGCAGCCGCTCGAAGCGCTCGCTGCGGCCATAGGGCGAGGACAGAATCTCGAACCCGCCGACCCGCAGCGGCGCCAGCAGGGCGATGGCCGCGACCAGCATGAACAGCCCGCCCAGCCAGCCGACCACGGCGCGCCACAGATGCAGCGGCGCCGGCAGCAGGTCGGCGGCATAAAGCGTGGCGCCGGTGGTGGTCAGGCAGGAAATCATCTCCCACCAGGCGTTGAAGAAGCCGGTATCGGGCAGGGAAATGGCAAAGGGCACCGCCAGCATGGCGGGCAGCAGCAGCATGGTGCCCAGCATGGTCAGCAGCACGCTGCGCGCCCGCGGCCCCTCGGGTTCCTCGGCGGTGGCCAGGCCCAGGATCGCGGCCAGAAGGACGAAAAGCCCGGCGCAGCCCAGGAAGATCGCGCCGATCTTGTGGCTGTCGATGGCATGGGCGTAAAGCCCCGGCACCACCATGGCCGCGCCGCCGATCCCGGCCAGGATCACCATCAGGGGCAGTCGCAGAAGCAGCCGCATCCCGGGCCTCAGAAGAAGTCGATCGAGACCTGCAGCAGGCGCTCGACCTCGGGAATGTCGGAGGCAAGGGCGAAGATCACCACGATATCGCCCTCTTCGATGCGCAGGTCGCCGGTGGGCTTGACCACCCGGTCGCCCTTCTGCACCGCGCCCATCAGCGCGCCTTCGGGAAATTCGATGTCGCGCACCGCCCGGCCCGAGATCGGCGAGGTCGAGAGCACCTGCGCCTCGATCACCTCGGCCTCGGCATCGCCGATGGAATAGATGTCGCGCACCCGGCCGTGCCGGATATGGCGCAGGATGGTGGACACGGTGCTGGCGCGCGGGTTGATGAAGGCGTCGATGTCCAGGGGTTCCATCAGCGACATCAGCGTCGGGTCGTTGACCAGCGAGATCGCCAGCTTGGCGCCGGCCTGCTTGGCACGCACCGCGGCCAGAATATTGGTCTTGTCGTCGTCGGTGATCGCCAGCACCGCATCGGCACGCGGCACCGCCGCCTCCTCCAGCAGCTCGGCGGAAAGCCCGTCGCCATTCAGCACGATGGTGCGGTTCAGCGCGTCGGCCGCGTCCTCGGCCCGGCCGCGGCTGCGCTCGATCAGCTTGACGCGCACCCGCTCGGGCCGCGCCTCCAGCGATTGCGCGACGGCAAGGCCGACATTGCCGGCGCCGATGATGACGACGCTTTCCTGCTTGGCCATGGGCTTGCCGAAGATCTCCAGCGTGCGCGGCACGTCCTCGCTCAGGGTGAAGACATAGATCTGGTCGCCCTCGAACAACTGGTCCCCCGGCTCGGGCGCGAACAGCCGGCCGCCGCGCCGCACGCCGGTGACGATGGCGCTGAGGCTGGTGAACATCTCGTTCAATTGCCGCAGCGGCGTGTTCAGCACCGGGCTGTCGGGATCCAGCAGGATGCCCAGCAGGTGCAGCCGCCCGTCGAGAAAGGTCTCGGCATCGAAGGTCGAGGGCGCCGAAAGCCGTTGCAGGGCCGCCCGCGCCACCTCGCGCTCGGGGCTGATGACCACGTCGATGGGCAGATGGTCGGTGCGGTAGAGATCGGACCAGATCGCGTCGAGATAGGCCGAGCTGCGCAGCCGCGCGATCTTCCGCGGCACCTGGAAGACGGAATGCGCCACCTGGCAGGTGACCATGTTCACCTCGTCCGAATGGGTGGCGGCGATGATCAGATCGGCATCGCGGGCGCCGGCGCGGTCCAGCACGTCGGGATGGCTGGCAAAACCGGTGACGCCCTGCACGTCCAGCGCATCGGTGGCGCGGCGGATCAGCTCGGCATTGGTGTCGATGATGGTGACATCGTTGCGCTCGCCCGCCAGATGGCGCGCGATGTGCCAGCCGACCTGCCCCGCCCCGCAGATGATGATCTTCATTCCGGCCCCGGTTGATGCCCTTCGTGAAGCGCGATCCTAACGCGCGCCGCGCGTGGCGGATACAGCGAAAACGCCGCGGCCTGATCGGCGGTCACCCTGCGCGCTTCGCCGTCGCCAGGGTATTTGGAAAACGGTGAAGGGCGGAGGCGGCGCCCCGGACAACCGGGAACCCCCGGGCATTCCAGGGCGGTCCGGGGCGCTTTCACCGTTTGCGGTCATCGGCTCCCCAGCCTGTCCCGCGCAACCTGAATACCCCGGTGAAGTTAAGAAAAGCCTAACGCTTTCACCGTTTTCCAAATACCCCGGCGACCGCGCCGCAAACGCGGCGGCACCGTCATTTCCCCATCACCTCTTCCTCGACGCGCATGCCGCCGACGACGCCCAGCGACTTGAGCTTGCGATGCAGGGCCGAGCGCTCCATGCCGACGAATTGCGCCGTGCGGCTGATATTGCCGCCGAAACGGTTGATCTGCGCCAGCAGGTATTCCCGCTCGAAGAGTTCGCGCGCCTCGCGCAGCGCCAGGCTGGTGATCTGCGGCCCCAGCGCCAGGGCCTCGCCGGTGGTGGTGGTACCGTTCTGGGTCTCCAGTTCCGAGGGCTGGATCGGCCCGATGCCGTCACCCAGGATCAGCACCCGTTCGATCACGTTGCGCAGCTGGCGGATGTTGCCCGGCCAGCCCATCGCCTGCAGCGCCGCGCAGGTCTCCTCGGGCAGGGCGCGCAGCGGCAGGCCCTGGCCGGCGTGGAACAGCTCGATGAAATGCCCGGCCAGCATCGGGATGTCGTCGCGGCGGTCGGCAAGCGACGGCACCGCCACCGGCACCACGTTCAGCCGGTCGTAGAGCTCCTGGCGGAAGCGGCCGGCGGCGATTTCCGCCGCCAGATCGCGGTTGGTCGAGGAGATCACCCGCAGGTCCACCCGCACCTTGTCGGTGCCGCCCGAGCGCTGGAACTGCTGCTCGGTCAGCACCCGCAGGATCTTGGGCTGGGTGCCCAGCGGCATGTCCGCCACCTCGTCGAAATAGATCACCCCGCCATGCGCCTGTTCCAGCAGCCCCGGCTCGATGCCGCGCTCGGGCGTCTCGCGGCCGAACAGCACCTCCTCCATGTGGTCGGGCTCGATGGTGGCGCAGGGCACGGTGACGAAGGGCTCGCGCGCCCGCGGGCTGTGGGCGTGGACATAGCGGGCGGCGATCTCCTTGCCCGCCCCCGGCTCGCCGGTCAGCATCACCCTGCCGTTCGACTTCGCCACCTTGTCGAGCTGTTCGCGCAGCCGGCGGAAGGGCGCGGAATTGCCCAGCATTTCTGAGGCCCGCGCCTCGCCGCGCTTGAGGGTCGAGTTCTCGCGCCGCAGCCGCGCCGTCTCCATGGCGCGGCGGATCACCACCAGCAGCTGGTCGATGTTGAAGGGCTTCTCGATGAAGTCATAGGCGCCCTGCTTGATCGCCGCCACCGCGATCTCGATATTGCCGTGGCCCGAGATGATGACCACCGGCACGTCGGGATTGTTGCGCTTGACCTGCTTGAGGATGTCGATCCCGTCCATCTTGCTGTCCTTGAGCCAGATGTCGAGGATCATCAGCGCCGGCTCGGCCGCGTTCAGCTCGGCCACCGCCTGGTCGGAATTGGCGGCGAGGCGGGTCGAGAAGCCCTCGTCGCGCAGGATGTCGGAAATCAGCTCGCGGATGTCCCGCTCGTCATCGACAATCAGAATATCGCTCATTTGAATGTTTCCTGCTCGTGTTTCTGGCGGCGCACGGACAGGCGCACCGGCTGGCGCTCGCGCGGCAGACGGATCTCGGCCATGGCGCCGCGTCCCTCGGGGGCGTCGGTCAGCATCAGGCTGCCGCCGTGCTCCTCGACGATCTTCTTGACGATCGGCAGGCCCAGGCCGGTGCCGCCGGGTTTCATGGTGACATAAGGCTCGAAGAGCCGGGTGCGGTCCTCGGGCAGTCCGGGGCCGTTGTCGGTGATGCGGATGGTCACCGCATCGGGGGCGGCGCGCAGCATGACCCGGACCTGCGGCGCCCAGCCCTCGGGCGGGGCGGCGCGCAGCTCGTCCAGCGCCTCGCCGGCGTTCTTCAACAGGTTGGTGAAGACCTGCCGCATCATCCCGGCATCGGCATCGACGATCACCGGCTCGTCGGGGATGTCCGAGACCAGCGCGCCCTGCAGCGCGTCGCGCTGCATCAGCTCGGCATCGCGCAGCAGCTTGACGATGTCGGTTTCCTTGCGGTCCGGTTCCGGCATGCGGGCGAAGCGGCTGAACTCGTCCACGATCCGGCGCAGGTCGTTGGTCTGGCGGATGATCACCTCGGTATATTGCTCCAGCGCCTCGCGTTCCTCGCCGGCGATGGGGCCGAACTTGCGCTTCAGCCGCTCGGCCGAAAGCTGGATCGGGGTCAGCGGGTTCTTGATCTCATGCGCGACGCGGCGGGCCACGTCGCCCCAGGCGGCCATGCGCTGCGCCGACACCAGATCGGTCACGTCGTCCAGCGCCACCACATAGCCTTCCAGCCCGCCGGCGGCGCCGCGGCGGATCGCCATGCGCACCAGCAGGCTTTCCACCCGGCCCTCGCGGGTCAGGCGGATCTCGTCCTGCACCGATTCGTTCACCGATTGCGACAGCCGCTCGAACAGCGGCGCGAATTCCGGCACCGCCTCGGACAGCAGCCGGTCATGCGCCGCCGCCGGATCGAGGCCCAGCAGCCGGGTGGCCGAGCGGTTCAGGAAGTCGATCTCGCCCGCCGCATCCAGTCCGATCACCCCGGCGGTGACCGAGGACAGCACGGAATCGAACAGCCGGCGCTGGTCGTCGGCGGCGCGGTAGCTTTCCACCAGCTCCTGGCGCTGCTGTTTCAGCTGCCGGGTCATGCGGTTGAAACTTTCGCCCAGGGTCTGGATCTCGTCGCCGGTGTCGGGGGCGGGGATCTGGAAGTCCAGATTGCCCTCGCCCACCCGCTCGGAGGCCTCGGCCAGCCGGCCGATGGGTCGCGACAGCCGGTCGGCGAACCACAGCCCCAGCCACATCGCCGCCGCCACCAGAAGCAGCGCAAAGCCCAGGTAAAGCAGCGAGAACTCGAACAGCACCCGGCCGCGCTCCTGCTCCAGGCGCTGGTATTCGCCGACGGTCTGGCGGGTGTCGTCCAGCAGGCCCAGAAGGCTGCCGTCCACGTCGCGGGTGACATAGAGATAACGGTCGGCCAGCGGCGTCAGCGGCGCCAGGGCGCGGAATTCGTTGTTCTGCCAGTCCTCGATCAGCACCAGCCCGCGGGTCGCCGCCTCGTCGAACTGGGCGGGCGAGGGCTGTTCGTACCAGAACTGATAGCTGCGCTCGCCGCGGGCGCGGATGGTGCCGCGGCCGTCGATGATATAGGCCTCGCGCAATCCGCGCTGGATCTGGCTCTGGTAGTCGGTCAGCAGCAGCCGCAGGTCGCCATCATCCAGCATCGGGTTCTGCCGCGCCGCCTGGGTCAGCGCCCCGCCCAGCAGCCGCGCGTCATTGGTCAGGTCGCGGCGGTGTTCCTCCTGATAGGCCTCGGCGGCCGAGAGCGAGGTCGAGACCACCTGCTGCACGCGGTTCGAGAACCAGCCTTCCAGGCCGATGTTCACCGTCAGCCCGGCGAACAGCGCCACCAGCACCGTGGGCACCAGCGCGATGGTGGCGAAGACGCCGACCAGCCGCATGTGCAGCCGCGAGCCGGCCGCCGACTTGCGCCGCGCCGCGACGATCTGCGCCATGCGCGCCACGACAAGCCCGGTCAGCACGATCAGGTAGAGCAGGTCGGCCAGCAGCACCAGCCGCAAGACCGAGCCGCCCGAAATGGCATTGGCGAAGGGGCCCATGACCGCAAAGGTCAGCCCGGCCAGCACCGGGCCCAGCACCACCAGACCCAAGGTCGCGGCATTGCGATAAAAGCGCATCCGCCGCAGCCGCGCGACACGTTCCCATGCATCCCTGGACAGCGTTCCCGCCACTTGCCCGTCCTCGCGGTTTCGCCGCTGTGCCGCGGCCGTTCTGTGGCCGTTCAGCGACTCTCGCAAGGCCATCTGTGGCCGTTTTACATCAGTTTGCGGCGCCGTGTCACCTCGATATTCAGATCGGTCAGTTTCTTGCGCAAGGTATTGCGGTTGATGCCCAGAAGATCGGCACAACGCAGCTGATTGCCGCCCGTGGCGTCCAGCGCGATCTCCAGCAGCGGCTTTTCGATCTCGCGCAGGATGCGGTCGTAAAGGCCGGGCGGCGGCAGATCGTCGCCATGCAGGTCGAAATAGCGTTGCAGATGCATTTCCACCGATTGCGCCAGCCGCATATTCGCCGGCTCGCCCAGCGGCGTGACCGACGCGGCCGGACCGGCGGCCGCAGCCGCCGGCCGGGCGGCGGGGGCCGCGGCCGGGGCGGGCGGCATGATCGGGCTCGACTCGGCCAGGGCGGCGCGGGCCTCGGCCTCGGTGATCTCGGCCGCCGCGGCGGTCAGCGCCAGCCGGCGCATCAGGTTTTCCAGCTCGCGCACGTTGCCGGGAAAGGGATAGGCGCGGATCAGCGCCGTCGCGCCCTCGGACAGGCTGCGCTGCGGCAGGCCCTGCGCGGCGGCGCGGGCCAGCAGGTGCCGGGCCAGCGGCGGGATGTCGTCCACCCGCGCCCGCAGCGGCGGCACCGTCACCGTCACCCCGGCCAGCCGGTAATACAGATCCGCCCGCAACCGGCCCGCGGCCACATCGGCCTGCGGGTCCGGCCCGGTGGTGGACAAAAGGCGCGGCATCAGGTGGCGGCCCGGCCCGGCCTCCCAGGCCTCGATCATGCCGATCAGCCGGGCCTGGGCGGCGGCGTCGAAACCGGTCGGATCCTCGATCAGCAGCGTGCCGCCCTGCGCCCGTTCATCGGCATGATGGATGGTCTCCTCGGACAGGTCGGCCGAGGTCAGCACCACGAAGCCCGCCTCGCGCCGGTCCGACAGGTCGTGGAACGAGCGCGCGACCACGGTCTTGCCCACCCCGGCCTCGCCGGCGATCATCACCGGCAGGTCGGCATTCAGCACCCGCGCCACCATGCGGAACAGGTTCTGCATCGCCGGGGCATGGCCGATCAGCGGCAGCGCCGGATCGGCGCCGGCTTCGGGCGCCGGGGCGGCGGCGGCGGCCGGATCGGCGCGGCGCAGCCGGCGCGACAGCGCCTGCCCGGCCCGGGTCATCAGGTCGGGCAGGTCGAAGGGCTTGGGTAGATAGTCGAAGGCCGCGGCCTCGGTCGCGCGGATGGCGGTGACAATGGTGTTCTGGGCCGAGATCACGATCACCGGCAGGTCGGGCCGCGCCTTGCGGATCGCCGGGATCAGCTCGATGCCGTTGCCGTCGGGCATCATCACATCGGTGATGACCAGATCGCCGCGCCCCTCCTCGACCCAGCGCTGCAGCTGCGCCAGCGAGCCGGTGGCATGGACCCGGCAGCCGGCCCGGGTCAGGGCCTGGGTCAGCACCGTGCGGATGGTGCGGTCGTCGTCGGCGATCAGAACGGTGCCATCCATGGGAAAACCTCAGGCTTTGGGCAGTGAAATGCGGAAAACGGTGCGACCGGGGCGGGAGTCCAGCGCGATCCAGGCGCCATGGTCGGTGATGATCTTGGAGACCAGCGCCAGCCCCAGGCCGGTGCCGTTCTCGCGCCCCGAGACGAAGGGTTCGAAGACCTCGGCGACGATGGTTTCGGGGATGCCGGGGCCGTCATCCTCGATCTCGATCTGCAGCGGCAGGCTGCGGCCCTGCGGCTCGGCCTCGGTCGGGGCCAGGCGCAGGGTGCCGTCGTAGAAGCTGCGCAGCCGGATGGTGCCGCCCCGGCCCGCCCGGCCGATGGCCTCGGCGGCGTTCTTGACCAGGTTCAGGCAGACCTGCACCAGCTGATCGGCATCGACCAGCGCCGGCGGCAGCGAGGGGTCGTAATCGGGCACGATGCGCAGCCCCTTGCCGAAACCCACGGCGGCCGAGCGGCGCACCCGCTCCAGCACGTCATGCACGTTCACGGCGGACAGCCGCGGCGCCGAGGTGTCGCCGAAGCGTTCCACCTGGTCCAGCAATTCGACGATGCGGCGCGATTCCGCCACGATCAGATCGGCAAGGTCGCGGTCCTCGGCGGTCAGGTTCATGCCGATCAGCTGCGCCGCGCCGCGGATGCCGGCCAGCGGGTTCTTGATCTCATGCGCCAGCATCTCGGCCATGCCGATGGCCGAGCGCGCGGCCGAGCGCGCCGCCTGCCCCTGCCCCAGCCGGCCGCCGCCATCGGCGGGCGCCAGCAGGATGACGGTGCCGCCCCGCGGGCTGGGGGCCCGGCCGGCATGGACGGTGGCGATGCGGTCGGAATGCCCGCCCGAGCGGTCGCCGATCTCGAAGCGCACGCCGGCGCGGTTCAGCGCCTCGTGCCCCTCGCGCATCCGCGCGAGGATCGAGCCCAGCATCGGCACGATGCGCAACCGCTTGCGCATCTCGACCCCCTCCAGCGCCTGGCCCAGCGACGAGCGGCAGGAGATGTTCAGGAACGCCTCGGCCAGGTCATTCATCGCCGCGATGCGGCCTTGCGCGTCCAGGATGATCGCGGGCAGGGGAAGCGCCGACCAGTTCGGCCCGACCTCGGCCGAGACGAAGCCGCCGCCGGCTTCCATCTCGGGATCGGGCAGCATGTCGGACCTGCCCCGGATTGTCATGAAGGCACCTCGGTGGCCTGGGCATTGGCATGAACGGCATCGACCAGCGCCGCATCGGCATCGCCGAAACCGGCGCGGATCGCGGTCAGCGCCGCCTCGGGCGTGGGGGCGCGCAGCAGCTCGGCGCGGTTCGGGGCGCCGTTCGCCTCGGCATACCAGCCCAGGTGCTTGCGGGCGACGCGCAGGCCCAGTTCGCGGCCGTAAAGCGACAGGATGTCGTGATAATGTTCGGCCACCGCCTCGGCCAGCCGCGCGCCTTGCGGCACCTCGGGCGCCGGGGTGTTCCACAATTCATGCGCGATCTGCGCCAGCTTCCACGGCGCGCCCTGGGCGCCGCGTCCGACCATGACCGCATCGGCGCCGGATTGGCGCAGCGCGGCGCTGGCGCTGGCCGCGTCCACCACGTCGCCATTGGCGACCAGCGGCGGCCGACCGGGCAGATTCGCCACCGCCCGAATCGCCGCCCAGTCGGCGCGGCCGGTATAGAACTGCGCCCGGGTGCGGCCATGCACGGTCAGCATCCGGACCCCGGCCCCGGCGGCGCGGGCGGCAAGCTCGGACGCGTTCAGGCAATCGGCGTCCCAGCCCAGCCGCATCTTCAGCGTTACCGGCAGATCGGGCACGGCGGCGACCACCGCCTCGATCAGCCCCAGCGCGTGATCGAGATCGCGCATCAGGGCCGCCCCCGACAGCCCGCCCGTCACCTTCTTGGCCGGGCAGCCCATGTTGATGTCGACGATGCGCGCACCCATGCCGGCGACGATGCGCGCCGTTTCCGCCATCGCCCGCGCCTCGCGCCCGGCGATCTGGACCGAGACCGGCAGCGCGCCCTCGGTCAGCGCCTTGGCGCGCACCGCGGCGCGGGTGGACGGGCGCGGCGTCACCATCTCGGTCGAGGCGACCATCTCGCTGACCATCAGCCCGGCCCCGCCATGGCGCAGGACGGCGCGGCGGAACGGCAGGTCGGTGATCCCGGCCATGGGCGCCAGGAAGATCGGCGGGCCAAGCCGCGTGGTGCCAAGGGTGATGGGTTCGGGCAGCGTCATGGAAAAACTCGTATGCCGGCTTCAGGGGATGCGAAAGAAAACGGCCTCTGCCCGCGTTCCGGGCCTTGGCGTCGCGACCGGTTTTGCCGCTTGTTTGTGCCGCCTGCCCAAATAACGTGCAGGTCACGACTCGTCAAATGTCGCGAAGCTGCTTAACTCCCGTCGCAGCCGCTCTGGTCCGCCGCCGGCCCCGCGGATAGACTGCAACGCCACTGACAAGAGGAGCCGCGGCATGTTTCTTTCGGTCTTCGACATCTTCAAGATCGGGGTCGGCCCGTCCTCGTCCCATACCATGGGCCCGATGGTTGCGGGAGGGCGTTTTCTCGACGCGCTGCGCGAGCAGCCGTTTCGCGCCCATGGGCTGCGCGCCAGCCTGCATGGCAGCCTGGCCTTTACCGGCAAGGGCCATGCCACCGACCGCGCCACCATCCTGGGCCTGGCGGGTTTCCTGCCCGAAACCATGGATGCCGAGGCCGCCGAGGCCGCGCTGGAGAAGAACCGCGAGACGAAGATCCTGTCGCCGCGCGATCTGGGCGATCTGGCCTTCGACCCGGCAAGCGACCTGATCTTCGACTACGATCGCGCCCTGCCCGGCCATGCCAACGGCATGGTGCTGATGGCGACCGATGCGCAGGGCGACGTGATCTTCCGCGAGATCTATTACTCGATCGGCGGCGGCTTCGTGATGACCGAGGCCGAGCTGGCGGCGCGCGGCGACGACACCCGCACCGACGCCTCGCCCAAGGTGCCCTTCCCCTTCGCCTCGGCCGCCGAGATGCTGGAGATGGCCGAAAAATCGGGCAAGTCCATCGCCCAGATGAAGCGCGAGAACGAGCGGGTGTTCCGCAGCGATGCCGAGATTTCCGCCGGCATCCACCGGATCTGGCAGGTGATGCGCGACTGCATGGACCGGGGCCTTGAAGCCCGCGGCATCCTGCCCGGCGGGCTGTCGATCCGTCGCCGCGCCGCCGGCATCCGCGAGGCCCTGCAGGCCGAGGCGGGCATGAACCTGACCGCGCCGCATGTCATCAACGACTGGATGTCGATGTATGCCATGGCGGTGAACGAGGAGAACGCCGCCGGCGGTCAGGTGGTGACGGCGCCGACGAACGGCGCGGCCGGCGTGGTGCCGGCGGTGATCCGCTACTGGCTGGACCATGTGCCGGGCGCCTCGGAACGCCAGCTCGACGAGTTCCTGCTGACCGCCGCCGCCATCGGCGGGTTGATCAAGCACAATGCCAGCATCTCGGGCGCGGAATGCGGCTGCCAGGCCGAGGTCGGCTCGGCCAGCGCCATGGCCGCGGCCGGGATCTGCGCCGCGATGGGCGGCAGCGTCACCCAGGTCGAGAACGCGGCCGAGATCGCACTGGAGCATCACCTGGGCATGACCTGCGATCCGGTGCGGGGGCTGGTGCAGGTGCCCTGCATCGAAAGGAACGGCCTGGGCGCCATCAAGGCGGTTTCGGCCGCCAGCCTGGCCTTGCGCGGCGACGGCCAGCATTTCGTGCCGCTGGACGCCGCCATCGAGACCATGCGCCAGACCGGCCGCGACATGAGCGACAAGTACAAGGAGACCTCGCTCGGCGGACTCGCCGTCAACGTGCCGAACTGCTGAAACGGTTGCGAAACTTCGCGCAAACGCCGCCCCCGCAAGCTGCGGGGGCCTCTCGGCGCTTGCCCAAACCATGGGCTTCCTGTAGCCAATAATCATAAGCAAAACCCATGGAACCGGGACAGAGCAGATGAAATTCCGTTCGGCCTTTGCCGTGCTGTCGATGACAGTCGCCCTTGCAGCCTGTGGCGAACTGCCCTTCCAGAAAGCCGCGGAACCCGAGGCCGCCGGCCATACCGGCCCGCCGGGCGTCTCGCCGCTGGAACAGCCGATCGAGACCGGGACCGAGCAAAAGCCCGTCGCCACCGCCGAGGCCAGCACCATGGCCACCGCCATGTTCCGCGCCGCCGGCAGCGGCTGGACGGTGACAGCCGCCGACAAGACCGCGGTCTATGAACGGCCCGGCGCGAAATCCGTCGGCGTGACCGTGCGCCGCATGACCTATGCCAGCGGCGTGGAATTCATCGGCAACATGAACGGCCAGATCTTCGCGCTGAACATCCGCGCCCAATCCTGCGAGAGTGGCGACCGGAAGACGCCCTTCACCGCCAATCTGCGCGTCGGCAGCCAGCGCCTGGCCGGCTGCGCCATCCCGACCGACGCCATGCCCAAGGCACAGACCCGCGCCTCCTCGGCGGCGCCGAAGCCCAAGACCCAGCCGAAGCCGGCCGCGCCGGCGACGAAACCGGCCGAGAGCAAGCCGGCCGAGACGCAGCCCGCGACCGGAACCGCGCCCACCGCGCAGCCGGGCACCACCACCACGACGCCGGCGGCGGAAACGCCGTCGACCAGTGCGCCGTCGACCGGCACCCCGACGACCGGCACCCCGACGACAGGGGCGCCGACCACCCCGCCGCCGAGCAGCACGACCCCGGCCGCGGGGTCGGGCAGCGCCTCGGGCACCGAGGGCACGATCGCGACCACCCCTTCCGGCGCGACCGGCAGCGGCGCGGCTGGCGGCTCGGACGCCTCGACCGGGACGGCGACGGGAACGACCTCGGGAACGACCTCGGGGACCACGGCCGGCGCAACCTCCGGCACCGGCACCACCGGCACGACCGGCGGCGTTCCCGCGCCGGCGCTGGTGCTGCCGGCGACCCCGCCCGCCGCCGATACCGATAGCGAATAAGCCAAGATCCGGGCGCCGCGCGGGCCGATCCCCGCGCGGCGCCGGCCAACCCGCCAGCACAGGCTGCGGGCCACGACCTGAAAGGACCCGCCGATGCGCGCCCATTCGATCCTTACCCGTCGCCTGCTGGCCTCGACCGTGCCGGTGGCGCTTCTGCTTGGCCTTGGCAGCGGCCCGGCCCGCACCGATCCGATGATCGGCGATGTGCTGAACAGCTATGGCCTGCCCGGCGGTGTCGATACCCCCACGGCCGAGATGCTGCCGGACGCGACGCTGGGCGGCACGGTGTCCTATACCGACCGCAGCCGGCGGCATAACATCGTCTTCCAGCTGCATCCGCGGCTGACCACGGCGCTGCGCTATTCGCGGGTCGAGGGGATCAACGACCACAACGAACTGGGCCATCTCTGGGACCGCTCCTTCGACCTGCGCTTCCAGGTTCTGGACGAGGCGGGCTGGCGCCCGGCCGTCGCGGTCGGCCTGCAGGACTTCCTGGGCACCGGGATCTATTCCGGCGAATACATCGTCGCCACCAAGACCATCACCCCGAAAATCCGCGCCAGCCTGGGCATCGGCTGGGGCACCATGGCCGGCAACTCGCGGGTGATCGACATCACCGACACCGGCGGCAAGCCGAACGTGGACCAGTGGTTCCGCGGCAAGGCGCGGCCCTTCGGCTCGGTCACCTGGCAGGCGACGGACAAGCTGCGGCTGGTCGCCGAATATTCCAACGATAAATACACCGCCTTCTATCGCCGGGCCGACGGCAGCGTCTTCGACGCGCCCCAGGGCGACGGCGATCCGGGCCGGTTCAACGTCGGCGCCTATTACACCTTCAGCCCCAGCTATCAGGTCGGGCTGTACACGCTGGGCGGCGACACCTTCGGGGCGCAGTTCAGCTTTGCGCTGAACCCGCGCAACGCGCCCTTCCCCTCGGGGCTGGAAAAGGCCCCGGCGCCGGTGCGGCCGCGCCCCGCGCCTTCGGCCGATCCCGAGGGCTGGTCGGGCGCCTGGTCGGCCGATCCGACCGCGCAGCCGGCGATCCAGACCGCGCTGGCCGACGCGCTGGCCGACGAGGGGCAGATGCTGGAATCCATGGCGCTGTCCGGCAGCCGCGCCGAGGTCCGCATCCGCAACACCCGCTATATCCAGCAATCCGAGGCCATCGGCCGCACCGCGCGGCTGATGACCCGCGCCCTGCCGCCCTCGGTCGAGACGCTGGTCATCACCTCGAATTCCGAGGGCATGGCGACCTCCTCGGTGGTGCTGAAGCGCTCGGATGTCGAGCGGCTGGAGAATACCGAGGCCGGCCGCATCGCCAGCGCCTCGCAACTGGTCGATGCCGATCCGCGGCCGGGCGACCTGGTGACCACGCCGGGCCTGTTCCCGCGCTTCCGCTGGAACCTGGCGCCCTATCTGGACATCGGGGTCTTCGACCCGCAGGACCCGCTGCGCTACGAGGTCGGCGCGCAGCTGAAGGCCAGCTACGAGCTGATGCCGGGCCTGATCCTGTCGGGCACCGTGCGCCAGCGCGCCTTCGGCAGCATGGAACAGCGCGGGCCGGGCATTCCCGGCCAGCGCGGCGAGCATTACACGCCCGAGGACTATGTCTCGGACCCGGCCAACGAATACCTGAACGGCGTGCCGCGGGTCCGGTCGGACACCCGCATGTATACCGGCAACGACAGCCCGACCATCCCCGAGCTGACGCTGGCCTGGTATGCCCAGCCGACCGAGGCGGTCTATACCCGCATGACCGTCGGCCTGCTGGAGCGCGCCTATGGCGGCGTCTCGGGCGAGGTGCTGTGGAAGCCGGCGAACTCGCCGCTGGCCTTCGGCGCCGAGGTCAACCGGGTGAAGAAGCGCGACTTCGAGGATGTCTTCGGCTTCCGCGACTACGAGGTCACCACCGGCCATGTCTCGGCCTATTACGAATTCGCCAACGGCTTCACCGCGCAGCTGGATGTCGGCAAGTACTTGGCCGGCGACAAGGGCGCGACCTTCACCCTGACCCGCGAATTCGCCAATGGCTGGCGCATCGGCGCCTTCGCCACCAAGACCGACCTCAGCGACGAGGAATTCGGCGAGGGCTCGTTCGACAAGGGCATCACCCTCTCGATCCCGGTCTCCTGGGCGATCGGCACGCCGACCCGCGACCGGGCCGGCAGCACCCTGCGTTCGCTGTCGCGCGACGGCGGCGCCCGGGTGAACGTGAACGGCCGGCTCTACGACAAGGTCCGCGACGCGCAATCGGTCAAACTCTATCAGGGCTGGGGGGGCTTCTGGCGATGATCACGACCCGCATCCACAAGGCGGCGCTGTCGGCGCTGCTGGTCGCCGGACTGGCCGCCTGCGGCAACGACGACAGCGGCAACGACACCAACCCGCTGCTGATCGCCGCCAAGGCGGCCGGCGGCACCGTGGCGCGGGTGCGCGGCGACAAGGAGGCCGAGGCCCCCGCCCCCGCCCGCACGCCCGAGCAGATGGCCGCCGAGGCGTTGCGCGTGAACCCGGCGCCGCTGATCCTGGTCGGGTTCGAATCGCTGGGCCGCAGCCAGGTCCTGGCGATGACCGGGCAGAACGGCGCCATGCGGACCTATATGGCGCCCTCGAAAGAGGCGCTGATCCTGCGCGACGGCCTGGTCGTCGGCACGCGCGGCCTGGGCAACGACCTGTCGGTGGCCGAGCCGCAGACCGAGCCGCTGATCCGCGCCGGCCGCGCAGGCTCGGCCCCGCGGGTGATGCGCTATTACAGCGGCGACGGGCTGGAGCGGCCGTTGCGTTTCGACTGCACCGTCGGTCCCGGCCCGAAAGCCGGCGTGGTGGCGGAAAGCTGCGAAGGCCACGGCGCCAGCTTCCAGAACAGCTACATGCCGCAGGGCGGCCACCTGCCGGTCTCGCGCCAATGGCTGGGGCCGCGTCTGGGCTATGTCACCATCCAGACCCTGCGGCCCTGAACAGGCCCCAGGCGACGGCAAGGACGCGAAAGCCGGCCCCCGGGCCGGCTTCTTGCGTGTCTGATGCAGCTTGGCGCACAGGCAGCCGCATTCCGGCTCCGCGATCCCATGGCCCCGCGGCCCCGGCACGGCGCCGCCGCCCGGAACGGCCGGCCGCTTCCGCACCCGTCCCGGGCGCCCGAAAACCGGTCCCCAGACAGGCCAAAGGCGGAACACCGGGCCCTGTCCCGAATGGCCTGCCATGCCGGCGGCAGAACGCATGAAAAAGGGGCCGACCCAAGGTCAGCCCCTTTGAGAACCTTGCGGAACCGAAGTCCCGCTCAGTTATCAGCTGTCGTCGTCGTCCGAAGCGACGGCGGCGATGACGCCCAGCAGCAGCAGGGCCGGAACGACGAGGCCAGCGTTCGACGAAGCGGGCTTCTCGTCGACGACGACCGGCTCGACTTCCACGACGGGGGCAACGTAGCCGCCGGCGAGAGCCGACGAAGCCGTCAGGCCGAGGGCCAGGGCGAAGGTAGCGAATTTGGTCATGATCATGCTCCGTTCAGTACTTTGAAGGCTGCCGTTTCCAGCAACATCGCTGAGACAGTCGCATAAACCCAAGGACTTGGAAAGCGGTCTTGATCGGGGAATCATGCGCGTCACAGGCAACTGTTGCATAATAGCCAACACCTTACGAGTTCGGCGAGATACCGCCGCCGAACCGGCCGAAACCTGCCGGTTCCCTGCCCCTGGATTCTGCGGGCTATTTCCGGCAAACCACCAGACTGAAAGCATAAATCACCGCTGAAACCGCGACGATCGACGGGCCCGCGGGCGTGTCCAGCCACAGGCTGGCCCCCAGCCCGCCCAGGACCGCGATCGCCCCGATGGCGGTGGCGGAACCGGCCATCTGCTCGGGCGTTGCTGCGAATCCCCGTGCGGCCGCAGCCGGCACGATCAGCATGGCCGAGATCAGCAGCGCGCCGACGATGCGAATCGCGATGGCCACCACCAGCGCCAGCGCCAGGGACAGGATCAGCCGCTCGCGCGCCGGATCGATTCCCGCCGCCATCGCCAGTTCCTCGTTCACCGAGGCCGTCACCAGCCGCTGCCAGCGCCAGACCAGCAGGCCGAGGACCAGCAGCGCGCCGCCCCAGATCCAGGCCAGGTCGGCCCGCGTCACCGCCAGGATGTCGCCGAACAGGAAGGCGTCCAGCCCGGTGCGCAGCGAGGGCACGAAGCTGACCCCCACCAGGCCCAGCGCCAGCGCGCTATGCGCCAGCACCCCCAGCACCGTGTCCATCGACTGGCCGCGTGCGGTCAGCTGCGCCACGATCAGCGCCATGGCCACCGCCACCCCCAGCGTGCCCAGATAGATCGGCAGTGAGAAGGCGAAGCTCAGCGCCACGCCGAGAATCGCCGCATGCGCGGTCGAATCGCCGAAATAGGCCATGCGGCGCCAGACCACGAAGGAGCCGAGCGCGCCTGTCGCCAGCACAAGGCCAAGCCCCGCCAGCACGGCTCGGGTCAGAAAATCGTCAAGCATGGGGCCTCAATGCGTATGGGCGCAGGCCGGGCCATGCAGGTGGCCCTCTGCGACATGGTCGTGGTCGTGATCGTGGTGATGCTGGTAAAGCGCCAGCGTGCCCTGCGATTCCGCGCCGAACATGGCGCGATAGGCCGGGGCGGCGCTGACCGCCTGCGGCGTGCCCTCGCAGCAGACATGGCCGTTCAGGCACACCACCCGGTCCGAGGCGCGCATGACCACCAGCAGGTCGTGGCTGACCATCAGCACGGCGGCGCCGGTCTCGGCCCGCACCTCCTCGATCAGCTTGTAGAAGGCGACGATGCCCGGCTGGTCCAGGCCCTGGGTCGGCTCGTCCAGCACCAGAAGCTGCGGATCGCCCAGCAGCGCCCGGGCCAGAAGCACGCGCTGGAACTGTCCGCCGGAAAGCTGGGTGATCTGCCGCGATTCCAGCCCCTGCACCCCGGTCCGCGCCAGCGCGGCGGCGGCCTGGGCGTCGCCGACCCGGTGCGGCAGCGACAGGAAGCGGCGCACGGTCATCGGCATGGCGCGCTCGACATGCACGCGCTGCGGGACATAGCCGATGCGCAGGCCCGGCGCCCGTTCGACCCGGCCCGAGGACAGCGCCACATGGCCCAGCAGCGCCCGCACCAGCGTCGACTTGCCCGAGCCGTTCGGGCCGACCACGGTGACGATCTCGGCCGGGCGGATGTGGAAATCGACCCGGTTCAGCACCGGCAGGTCGGCCCCGGCATGGCTGACCGACAGATCGGCGGCGCGGATCAGGTCGACCATCAGAGCCCCGCTTCGGTGCAGCGGGCGCAGAGGCCCAGCAGTTCCACCGTCGAGCGCTCGATGCGGAACCCCCCGGCGCCGGCAAGGCCCTGAAGCGCGGCGCGCAATTCCGGCCCGTCGGCTTCGGCCACCTGCTCGCAGCCGCGGCAGATCAGGAAGGCGGGGGAATGGTCGCGCTCGGCCGACAGGCAGGCGGCATAGGCGTTCAGCCGCTGCACGCGATGGGCAAGTCCTTGTTCGACAAGGAAATCCAGCGCGCGATAGGCGACCGGCGGCTGCTTGCCGAACCCCTCGGCCGACAGCCGTTCCAGCACCTCATAGGCGCCCATGGCGCGATGCGATTCCAGCAGGATCTCCAGCGCGCGACGCCGCACCGGGGTCAGGCGCACGCCCTCGGCCTTGGCCTGCTCCTCGGCGCGGCGCAGCACGGCGGCGGCGCAATGCGCGTGGTCGTGCTCGTGAAAGGGATCGGCCGGGGCGGGATCGGTGGGCATGATGTTATACCATTACAATTCTGCTTGACGAGTTACGATATAACATAAATAACTCTCGCGTTTCCGCAAGTGAGCCTGACATGATCCGATATCCCTCTCTGCTTCTCGCCGCCGCGCTTGGCGCCACCGCCCTGCCCGCCCGGGCCGAGGTGCCGCGCGTCGTGACCGACATTCCCGCCATCGGCTCGCTCGTCCAGCAGGTGATGGGCGATCTGGGCGCCCCCGAGGTGCTGCTGGAGGCGGGCGGCGACCCGCATCACTATCAGCTGCGCCCCAGCCAGGCCCGCAGCCTGCAGGATGCCGAGCTGCTGATCTGGGTCGGGCCGTCGCTGACGCCCTGGCTGGAACGCGGCGCCTCGGCGCTGCCCAAGGGCAGCCGCTCGCTGACCCTGCTCGACCGACCCGAGACGCATCGCCGCGACTATGGCGGCGGGAACGGCCACGACCATGGCGGGGCGCATGACCATGCCGGGGACGGGCACGACCACCCGCATTCCGGCACCGATCCGCATGCCTGGCTGGACCCCGCCAACGGCCAGGCCTGGCTGCAGGCCATCGCCGCCGCGCTGTCCGAGCGCGACCCGGACCATGCCGCCGCCTATGCCGCCAATGCCGAAAAGGCGGCGGCAGAGATCGCGGCGCTGGATGGCGAGCTCAAGGCCGGCCTCGGCCCGGCGCAGGGCAAGCGCTTCGTGGTCTTCCATGACGCCTATGGCTATTTCACCGGCCATTACGGGCTGGAGCCGGCCATCCCGGTCAGCCTGGGCGATGCCTCGACCCCTTCGGCCGCGCGGCTCAGGGCGATTCGCGAGGAAATCGCCGAGCAGGGCGCGGTCTGCGCCTTCCCCGAGGCGAATCACGACCCCAAGCTGATCGCCGCCGTGACCGAGGGCAGCCCGGTCCGCCAGGGCGCGCCGCTGGATCCCGAGGGCCGCGGCAGCCAGTCCGGCGCGGCGCTTTACGGGGTGATCCTGCGCGGCATGGCCCAGACCCTGACCGACTGTCTGGGACAGGGCTAGCACCGGAATCGCATTGGCCGATCGCGACCAGCAGCCGGGGACGGATCAGGCGGACGACGCAGAGTCGCCCGCTTTTTCGGTTTCGGAATCAACTTCCTAACCGGCGCGGCAATTCCCGACTATTTTTCTTTGACATCCCTTAGGAAATTTGTCAGGTTACGATCACCGCGACAGAAATGAGGAACTGGACATGACCGCGACCCGCCCCGCCGAATTCACGCGTCCCGGCGTGACCGCCCTGCAGCGCCTTCCCGAATATCATGCGGAAATGCTGACCGCTGGCGGCAATCAGGCGCTGATCGTCCTGGGCGATCAGGTCTACAACCTGCGCATCACCCGCGCCGGCAAACTTATCCTGACCAAGTGAACAGCAAGGGGGCGGCCCGGCCCGCCGCATGAGGCCGGCGCCCTTGGCGCGACGCTGCCGCGCCGGCAGATCGCCGTGATCGCCGCTCTTTGCAAAGCGGCGCAGGCAGCCTGACCTTATCCCCAAAAGGCGCGATCAGCCGCGCCGCGGGCCTTTCCCCTCCGGTCGCGGGCCTTTTCCGGGCGCGCGCCCGGTTCTGGGGGCACCGGGTTTCGAGCCGGGTTTCGGGCCGGGCTTGAAGGGCCGGTCGGGCTGGCCCTCGCCCCGCGGCTTGAAGCCACCCTCGGGCCTGTCGCCACGCGGCTTGAAACCGCCCTCGGGCCTGTCGCCGCGCGGCTTGAAACCGCGCTCGCCCTCGGCCTTCACGCCGCCTTTGAAAGCCGGCTTGCCGCCGCGCTGCGGCCGATCGCCGTCGCGCCGCGCCTCGTCGCGCGGTCCCTTGCCGAAGGGCTTGCGGGCCCCGTCGCGGGCCGGCTTGCCATCGCCCTCCGCACGGCGGGCAAAAGGCTTGCGCTCGCCATCCTCGCGCTTGGCAAAGGGCTTGCGGTCGCCCTCCGCCCGCTTGGCGAAGGGTTTGCGCTCGCCGTCCTCGCGACGCGCGAAAGGCTTCCGGTCACCCTCCTCACGCCGGGCAAAGGGGCGGCGCTCGCCGTCCTCGCGCGGCGCGAAGGGCCTGCGGCCGGCCTCGGCGCGGGGCTTGCGCGGACGCTCGCCCTCCTCCGCATGGGCGGCGCCGCGTTCGCGGAAGCTGCGCGGCTTTTCCTCGGCCTCGCCGGTCAACAGCCCGCCCAGTTGGTCGCGCAGCACCTTGCGCTTGACCTCGCGCACCTCGTTCTCTTCCAGCCCGGTCAGCTTGAACGGGCCGTAGCCGATGCGGATCAGCCGGTTCACGATCAGCCCGACATGGGACATGGCGCGGCGGATCTCGCGGTTGCGGCCCTCGCGGATGCCGACGGTCAGCCAGGCATTGGCACCCTGCTGGCTGTCGAGATTGATCTCCATCGGCGCGAATTCCTCGCCCTCGATGGTGACGCCGCGGCGCAGCGGCGCGAAGGTCAGGTCATTGGGCTGGCCGTTCACCCGCACGCGATAGCGGCGCAGCCAGCCGGTGGTCGGCAGCTCCAACCGGCGCTTCAGCTCGCCGTCATTGGTCAGCAGCAGCAGCCCTTCGGAATTCAGGTCCAGCCGGCCGACGGTCATCACCCGCGGCAGGTCGCGCGGCAGAGCGTCGAACACCGTCTGCCGCCCCTTCTCGTCCGAGGCCGAGGTCACCAACCCCACCGGCTTGTAATAAAGCCACAGCCGCGTCTCCTGCGGCTCGTCCAGCGGCTTGCCGTCGACGCGGATCTTGTCCTGCGAGGTCACGTCCAGCGCCGGGCTGTCGATCTTCTGGCCGTTCACCGACACCCGGCCTTCCAGGATCATGCGCTCGGCCTCGCGGCGCGAGGCGACGCCGGCGCGGGCCATCACCTTGGCGATGCGGTCGGTCTGCGAATTGGGGACGGATTCAGGGCGGTCTTCGGGACGGTCTTCGGTCATGGCGATCTCCTGCGCATCGCTGCGGTGGCAAAGCGGGCTCTCTACGCCCAACGCATGAAGATGGAAAGCAGTTCTTGCGCGACGGTCGCCGCCGCGCGAAAAGCGCGCATGGATTTCGCCTCGCACATGCCCGCAGCGCTTGATGAGGCCCGCGCCGCCGCCCGGCGCGGCGAGGTGCCGGTCGGCGCCGTGCTGGTGGGGGCCGACGGCGCGGTGCTGGCCCGCGCCGGCAACCGCACGCGCGAGATGCGCGACCCCACCGCCCATGCCGAGATCCTGGCGATCCGCGCCGCCTGCGCCGCCATCGGCTCGGAACGGCTGCCGGGCGCGCGGCTCTGGGTGACGCTGGAGCCCTGCCCGATGTGCGCCGCCGCCATCTCGGCCGCGCGCATCGCGCTGCTTTACTACGGCGCCGAGGATCCCCGCATGGGCGGCGTGCGCCATGGCGCGCGGGTCTTCGACCATCCGCAATGCCACCACCGGCCAGAGATCATCGACGGCATTTCGGCAGAAGAATCGCGCCGCCTGCTGCAAGAATTCTTTCGCCAACGCCGCTGAAATGAGAAACCCCGCGTCACGAAAGCGTCGCGAAGGGTGCTTGCGCTGCACCGCAGCATGGATAGGATGCCCGCCGGGCGAACATGGGGGGACGGATGTTCCATAAGATTCTAGTAGCGAACCGTGGCGAGATTGCGATCCGGGTGATGCGGGCGGCAAACGAGCTTGGGAAGAAGACGGTCGCGGTCTATGCCGAGGAAGACAAGCTGAGCCTGCACCGCTTCAAGGCGGACGAGGCTTACCGCATCGGCGGCGGCCTGGGGCCGGTGGCGGCCTATCTGTCGATCCCCGAGATCATCCGCGTCGCGAAGGAATCCGGCGCCGATGCCATCCATCCGGGCTATGGGCTTCTGTCCGAGAACCCCGATTTCGTCGATGCCTGCAAGGCGGCGGGGATCACCTTCATCGGGCCGAGCGCCGACACCATGCGGGCGCTCGGCGACAAGGCCTCGGCGCGGCGCGTCGCCATCGGCGCCGGCGTGCCGGTCATTCCGGCCACCGAGGTCTTGGGCGAGGACATGGAGGCGATCAAGGCCGAGGCCGCGACCATCGGCTATCCGCTGATGCTGAAAGCCAGCTGGGGCGGCGGCGGGCGCGGCATGCGGCCGATCATGGGCCCCGAGGAGCTGCCCGAGAAGGTGCGCGAGGGCCGGCGCGAGGCCGAGGCCGCCTTCGGCAATGGTGAGGGCTATCTGGAAAAGATGATCCTGCGCGCCCGCCATGTCGAGGTGCAGCTTCTGGGCGACGGCCATGGCGGGCTTTACCATCTTTATGAACGCGACTGCACCGTGCAGCGCCGCAACCAGAAGGTGGTCGAGCGCGCCCCGGCGCCCTATCTGACCCCCGAGCAGCGCGCCGAGGTCTGCGAGCTGGCGCTGCGGATCGGCCGCGCCGTCGGCTACCAGAACGCCGGCACCGTCGAGTTCCTGATGGATATGGACAGCCAGGCGTTCTACTTCATCGAGGTGAACCCGCGCGTCCAGGTCGAGCATACCGTGACCGAGGAGGTCACCGGCATCGACATCGTGCAGAGCCAGATCCTGATCGCCGAGGGCGCGACGCTGGCGCAGGCCACCGGCGTCGCCAGCCAGCAGGACGTGCACCTGAACGGCCATGCCCTGCAATGCCGGGTCACGACCGAGGATCCGCTGAACAACTTCATCCCGGATTACGGCCGCATCACCGCCTATCGCTCGGCCACCGGCAACGGCATTCGCCTCGACGGCGGCACCGCCTATTCCGGCGGCGTCATCACCCGCTATTACGATTCTCTGCTGGTCAAGGTCACGGCGCACGCCCAGACGCCCGAGAAGGCCATCGCGCGGATGGACCGGGCGCTGCGCGAGTTCCGGGTGCGCGGCGTGGCGACGAATATCGAATTCGTCATCAACCTGCTGAAACACCCGACCTTCCTCGACGACACCTATACCACCAAGTTCATCGACACCACACCGGACCTGTTCGCGTTCCACAAGCGCCGCGACCGGGCGACGAAACTGCTGGTCTATATCGCCGACATCACCGTGAACGGCCATCCCGAGACCGCCGGCCGGCCGCTGCCGCCGGCCGAGGCGCGCATTCCCGTGCCGCCCGTGGCCAAGGCCGAACCGGCGCCGGGCACAAGGCAGCTTCTGGAGGAACGGGGGGCGAAAGCCGTCGCCGACTGGATGCTGGATCAGAAGCGGCTCTTGATCACCGACACCTCGATGCGCGACGGCCACCAGTCGCTGCTGGCCACGCGCATGCGCTCGATCGACATGATCCGGGTGGCGCCGGCCTATGCCGCGAACCTGCCCGGCCTGTTCTCGGTCGAATGCTGGGGCGGCGCGACTTTCGACGTCGCCTATCGCTTCCTGCAGGAATGCCCCTGGCAGCGGCTGCGCGACATCCGGGCGCGGATGCCGAACCTGATGACGCAGATGCTGCTGCGGGCCAGCAACGGCGTCGGCTATACCAACTATCCCGACAACGTGGTGCAGGAATTCGTCCGCCAGGCGGCCAAGACCGGCGTGGACGTGTTCCGGGTCTTCGACAGCCTGAACTGGGTCGAGAACATGCGCGTCGCCATGGATGCGGTGATCGAGAGCGGCAAGATCTGCGAGGGCACGATCTGCTATACCGGCGACCTGCTGGACCCGGCCCGGTCGAAATACGACCTGCAATACTACCTGAAGATGGGTCGCGAGCTGCGCGACGCCGGGGCGCATGTGCTGGGGCTCAAGGACATGGCGGGGCTTCTGAAGCCCGCCTCGGCCGGGGTTCTCGTGCGGGCGCTGAAGGAAGAAATCGGCCTGCCGGTGCATTTCCACACCCATGACACCGGCGGCATCGCCGGCGCCTCGATCCTGGCCGCGGCCGAGGCCGGGGTGGATGCGGTGGATTGCGCCATGGACGCGTTTTCCGGCAATACCTCGCAGCCCTGCCTGGGCTCGGTGGTCGAGGCGCTGCGCCATACCGGGCGCGACACCGGCCTGGATATCGAGGCGATCCGCCGGATCTCGAACTACTGGGAGGCGGTGCGCGAACAATATGCCGCCTTCGAGAGCGGCCTGCAGGCCCCGGCCTCGGAGGTCTGGCTGCACGAGATGCCGGGGGGCCAGTTCACCAACCTCAAGGCCCAGGCCCGCAGCCTTGGCCTGGAAGAGCGCTGGCACGAGGTCGCCCATGCCTATGCCGAGGTGAACCGGATGTTCGGCGACATCGTCAAGGTCACGCCCAGCTCGAAGGTGGTGGGCGACATGGCGCTGATGATGGTGGCGCAGGGGCTGACGCGGGCGCAGGTCGAGGATCCGGCGGTCGAGGTCTCCTTCCCCGATTCGGTCGTCGACATGATGAAGGGCAACCTGGGCCAACCGCCCGGGGGCTGGCCCGCCGCCCTGCAGAAGAAGGTGCTGAAGGGCGAGCCTGCCCTGACCGCCCGTCCCGGCGCCGCCATGCCGCCGGTCGACCTCGAGGCCACCCGCGCCGACCTGATCCGCCAGCTGGAAGGCAAGGCGGTCGATGACGAGGATCTGAACGGCTATCTGATGTATCCCAAGGTCTTTTTGGACTACATGGGCCGGCACCGGCAATACGGCCCGGTGCGGACGCTGCCGACGCGGAGCTTCTTCTACGGCATGGAGCCGGGCGAGGAGATCGAGGCCGAGATCGACCCCGGCAAGACGCTGGAGATCCGGCTGCAGACCGTGGGCGAGACCGACGAGACCGGCGAGGTCAAGGTGTTCTTCGAGCTGAACGGCCAGCCGCGGGTGATCCGGGTGCCGAACCGGCTGGTCAAATCGCAGACCGCCGCCCGTCCCAAGGCCGACCCGGCGAACGAGGGCCATCTGGGTGCGCCGATGCCCGGCGTCGTCGCCTCGGTCGCCGTCACGCAGGGCCAGAAGGTCAATCCCGGCGACCTGCTGCTGACCATCGAGGCGATGAAGATGGAAACCGGCATCCATGCCGACCGCGCCGGGGTGGTGAAAGCCCTGCACGTCAGGGCGGGAGAGCAGATCGACGCAAAAGACCTGATGGTCGAGCTGGAGTGACACCCTCGCGGCCCGCTGGAAACGGCGGGCCGCTGCGCCGGCGAAAGCCGGCCCGTTCCCCGGCCCGGTGTGAGAGGATATCCGCCGGTTTGGCGAAGCGGCCGCCTTCCTCTCAATCCGCGGTTGACCGCCGGGGCGCCATTGCCGAAGTCATGGGGCCGATGATGCCACAGGTCAGCGGTTCAGGACAGTGCAGCACAGATTTCCCCTTTCCCGTCGCGCGCTGCTGAAGATCGGCGCCGCTGCGGCGCTGAGCCTCGCCGCGGCGCCGGCCGGGGCCGCCTTCCGCCCCGCCGGCAAGAAAGGCTTTTGCGGTCCCGCCCACGCCTGGCGCCCCGATCTGGGCTGCGACTGGTATTACAACTGGAGCCTGTCGCCGCATCCCGACATCGACATTCCCTTCGCGCCGATGGTCTGGGGCTGGAACCCCAAACGCACGCCGCAGCGGCTGCGGCTGCTCGACCGCCGCGCGCCGATCCTGTTCGGCTTCAACGAGCCCGACGGCCGCAACCAGGCCAACCTGTCGGTGCCCGAGGCGCTGGACGCATGGCCGAAATTCCAGGACCGGGCGGACGAGATCGTCTCGCCCTCCTGCGTGAATTCGCGCGGCCGCTGGATGACCAATTTCATGCTGCAGGCCGAACGCCGCAGGCTGAAGATCGATTCCATCGGCTTCCATTCCTATTCGGCGCCGAACCTGGAACAGGTGGTCGAGCGGCTGGAGGATACCTGGCGGCTTTACGGCCGGCCGATCTGGGTGACCGAGATCGGCGTGGCCGACTGGCGCTCGGCCCAGGGGCGCAAGCGCAACCGTTACGGGGTCGAGGAAAGCCTGCGCTTCATGACCGACATCCTCGCCTATATGGACCGCACGCCGTGGATTCGGGGCTATTGCTGGTTCTCGGGCGGCACGTTCGGCGACGGCCGCAGCCTGTCCACCTCGGCGTTTTTCGACGGTTCGGGGCGGCCGTCGCCGGTTTTCCGGCTTTACGCCGGGCATTGACCCGGCCTTTTTCCGGGTGGCGGCCCGCCGCTCGCGCAGGTTCCCGCCTATGGCCGGAAAGCCCCGGCGGCGACGCATCGGGCCCGCAAAAACCGGGCTCTGCCATACTGCCCGCCGGGCAAGGACAAGCCCCGCCATCGGCGGGATGCCGATTCTTTAAGCGGCGTATCGACCGCATCCGCCCGATCCTGCCCACGGTCGCCACCCCCGGTTGCGCCAACTGAACGCGACGGTTTAGCAAGGCTGCCGACTGTGTGACGGTCGGCTGCAGCCCTTTTGTCCTTGCCTGACGGGCACCAAGAACAAGAACGAGATCAGATCATGGCTTTCGGTGGGCCGCTTCCAGAAGATGTGCTTTTCTGCTCATTCCACACTCCGGACGACTATTACGCGCAATCCGCCCGGAACCTGCGCCGGTCGCTGGACCGGCTGGGCCTGGCGCATGAGATCGTCGAGGTCGACAAGGCCCCGGGCGAGGAATGGCTGGAGATCTGCCGCAGGAAGATCCCCTTCCTGCATGCGGTCTGCGAACGGAACCCGCAGCGCAAGGTGTTCTGGATCGACGTCGATTGCGACATCGACTACCTGCCCGATTTCGTCTCCGGCTTCTCGGCCGACATCATCGGCTTCCAGCGCGGCTTCGGCCATCCGATGCGCATCGGCTATGCCAACAGCGCCCGCTTCTGGGAGCCCTGCTTCTGGGGCATCAACATCACCCCGGCGGCGCGCGGCTATATCCGCGACGCGCGCGAAGCCTGCGACAGCATGCGGCTGCGCGCCACCGACGATTTCTTCTTCGAGGAGGCCTGGCGCAAGAATGCCGACCGGCTGACCTTCCAGATGATCCCCTCCTCGATGCTCTTGGGACGCGCCGACCTGCCCGAGGCCGGGCGCCGGCCGTTCTTCTATTTCGGCTCCAGCGGCAATGTCGCCACCTTCAAGGGACAGGCGGCGCAGCACGACCGCAACCGCCGCGCCGCCGAGCCCCGCGGCACGGCCGGCGCCCGCTCGGCGGCGTTGCGCGCCGCGCGCCGGGTGCAGGGCGCGCTGCCGCAACGCATCGCCATTCCGCTGCGCCGGCTATCGGACGAGATCGGGCTGACCGAATATCTCTCGCCCAGCTTGCCGGCGTCGCGCGGGATCTCGCAGCGCAGCATCTACAACCTGGTCCACGACGCCCGCCAGGGCCGGGCCGAGGCGGTGAACGCCCGGATCGAGGAGATCGCCGCGCGCCGGCTGCTGAACCACGCCGACCGCGCGGTGATCGGCGCCGCCCGGGCGCTGCTGGACCATGCCGAGGCCGGGACCGGCGAGGCGCTGCCGCTGCTGTGGTGGGACAAGCCCTATCCCGGCAATTACGGCGACTGGCTGTCGCCGCTGATCGTGCAGCAGGTGACGGGCCGGCCGGTGCGCTTCCAGCGCCATGACGAGATCAAGGCCGGGCCGCATCTGATGGCGGTGGGCTCGATCGGGCGCTTTGCGCAGAAAAGCTAGATCCTGGTCGGCGCCGGCTTCAGCCGCGCCGATGCCGAGATCGCGCCGGACGCCACCTATGTCTCGCTGCGCGGCCCGCATTCGGCCCGGCTGCTGGCCGAGGCCGGCGGCCCCCGCATCGACCGCTTCGGCGATCCGGCGGCGATCCTGCCGCGGCTCATCCCGCTGGCGCGGTCCGGGCGGACCAACGGCCGCCTGGCGCTGATCCGGCATTTCGCGCATCGCAAGATCTCGCTGCGGCTTCCCGAACAGGTGGACGAGCTTTCGGTGTTGGTCTCGCGCCGCCCCGAGATCGAGGCGCTGATCGGCACGCTGCTGGGCTATGACGCAGTGCTGACCAGCGCCATGCATGTCTACATCACCTGCCAGGCCTATGGCATCCCGGTCGGGCTGATCACCTTCGAGGGGTTCGAGGACGCGGTCAGCGGCGACCAGATGAAATACCGCGACTATGCCGCCGGCGTCGGCCTGCCCGAACGCCTGCCGCAAGCCGTCGGTCCGGACCTGCGCCACCGCGACTTGGCGGCGCTGGTCGAACATGACCGCATCCCCGCCCCGGTGATGGACGCGGTCGAGGCGGCCTTGGCCGAAGCCGTCGCGGCCTATGATTGCGCGGCGCGCAGCGCTGGGAAACAATGATCGGTGGTCTTCGTGAAAGATCTTGAAACTCCGGACCGCAACCCGCCGGTCAAGGAAGGCCAGGCCAGGGAGACCAAGGCCCGGGAAGGCAAGCCCGGAGAGGGTCGGCCCGGCGAAGGTCGGCCCGGGAAAAGCAAGCCGACGCCCGGCAAGCCCGCACCGGCCAAACCCGCTCCGGCCAAACCTGCGCCGGTCAATCCCGCTCCGGCCAAACCCGCCGAGAGCAAGCCCGCCAGCGCCCCGGCCGCCAATCCGCGCGTGCTGCCGCCGGTCGGCCGGGCCGGCTGGACCCGCGTCCACAGCCTGGTGCTGGGCAGCTTCCTGCTGCTGTTCCTGCTGCCGGCGCTGCTGGTCGGCAGCTACATGTTCCTGATCGCGCGCGACCAGTATGTCTCCGAGGTCTCGTTCGTGGTCCGCGACGAGGAAAGCCCGAACCTGGGCCTGCTGGCCGGGATCGGCCTGTCTTCGGTCGGCAATGCCACCACCGATGCGCAGATCGTCTACAAGCACCTGCGCAGCCCGAATTTCGTCGCCCAGCTCGACCGCGAGATCGACCTGCGCGCCATCTATACCAAGCCGCGCATGGACCCGGTCTTTGCCCTGCATGACGGCGCCAGCCTCGAGGAACTGGTGGAATATTGGCGGCGCATGGCGACGATCAGCGTCGATTCCGCCACCGGCATGATCGAGATCGAGGTGCGCGCCTTCACCGCCGAGGACGCCAACCGCATCGCCAGGGGCATCCACAAGGCCGCCGGCCACCTGGTCAACGCCATCTCGGACGAGGCGCGCGAGAATTCGCTGCGCTATGCGCAGCGCGACCTGGCCCAGACCGAGGCGCGGCTGGCCGAGGCCCGGGTGGCGCTGGCGCAGTTCCGCGACCAGTCCAAGCTGATCGACCCGCAATCGGTGCTGAGCATCAATGCCAGCGTCGTCACCAGCCTGTCGCAGGAACTGACCGAGGCGATGATCCAGGTCGAGACGCTGCGCAAGCAGGGCACCGCCGACGTGCGCCTGACCCAGGCCGAGCTGCGGGTGGACGTGCTCAAGCGCCGCATCGAGCAGGAACGGCAGAACTTCGTCGGCGAGGCGCCGGGATCGGAGGATGCCAGCTTCAGCAAGATCCTGGACAGGTACACCAAGCTGCAGCTCGACCTGGAACTGGCCGAGAAAAGCTACAGCCTGGCGCTGTCGGGGGTCGAGGCGGCGCGCGCGAAATCCGAGCAGGACAGCCGCTACCTGGCGACCTTCGTGGAGCCGACCCTGTCGGAAACCGCGACCCGGCCGCGGCGGCTGATGATCACCGTCCTGGCCGTCACCTTCATCTTCATCGGTTGGCTCAGCCTGGTGCTGATCGGCTACAGCAACCGCGACCGCCACTGATGATCCGGCTGGAAAACCTTTCCAAGAGCTTCACGGTCAGCGGACGGACCACCGTCGTCGCGCGCGATCTGAACATGACCTTCCCCGCCGGCCGCAGCGTCGGGCTGCTGGGCCATAACGGCGCCGGCAAGTCGACGCTGCTGCGCATGATCGCCGGGGTGGTGCGCCCCGATCGCGGCCGGGTGGTCACCACCGGCACGGTATCCTGGCCGGTGGGCTTCGCCGGCAGCTTCCACCCGGAACTGACCGGCGCCCAGAACACCCGCTTCATCGCCCGGGTCTACAATGTCGATCCCGAGCAGTTGCTGGCCTTCGTCGCGCATTTCTCGGATCTGGGCCATCACCTGTATCTGCCCTTCGGGCATTATTCCTCGGGGATGCGCTCGCGGCTGGCCTTCGGCGTCTCGATGGGCATCCATTTCGACACCTATCTGGTGGACGAGGTGACCTCGGTCGGGGACGGCAATTTCCGCGACAAGAGCCAGACCTATTTCCGCAACCGGCTGAAGACCAGCGGCGCCATCATGGTGTCGCACTCGATGGGGCTGATCCGCAAGGTCTGCGACGCGGCCGCGGTGCTGCACCAGGGCCGGCTGAGCTATTTCGACGATGTCGAGGAAGCCATCCGCGTGCACGAGGCGAACATGGGCACCAGCGGCGACGAAGAGGACGAGGACTAGCCGATGATGCAAGGCCTGATGCCCCAGTCCCACCCGCTGCGCCGGATGCCCGCCCTGCGGACCATCGGGGCGCTGATCTTCCGCGAGATGTCCACCTCGTACGGCAAGTCGCCGGGGGGCTTCATCTGGACCGTGCTCGAGCCGGTGGGCGGCATCGCGCTGCTGACGGTCATCTTCTCGCTGGCGGTGCGGGTGCCGCCGATCGGCTCCAGCTTCGCGCTGTTCTATGCCTCGGGGCTGCTGCCCTTCATGATGTTCCTCGACATCAGCCGCAAGATCGCGCAATCGCTGTCCTTCTCGAAGCAGCTGCTGTTCTATCCCGGCGTGACCTTCGTCGATGCGATCATCGCCCGCTTCGTCCTGGCCTGCATGATCCACGCGCTGGTCTTCGTCATCGTGGTCAGCGGGATCATCTATTACGACAATATCGAGCTGATCCTGGACCTGCCCAAGGTGGTGCTGGCCTTCCTGATGTCGGCCGGCCTGGCCCTGGGCGTAGGCTGCATGAACTGCTTCCTGATGCGGCGCTTCCCGGTCTGGGCGAATGTCTGGGCGATCATCACCCGGCCGCTGTTCCTGCTCTCCTGCATCTTCATCTCGTTCGAGAGCATCCCGATGCCGTTTCGGGACTATCTCTGGTTCAACCCGCTGATCCACATCGTCGGCACCAGCCGCTCGGGTTTCTATTCGACCTACCGGGCCGGCTATGTCGAGCCGCTCTATGTCGCGCTGCTGGCCGCGGTGCTGTTCGGCGCCGGCCTGGCGCTGCTGACGAAATGGCACCGCGACCTGGCGCAAAGATGACCGCCGGCCGATCCCCCGGGGTCCGGCCCCCGCTTCCACCCGGCCGCGACGGTCGGACTTCAGGGCCCCGGATGCCGGGGCCGGAAGGGCCCGCGCCGCGCCGCCGCCTCCCCGGGCGCACCGGGGCCCTGCCGGAGCGATCCGGCGCTGTTGTGCAACGAGTTTCCGGTTCCGACCGTCCCGCCTTCCCGACCGGCCGCACTTTCCGCGGCGGTCAAGCCTCTTGAAAAGAGCTGCAGCCATGACCGAGACGAATATCCAGACCAATCTCTTTCGCGCGACCCCGGCCCCGCTGTCCGTCACCCTGGCCAAGAAGATCCTGCCGGAATCGGTGCTGCGCTATCTGCGGCGCCGGCGCGAGATCCCCAGGCAGCGCATCACCATCGTCAGCTTCTATACCGAGGGCGGCTATTACGAGGAAAAGGCCGACGAGCTGCGCGCCCGCTGCGACGAGCTGGGCATGCTGCACGACATCCAGCCGATCAGCTTCCCCGAAAACGCCAGCTGGAGCGAGATCTGCCGCGCCAAGGTCCGCTTCTACCGCAAGATGCTGCTCAAGCACCGCAGCACCATCATGTGGGTGGATGTCGACACCAGGCTGCTGCGCAACGTCGACAACCTGGCCAGCCGCGCCTATGACCTTGCGGTCTTCATGCGCGGCTTCCGCTTCCTGCCGCAGGAGAACTTCTCGCTTTACGCCCGCCGCTTCCATCCGGGCTACCTGATCCTGAACTACACGCGCGAGACGCTGGAGCTGCTCTATGAATGCAAGCGGGTCGAGCGCGACACCCGCGGCGACTTCACCGACGACTACATCCTGGAGGAAGCGTTCCGCCGCACCACCGCCCGCCCGCGGCTGCTGGTGCTGTCGCCCAACGACATCGCCCGCCCGCAGGACCCGGAAAATCCCGGCGCCTATTTCCTGCATGGCGACAGCGGCAACGTGAAGGAGTTCAAGGGCAAGGTGCTGCAGCACCGGCCCGACATCCTGCGCCCGGAAAGCCAGAAGGCGGTGATCCTGGACCTGATCTCGGACGCCGCCCGCGCCGGCCGGCGCAACCTGGTCTGCGACTATTACCACGCGCTTCTGGCCCGCGACCCCGAGGATTTTGCCAGCTATCACCGGCTGCTGGAGATCTCGGCCAAGTTCCCGGATCCCGAAATTCTGACCGCCAACCTGAAACGCTATCGCGACAACGAGCACCTGCACCCCTATGCGCTGCGCTTCCGGCTGCTGCAGGCGATCGACGCCAAGGACTGGGCGCAGACCGATGCGCTGGCCGAGGCGATCGCCGCCACCGGCAACGAGGCGGTGATCAGCTTCTCGCGCAGCCGCCTGTTCCGCGCCTCGCTGGACCGGCGCGCCGAGGAACGCGGCATCGCCCCCGGGGAACGGGTGAAGCTGTTCTGGTGGGAACAGCCCTATCCGGGCAATCTGGGCGATATCGTGAACCCCTATATCGTCGAGCATGTGACCGGCATCCCGCCGCAATGGGAGGGGCGCGGCGTCGGCCTTTGCGCCATCGGCTCGGTGATCAAATATGCCCGCGACGGCAGCGATGTCTGGGGCAGCGGCACGCCGAACTCGGGCGATAAGTTGGCGGCCGGCGCGCATTACCACGCCGTGCGCGGGCCGCTGACCCGCGACCTGGTGCTGGCCAATGGCGGCACCTGCCCCGAGGTCTATGGCGACCCGGCCTGGCTGCTGCCGGTCCTGTATCCGCGCAAGGCGCCGCCGCGCTGCAAGACCGGGCTGATCCTGCATTTCACCCATGAGGACATGGCGACGCCCGTCGCCCCCGGCATCAAGCGCATCGACATCCGCCGCATCGGCTATGACGAGATCGAGGCCTTCCTGGACGAGATGCTGGATTGCGAGCGCATCATCTCCTCCTCGCTGCACGGGGTGATCATCGCGCAGGCCTATGGCATTCCCGCCTGCCTGGCCACGGTGACCGGCTCCAGCACGCAGATCCACGGTGACGGCATCAAGTTCGACGACTATTATCGCTCCATCGGCCATGAGAAGGCGCCGGAGGCGGTGGATCTTTCCGAGTTGCTGCGCCTCGACGAGGACAGCATCGCGCCGGACCGCTTCCTGTCCGCCCGCAAGCCGATAGACATCGCGGCGCTGCTGGATGCGGCCCCCTTCGCGGCGGCGCCCGCCATCCGGCACGCGGCGCAGGAATGGATGGAAAGCTGGCGCGCCGATGCATGACGACTGGCGCCCGGCCGCGGAACAAAGGCCCGACATGACCCAGCCCGCCGATGCGGAACCCACCCCCGAAGACAACCGTGCGTCCGAAGACAACCGCACACCCGAGACCAACCGCGCACCCGAGGCCGCGGCGGAGGGCAGCCGCGTCGCGGTCACCTATCTGCGCGAATCCTCGCCCCGCTGGAACCGCGCGCGGTTTCGCAAGGTGCTCGAGGCCCCGGTCGACCCGGCCGAACTGGCCGCGATCGGCCGCCGCCGCATCGCGCTGCGCCATTACGCGCCGGCGCCGCTGCATCCCAGCTATGCCGGCCAGCATCACGCCGGCGGCGGGGCCGAGGGGCAGGTCACGGCGGACCTGCTTTCGGTCTCGCCGGCCTATGGCGCGGTGCTTTACAATCTTGCGCGCAGCATCGACGCGAAGCTGCTGGTCGAGAACGGCGCCGGCTTCGGCATCTCGTCCATGTATCTCGCCGCCGCCGCCCGCCGGGCCGAAGGCGGCACGCTGCTCTCTTTCGAGATTTCCGACTATGCGCAGATCGCCCAGGCCTCGGTCAATCTGGTCGATCCCGGCTCGCGGGTGGTGCAGGGCGATTTCGCCTGCTTTCCCGGCCATCTGGCCGGGACGGCGGCGATCGACCTGGCCTTCATCGACGCCATGCACGACAAGGACAGCATGCTGCGCGCCTTCAAGTCGCTGATCGGCTGGATGGCGCCGCAATCCATCATCATCGTGGACGACCTCTATTACTCGGAATCCTCGCGCGAGGGTTTCCGCTGCATGATGCGCATGGAGCTGCACGATTTCGTCTGCATCGTGAACAAGCGCTTCGGCGTGCTGATCAAGGGTTGAGCCGGACCGTTCCGCGAAACGCGGTCCTTACCGAAACAGGCGCAGCCGCGCGACTTGGCCGGGACGGTTCCGGAACGGCGGAAGCAGGAAAGACATGAACATTCGCAACATCTTCCGGGGCCAGGGATTTCTGGCAAACAGGGAAGCGGCCGAGTCCGCCCAACCCGTCCCGCCGGCCGCCGCCGCCGCCGCAAGCCAACCGGCTGCGGTCTCGTCGCGGGGGCCACGGCAGATCGCCGCCGATCTTTGCGTCTACGGCGCCAGCCCGGCCGGGATCATGGCGGCGATCGCCGCGGCCCGCTCGGAGCTGTCCGTGGTTCTGGTCGAGCCGACCGGCCATGTCGGCGGGCTGCTGACCTCGGGGCTGAACGCCACGGACGCGCCGGTGCCCAGCCTGATCAAGGGGCTGGTGCGCGAGTTCTTTTCCCGTTGCAGCGCCCATTACGGCCAGCGCATCATGACCATCCGGCACGAGCCGAAGATCTGCGGCGAGATCTTTCAGGACCTGCTGCGCGAGGCCGGGGTGCGGGTGCTGACGGATTGCCGGCTGGACCGGCTGCGCAAGCTCGGCGGCCAGGTGGTCGAGGCGGAAACCAGCACCGGCCAGCGCATTTCCGCGACCTGGTGGGTGGACGGCACCTATGAGGGCGACCTGATGCCCCTGGCGCAGATCTCGCATGTCGTCGGCCGCGAACCCCGCGACAGCTATGACGAGGTCCGCGGCGGCGTCGGCAAGCCGGGACCGATGTATGGCGGGCTTGCCGCGCCGGTCGATCCGTTCCGCGACGGCAAGCCCCTGCCCTGGCTGGAACCCTATGAGCCGCTGCAGCAAGGCGCCGGCGACTGGCGGGTCCAGGCCTATTGCTTTCGGGTCACGCTGACCGGCGATCCGGCCAACATGCGCGAACTGGCGCCGCCGGAAAACTACGACCCGGCGAATTACGAGCTGTTCCGGCGGCTGATCGGCGCCGACCGGACCGGCTCGGGGCTGGTGAACACGGCTCGCAACGATTCGATCCGCAACGGCTATCTGCACATCGCCCAGCTGCCCAGCCAGAAGGTGGACCTGAACTCGGGCAACCTGGTCCCGACCAACAACCCGCTGCTGTCGCAAGGCTGGATCGCCGCCTCGGCCGCCGGAAGGGCACGCATCCTGCAGGAATTCCGCGACTATACCCAGGGGGTGATCTGGTTCCTGCGCACCGACCCCGCCGTCCCGGCCGAGATCCAGACCATCATGCGCCGCTATTGGTATCCGCTGGACGAATATCGCGACGGCTTCCCGCCGGCGCTTTATGTGCGCGAGGGGCGCAGGCTCTCGGGCGAAAAGGTCGTCACCGTGCACGACCTGATGGACGAGACCGCCGACGAGGAGGGCTCGCTCGGCCAGGGCGCCTATCACCTCGATTGCAAGCCGGCGCGCTGGTATGTCAACGCCCAGGGCACCCGCCCGGTGCGCGAGGGGCAGTTCTTCTCGAAGAAGATCCTGAAGTTCCAGCTGCCGATGGAGCTGATCCTGCCCCGGCGCGAGGAGGCGCGCAACCTGCTGGTGGTCAATGCCGTCTCGGCCAGCCACGTCGCCTTCGGCTCGATCCGCATGGAGCCGATCTGGATGACGCTCGGCGCCAGCGCCGGCGTCGCGGTGGCCCTGGCGCAAAGGACCGGCGGCACGCTGCACGCCCTGTCGCGCCAGAAGATCAGGAACGGCGTCCTGGAAACCGCCGAAAAGCACCATCTTCTGCCGGGAAGGTAAGACCATGCTGGGACAGTTCGCCAGAGTCAGGAAAACCCCCGCCGGCGCGGCCGGCCGCGAGGTGGTGGTGCATATCGGGCTGGAAAAGACCGGCACCACCTCGATCCAGCAGACGCTGAAGGCCAACAGCGCCGGTCTCGCCCGGATCGGCGTGCATTTCGACTGCCATTTCGCCTCCAGCGCGCCGGGTTCCTCGGGCAACAGCGTCGGGCTGGTGCTGGCCGCCCAGACGCCGCAGCGCCGGCGCTGGCGGGACAATTCGCGCTGGCAGGCCCGGACCAGCTTCGGGGACTATGCCTACGAGGGGGGCCTGCCCTTCGATTCGGTGCGCAAGATCGTCTTCTCGGCCGAGCACCTGTCCTCGCAGCTGACCGAGCCCGAGGAGATCGCGCGGCTGGCCGATTTCCTGCGCGGCCTGGGCCAGCGGGTGACGGTGCTGGCCTATGTGCGGCGGCCCGACCAGTTCGTCCACAGCCTGACCAACGAATATGTCAAGGCCGGCGGCACCTTCACCCTGTCCCGGCAGGAAGACATCCTGAAAAGGATCGTGGCCGGCGGCAAGGTCAACTTCGCCCGCACCCTGCTGCATTATGTCGAGGTCTTCGGCCCCGAGAACGTGCTGATCCGGCGTTTCGACCGGGCGCTGCTGCACAAGGGCGACGTGGTGGACGATTTCTTCGCCGCGCTCGGCCTGACCGGCGGGCTGGTCCAGCGGCCGAAGATGGCCAATTCCTCGCAAAGCCGCGAGGCGCTGTATCTGCATTCGCTGCTGACCGACATGGCCCGCAGCGCCGGCGCCTCGGCCGAGATCCGGACGGCGCAGCGCGCCCTGCTCAAACACGGCAAGGGCAGCGCGCATTTCCTGACCCGGGCCGAGGCGCAGACGCTGATGGGGGCGCTGGAGCCCGAGACCCGGGCGCTGGAGCAGGCCATGGGCCTGGCGCTTTACGACCGCGACCTGTCGCAGCTGCCCGAAAGGCGCGAGCCGATCCGGCCCGCCGAACTGCACCGGCTGGCGCAGATCCCCGAGGTGGCGCTGGCGCTGCGCCGGCATCTGCTGGGCGAGGCGGCGCTGGCCGCGGAATGATCCGCCGCCGGCCGCGGCCGCCGCGCCCTCAGACCGGCTCGATCCGCGACAGGATCTCGCGCTCGGTGGCGCGGATCATGCCGCTGTAGCGGGCGTTCTTGAAGCCGAAGATCGTCGAATGCGCATCCTCGCGATGGCCGGCGATGAAGGGCACCGCCGAGACCACCTTCAGCCCCGGCATGGCGTTCATCCATTCGTCGATGGTGTTGGTCCCGGCCCCGCCGGCATCGGGACTCCAGTCCGCCATCCATTCCAGCGCCGTGCGGTTGTAGACGTTGAACACCATGCCCATCATGTGCGGGGTGTGGATGATGTGGTTGCGGCCCAGGCGCCGGCGCAGGCGGATGTCCGGCTCGCCCTCGATCCGGGTCATGACGCCGTTGAACACGTCCCAGCGGCTGCGGTCCAGATAGCGGTTGATCGCCTTGAAACAGGCCGAGAAATCCGCGGCGAACCAGGCGTCGTCCTCGCAGATGGTCAGCCGCCGGGCGCCGGATTGCAACGCCTTGGCGGCGATGGCCTTGTAGCTCCAGGCGCAGCCCTGCCAGGCCGGCAGCAGCCGAATGCCGTTGAACAGCCGGAAGTCCGAGGGATTGGCGCTTTCGAAATGCGCCCGCCGTCCGGTATATTCCGGCAGGCTGATGCAGATGCGGTCGCGGCTGCGGATCGGCGGCGTCAGCGCCAGCAGGTCGGCCAGGTAATCGTCCGGCGCCAGCGCGTCGGCATAGACCAGCCAGCGCCCCACCGCCAGCCGCAGCCCGTGCCGCCGGGCCTGGCCGGGGATCAGCGTGACGTCGCGCAGCGCCGCGCCCAGGGCCTGTACGCGATGCAGCCCGGCCACCGAGGTGACGATCAGCGGGCAGCCCGAGCACAGCCCGGCCCGCGCCTCCTCGTCGCCCGGATGCAGGGCGGCGAAATAGTCGTCGTCCAGCACCGCCGCCGCCAGCTTGGGATCGTGGAATTCGGCCGGATGCGGGTTGAAGAAGATCTTGCGCGTCGCCCCGGGCCGCGACACCTGCCCAAGCAGTCCCCGGCGCGCCAGTTCGCGACGAAAGCCCGCCATCAGCCTGCCTTCGCCCAGCAGGACGAAGCCTTGCCTCCCGGCGCCGACCCGCCGCCCCTGCATGAGCCGCCCGTCGCGGCGGTATCTGAGCCGGTTGACGGCCCCGGAAACCCCTTCCTGGGCAAGGATCCTGCAAGCTCTTCCGACGGCGTCCAGCATGTTCTGATCCTGTCGAGACGGCTTTTTTCCGGAACGGTCCGGCACCCGGATGCGCGATCACGGCGCGGCCGGATCATGGCGGCCGGCAAGCCGCTTCCCATTGGCTACCGCAGAGGCCCGGCGCCGATCAACCCGCGCCCGCCGCCGCGGCCGGGCAAAGGCGAATAGCCGCGCAAGCCGGTGCGGCCGGGCGGCGGAATCGGGCCGGTCCGGCTGATCGGTGGGATCCCGCCTGGGATTGCTTGGTGCGGGTGGAGGGACTTGAACCCCCACGCCTTGCGGCGCCAGAACCTAAATCTGGTGCGTCTGCCAATTTCGCCACACCCGCATCGCGATCCGCGCCGGGCGGCGGATCGGCGCCCCTCTTAGCAAAGCCCTTTCCGGCTTGCGAGCGGAAAGTTCAGCCGCCGAGGCCCCGCAGCGCCGCCGGAACCCGGTCGGGCAGATCCTCGGCGATCAGGCCGGGACCGAAGTGGCGGGCCGCTTCGGCATGCAGCCAGGCGCCGATGGCGGCGGCCTGCAGCGGCGCGAAGCCGCGCGCCAGCAAGCCGGTGACGATGCCCGACAGCACGTCGCCCGATCCGGCCGTCGCCAGCCAGGGCGCGGCCGCCTCGCCCACCGCCGCGGCGACGCGCGCCGCACCGTCCGGCGCGGCGATCACCGTGTCCGGCCCCTTCAGCAGCACCACGCAGCCGGCCCGCTCGGCCGCCAGCCGCACCGCATCCAGCCGCGAAAACGCCGGCCCCGCCTCGGCGGGCGCCTCGAGCCGTTGCGCCAGATCGGGAAACAGCCGGGCGAATTCGCCGCCATGCGGGGTCAGCACCACCCGCGGATGCAACGCGGCCAGCAGCGCCTCGGGCGCATCGGCAAAGGCGGTCAGCGCATCGGCATCGAGCAGCGCCGCCCGACCCGAGGCCAGCGCGGCCGGCACCAGCCCCCGCGCCCGGTCCAGCCCCAGCCCGGGGCCAAGACACAGCGCGTTGAAGCGGCGGTCCTCCAGCAGCCGCTCCAGCCCGGTCCGGTCGGCGAGGGGGCGCAGCATCACCGCATCCAGCCGCGCGGCATTCTCGGCCAGCGCCTCGGGCGGGCAAAGCAGCGTCACCAGCCCGGCGCCGACCCGCAGCGCCGCCCGCGCCGCCAGCCGCGCCGCGCCGCCGCGGCCGGGGCCCCCGCCCAGCAGCAGCGCATGGCCGTGGTCGTATTTGTGCCCGGCCCGCTTGGCCAGCGCCGGCACCGGCCCGGCCAGCCGCGCCGGCTCGCCCGCCGCCGCCATCCAGCCGTCCAGGCCGATATCGACGATGCGCAGCGCGCCGCTGAGCGCGCCGCCCTGCGCCAGCACATGGCCCAGCTTGGCGCGCTGGAAACTGACGGTCAGCGCCGCCTCGGGCAGGTCCAGCCCGCCCAGCACCCGGCCGCTGTCGGCGCAAAGCCCGCTCAGGATGTCCACCGCGACGATCCGGCAGCCCCGCGCCGCCGCCAGCCGCAGGGGCGCCGCGATCCCGGGCGCCAGCGGCCGGGCCAGCCCGGTGCCGAACAGCGCGTCGATGCAAAGGGCGCCGGCCGGGAAATCCTCGGGGCCCAGATCGGACAGCGCCACCATCTCGCCCGGCCAGCAGGCCGCGGCCAGCTGCGCATCCGGGCTGGCCGGCGGGGCCGGCGCCGCCAGCCGCAACTGCCAGCCGCGCTTGGCCAGCAGCCGCGCCACCACATAGCCGTCGCCGCCATTGTTGCCGGGGCCGCACAGGATCACCGCCCGCCCCGGGCGCTCGCGTTCCGGCCACAGCGCCAGCATCTCGCGCACCACGCCCGCCCCCGCCCGCTCCATCAGCGCCGCGCCGGTGATCTCGCCGCTGCCGATGGCGGCAGCCTCGACCGCCCGCATCTGCCGAGTCGTCAGGATCTCGCGCTTCGGGACCATTCTGTCGCACATAATTCAGGCAACCTGCTCAATATCAGGGCACATGCCCCGGATTCCCCGCCCGCATGCCGCTTTCCCCATCAAGCCGCATGGACGCGCATCATCAAACCCGCCAATCAGGGCGCAGGCAAGTCGCGAGAGAAGGATCAGGCGATGAAGAAAGTCGAAGCCATCATCAAGCCCTTCAAACTGGACGATGTGAAAGAGGCGCTTCAGGAAGTCGGCGTCCAGGGCCTCTCGGTCACCGAGGTAAAGGGCTTCGGCCGGCAGAAGGGCCATACCGAACTGTATCGCGGCGCCGAATATGTGGTGGATTTCCTGCCCAAGGTGAAGATCGAGATGGTGTTGCCCGACGACATGGTCGAGGCCGCCGTCGATGCCATCATCTCGGCCGCGCGCACCGAGAAGATCGGCGACGGCAAGATCTTCATCATCCCGGTCGAACAGGCCATCCGCATCCGCACCGGCGAGACCGGCGACGACGCGGTCTGATCCCCGGACCCGCATTCCCGCAACAACCGACACCTGCCCGGCGGCGGCGCCGGGCCGACTGATGGAGGAAGGATCCCAATGACAGTCAAGGACGTTCTGGATCTGATGAAGACGGAAGAGGTCGAATATGTCGACGTCCGCTTCACCGATCCCAAGGGCAAGCTGCAGCATGTGACGCTGGTCGCCGATCTGGTGGACGAGGACTTCTTCGAGGAAGGCTTCATGTTCGACGGCTCCTCGATCGCCGGCTGGAAATCCATCGACCAGTCCGACATGAAGCTGATGCCGGACGCCGCCTCGGCCTATATCGACCCGTTCTATGCCGAAAAGACGCTTTGCGTGCATTGCAACGTCGTCGAGCCCGACACCGGCGAGCCCTATGCCCGCGACCCGCGCGGCACGGCGCTGAAGGCCGAGGCCTATCTGAAATCCTCGGGCATCGGCGACACCGCCTATTTCGGTCCCGAGGCCGAGTTCTTCCTGTTCGACGACGTGCGCTATTCGGTGACGCCGCAGAAGGTCTCCTTCGAGCTCGACTCGGTCGATGCCGCCTGGAACACCGACACCGTCTACGAGGACGGCAACCTTGCCCATCGCGCGGCCCATAAGGGCGGCTATTTCCCGGTGAACCCGATCGACACAGCCCAGGACATCCGCGGCGAGATGCTGTCGACGATGAAGCGCATGGGCATCAAGGTCGACAAGCACCACCACGAGGTCGCCACCTGCCAGCACGAGCTGGGCATGATCTTCGGCGGGCTGGTCGAACAGGCCGACAACATCCAGAAATACAAATACGTCATCCACAACGTCGCCGCCGCCTATGGCAAGACGGTGACCTTCATGCCGAAGCCGATGAAGGGCGACAACGGTTCGGGCATGCATGTGAACATGTCGATCTGGAAAGACGGCAAGCCGCTGTTCGCGGGCGACAAATACGCCGATCTTTCGCAAGAGGCGCTGTATTTCATCGGCGGCATCCTGAAGCACGCGAAAGCCCTGAACGCGCTGACCAACCCGGCGACGAACAGCTACAAGCGCCTGATCCCCGGCTTCGAGGCCCCGGTTCTGCGCGCCTATTCGGCCCGCAACCGCTCGGGCTGCGTGCGTATTCCGTGGACGGAATCGCCCAAGGCCAAGCGCGTCGAGGCGCGTTTCCCCGATCCGGCCGCGAACCCCTATCTCGCCTTCGCGGCGCTGCTGATGGCCGGCCTCGACGGCATCAAGAACAAGATCGACCCCGGCCCGGCCTCGGACAAGGATCTCTACGACCTGCCGCCCGAGGAGCTGGCCGAGATCCCGACCGTCTGCGGCAGCCTGCGCGAGGCGCTGGAAGAGCTGGAAAAGGACATGGACTTCCTGCTCGCCGGCGACGTTTTCACCCGCGACCAGCTGGAAGGCTACATCAAGCTGAAATGGGAAGAGGTCTATGCCTATGAGCACACCCCGCATCCCATCGAATATGCGATGTATTACAGCTGCTGATCCGCAGCCGCGACAATGACGGAAAGCCGCCCCTCGGGGCGGCTTCTCCATGGCCGGCAGGCCCGGCACGGCTTGCCCTCGCCCCGAGCGGCTGCGGCGCGTCCCCCCTTTCGGTCGGAGCGGGGAAGGCGACCGCCCGTGCCGGGCCCAGGCTGCGCGCACCCCGCGCCCTTCTCCCCGGCTCTCCGTGTTTCCGGACACGTTCCGGCCGCGCCCGGCCCCGCGGCGCGGACCCGCTCACGCCGGCCGTCGTCAGACGCCCTGTGTACGCCCGGTGTACGCCCGCTGTACGCCCGGCGATGGAAGATTTGCGACAGCCCCTTCCCGCCGCCCCGGACCGCCGCACCCTTTGGTTGCGGCCTCGGGGGCAAGCCGCTAAAAGCCCCGCAAACCCAAGGAGCTTCCGATGATCCCGCGCTATGCCCGCCCCGAAATGGTCGCCATCTGGTCGCCCGAGACCAAGTTCCGCATCTGGTACGAGATCGAGGCCCATGCCTGCGACGCCCAGGCCGATCTGGGGGTGATCCCGCGCGAGAATGCCGAGGCGGTCTGGAAGGCCAGGGATGTCGAGTTCGACGTCGCCCGCATCGACGAAATCGAGGCGGTGACCAAGCATGACGTCATCGCCTTCCTGACCCATCTGGCCGAGCATATCGGCGCCGAGGAGGCGCGTTTCGTCCACCAGGGCATGACCAGCTCGGACGTGCTGGACACCACGCTGAACGTGCAGCTGGTGCGCGCCGCCGACATCCTGCTGGCCGACATGGACAAGGTGCTGGCCGCGCTGAAGAAACGCGCCTTCGAGCACAAGGACACCGTCCGCATCGGCCGCAGCCACGGCATCCATGCCGAGCCGACCACCATGGGCCTGACCTTCGCCCGCTTCTACGCCGAGATGGCCCGCGGCCGCGAACGGCTGGAACGCGCCCGCGAGGAAGTCGCGACCGGCGCCATCTCGGGCGCGGTCGGCACCTTCGCCAATATCGACCCGGCGGTCGAGGAGCATGTCTGCGCGAAAATGGGCCTGCGCCCCGAGCCGATCTCGACCCAGGTCATCCCGCGCGACCGCCATGCGATGTTCTTCGCCACGCTGGGCGTGATCGCCAGCTCGATCGAGAACATCGCCGTCGAGATCCGCCACATGCAGCGCACCGAGGTGCTCGAGGCCGAGGAATATTTCAGCCCCGGCCAGAAGGGCAGCTCGGCCATGCCGCACAAACGGAACCCGGTGCTGACTGAGAACCTGACCGGCCTGGCCCGGCTGGTGCGCATGGCGGTGGTGCCGGCGATGGAGAACGTGGCGCTCTGGCACGAGCGCGACATCAGCCATTCCTCGGTCGAGCGCGGCATCGCCCCCGATGCGACGATCACCCTGGACTTCGCCCTGAACCGCCTGGCGGGGGTGATCGAAAAGCTGGTGGTCTATCCCGAGAACATGTTGAAGAACATGAACAAGTTCAAGGGTCTGGTCATGTCGCAGCGGGTGCTTCTGGCCCTGACCCAGGCGGGTGTGTCGCGCGAGGACGCCTATCGCCTGGTGCAGCGCAACGCCATGAAGGTCTGGGAACAGGGCGCCGATTTCAAGACCGAGCTGCTGGGCGATGCCGAAGTCACCGCCGCGCTCTCGCCCGCCGAGATCGAGGAGAAGTTCGACCTCGGCTATCACACCAAGCATGTGGACACGATTTTCGCCCGCGTCTTCGGCGGGTCCGGCGCGCGTTAACCGGACCTTCGCCTTTTCCTGCCAGATTGCCCCCAAGGACGGATGAATCGGGGGCAATCCATGGGCGTTCCGGCGATCGGGGGGGCGGGGCTGACCGCCCGGCAGAAGGCGGCGGTGATCGTGCGGCTGGTGCTGGCCGAGGGCGAGGATATCGACCTCGCCCGGCTGCCGCCCGGGCTGCAGACCGACCTGGCCCAGGAAATGGCGCTGATGGGCGTCATCGACCGCGAGACCCGCAACGCCATCGTGGCCGAATTCTGCGACCGGCTGGAAGCGGTGGGCCTGTCCTTTCCCGGCGACATCGACGGCACGCTGGACCTGCTCGACGGCCATCTCTCGCCCGACACCAGCGACCGGCTGCGGCGCATGGCGGCGCTGAACGGCGCCGGCGACCCCTGGGACCGCATCGCCGCGATGGGGCCGGCGCTGCTGGCCGAGCTGGCGCGGACCGAGGCGGTCGAGATCGCGGCGGTGATGTTCTCCAAGCTGCCGGTGCCGCGCGCGGCCGAAGTCTTCGGCCTGCTCGACCCCGCCCTGGCGCGGCGGATCGCCTATGCCATGTCGCTGACCGGCGGCATCGAGGCCGAGGCGCTGCGGCGCATCGGCAAGGCGCTGATCCAGGCCGCCGATGCGGTGCCGCAGCCGCCGCTGCAGGGCAAGGCCGGCGAAAAGGTCGGGGCGATCCTGAACTTCTCGCCCTCGTCCATGCGCGACAGCGTGCTGGCCGGATTGGACGATGACGACGCCGCCTTCGCCGGCGAGGTGCGCAAGACCATCTTCACCTGGGCCCACATCCCCCACCGCATCGACCCGCGCGACATCGCCCGCGTCACGCGCGAGACGGACAATGCCGTGCTGCTCAAGGCGCTGGCCGGCGCCAAGGGGGAGGCACGCGAGACCGTGGAATTCCTGCTGGGCGGCATCTCCTCGCGCCTGGCCGAGTCGATGCGCGAGGAAATGGAAGCACTCGGCAAGATCTCGACCCGCGATGCCGAGGAGGCGATGGACGAGGTGGTCGCCACCATCCGCCGCATGGAGGCCGCGGGCGACCTGTTCCTGATCGCCCCGGAGCTCGAGGAGGACGGGGAGGCGGGCGAGGAGACGCCCGGCTAGACCGGGCGCCGGGACAGGGCCTTGCCTGCAGCGCGGCTCTGCCCTAGCACTCTGGCCGAAGCGCGCGCCCTGGCCGCGCGACGGGCCGCTTGAAGCCGGGCTACGGGAAAGAGGCATGACAAATCAGATCGCCATCGTGCTGGGCCTGCTGATCCTGGGGCTTTTCGTCGCAGACGCCCTGTTCCTGCACTGGGGCATGCCGCTTTTCCTGGGCAAGCAATTCGCCGGGTTGATCGAATATCTCAGTTTCTGGCGCTAGGCTTCGGGGCGGCCCCGCCCCTCTCGATTCGCCGGCAGAACGGCTGGCCTGAAGGCACGGGGCTGGCCGATCTTGGTCGGCGACGGCCCGCATGGGGTCGGGCCCCGCCGGCTTGCGTCGCTAACATGCGATTTTCGGCGCTGTTTCGGTCGCAGCCGGTTTCAGGCATTTGCATTCCCCCGACGATGCGGGCTATTTGCACCGCGAAACTTCATCAGCGGCGGAGGAACCCCCATGGCTGTCAAGGTGGCGATCAACGGCTTTGGTCGTATCGGTCGGAACGTGCTGCGCGCGATCATCGAATCGGGGCGCAATGATATCGAGGTCGTGGCGATCAACGACCTGGGCCCGGTCGAAACCAACGCGCATCTGCTGCGCTACGACTCGGTCCATGGCCGCTTTCCCGCCAAGGTGACGGTCTCGGGCGACTCGATCGACGTCGGCCGCGGCCCGATCAAGGTCACCGCCATCCGCAACCCGGCCGAACTGCCCTGGGGCGATATCGACGTCATCATGGAATGCACCGGCATCTTCACCTCGAAGGACAAGGTGCAGCCGCATCTGTCGACCGGCGCCAAGCGCGTGCTGATCTCGGCCCCCGGCGACAATGCCGACAAGACCATCGTTTTCGGCGTGAACCACGACACGCTGACCAAGGACGACATCGTCGTCTCGAACGCCAGCTGCACCACCAACTGCCTGTCGCCGGTCGCCAAGGTGCTCAATGACAGCATCGGCATCGCCCGCGGCTTCATGACCACCATCCACAGCTATACCGGCGACCAGCCGACGCTGGACACCATGCACAAGGACTTGTACCGCGCCCGCGCCGCGGCGCTGTCGATGATCCCGACCTCGACCGGTGCCGCCAAGGCCGTCGGCCTGGTGCTGCCCGAGCTCAAGGGCCGGCTGGACGGCGTCGCCATCCGCGTGCCGACCCCCAACGTCTCGGTGGTGGACCTGGTGTTCGAAGCCAAGCGCGACACCTCGGTCGAGGAGATCAACGCCGCGATCAAGGCCGCCGCCGACGGCCCGCTCAAGGGCATCCTGGGCTATACCGACGAGCCGCTGGTCTCCTCGGACTTCAACCACGACAGCCACAGCTCGGTCTTCCACATGGACCAGACAAAGGTGATGGAGGGCAAGCTGGTCCGCATCCTCAGCTGGTACGACAACGAATGGGGCTTCTCGAACCGCATGGCCGACACCGCCGTGGCGATGGGCAAGCTGATCTGAACCCATCCCAGCAAGCGATAACGGAAACGCGCCCCAACGGGGCGCGTTTTCCATTCGGGCGCTCCTGACCGAGGCGGGCTATTTCGACAGGCGCCGCACATTCGCCCGGGTGCGCTTGCGATAGGGCCGCAGCGCCGCCGCCATCACCCTGTCGGCGCGCGCGCCGCGCCCTGCCGCGCGCAGCGCGGCATGCAAAGCCTCGGTCGCGGCATCGGCCTTTTCGACCACCATGCGCTGCGGCTCCGAGGCATCCTGTCGCAGGATCCCCATCATGCCGGCGGTGCGCAACGCGATGACCATCTGCGATTCCCAGGCCATGTGGGCCATCTGCTGCCAAAGCAGCAGCGGCGCCTGCATGGCCGAAAAATTCATCATTCCGAAGCCCATTCCGAATTCCCTTCGCACGTCGAGCAGGCAAGCAGGCTGCGCCCATGATACAGGAATGCCAAGCGCTTCTTTGGTACAAGTGATTGCGCTATGGCCTTGATGCCGCACCCGGTATACAGGGGAAATCATGACCAAATCCGTAACGCTCCGACGTCCCGACGACTGGCACCTGCACCTGCGCGACGGCACCATGCTGCAGGCAGTGGCTTCATTTTCCGGCCATTTCGGCCGGGCGATCATCATGCCGAACCTGGTGCCGCCGGTGGTGACCGGGGCGCAGGCCGCAGCCTATCGCGACCGGATCCGCGCCGCCCTGGGCCCGGAAGTGACGTTGCGTCCGTTGATGACGCTCTATCTGACCGAAACCACCGATCCGGCCGATGTGCTGGCCGCCCATGCCCAGGGAATCATCTCGGCGGTCAAGCTCTACCCGGCCGGGGCGACCACCAATTCGGCCTCGGGCGTGCGCGATTTCGACAAGGTTCGCCCGGTATTCGAGGCCATGGCCGGGGCCGGCATCCCGCTGTGCTTCCATGGCGAGGTCACCGATCCGGCGGTGGACATCTTCGACCGCGAGGCGGTGTTCATCGACCGCGTCCTGGATCCGATCCGCCGCGCCACACCCGGCCTACGCGTGGTGATGGAACATATCACCACCGCGGACGGGGTGGATTACGTCGCGGCCAACACCGACATCGGCGCGACCATCACCACCCATCATCTGGTCATCAACCGCAACCATATCCTGGCGGGCGGCATCCGGCCGCATTACTATTGCCTGCCGGTCGCCAAGCGCGAAACCCATCGCCTGGCGCTGCGCAAGGCGGCAACCTCGGGCGATGCGCGCTTCTTCCTCGGCACCGACTCGGCGCCGCACCCGGACCGCGCCAAGGAATCGGCCTGCGGCTGCGCCGGCTGCTTCACCGCGCCGAACACCATGTCGATCCTGGCGCAGGTCTTCGAGGAGGAGGGCGCGCTCGACCGGCTCGAGGCCTTCACCGCGCTGAACGGCGCCGGCTTCTACCGCATGGAGCCGAACCCGGACCGCATCCGGCTGGTGAAACGCGACACGCCCGCCGCCTACCCGACCCATATTCCCGCCGGCGACGAGACCGTCACCGTCTTCGATCCCGGCTTTCCGCTTTACTGGCATGTCGAGGATCCCGCATGACCCTGCCCTTCCCCCCGCGCGAGGAAATCGCCCGCCTGACCGCCCGCATGCTGCTGGAGATCAAGGCGGTGCATTTCAACGCGGCCGAGCCCTATACCTATGCGTCGGGCCTCAAGGGGCCGACCTATATCGACTGCCGCAAGCTGATCTCCTATCCGCGCATCCGCTCGACGCTGATGGATTTCCTGTCGGCCACCGTGCTGCGCGACGCGGGCTTTGACGCCTTCGACAATATTGCCGGCGGCGAAACGGCGGGCATCCCCTTCGCGGCGCTGGTCGCCGAACGGCTGGAACTGCCGATGACCTATGTGCGCAAGAAGCCCAAGGGCTATGGCCGCAATGCCCGTATCGAAGGCGCGATGACCGAGGGCCAGCGCGTGCTGCTGGTCGAGGACCTGACCACCGACGGCGGCTCGAAGCTGAGCTTCGTCGACGCGATCCGCGAGACCGGCGCGACCTGCGGCCATACCGCGGTGATCTTCTATTACGGCATCTTCCCGGAAACCACGCAGCGCCTGGCCGACCATGGCGTGCGGCTGCATCATCTTTGCACCTGGTGGGACGTGCTGGCCGAGGCCAAGGCCCAGGGCTTCTACGACGAGGCGACGCTTTCCGAGGTCGAGAGCTTCCTGACCGATCCGCGCGCCTGGCAGGCGGCGCATCCCTGACCCGGCCCCGGCCTGCGGGCGCCTCGCCCGGCCGCCCGGCCGCAGGGTTTTTGGGCAACGAAGAAGGCGGAGAACCGCGCGTCCTTCTCTGTTGCCCAAATACCCCTGCCGCCCTTGCCACCAATGCAGGCGCGGCATTCTGCCCACAGCTTATCCACAGCATATCCCGATGGACCCCGGGGCGCATAAGGTGGATAACGGCCCCCAGCCGAGTCGAAGGTCGGAGACAAGGGGATGAGCGAGTTGCGCGCCGTCGAAGTCAGGAAACCCGGCGAGATCGCCGAGGCCGTCGCCGGACAGGCGGTGCCGTTCTCGATCGAGGCCGAACAGCAGCTGCTGGGCGCGCTCCTGACCAATAACGAGGTCTATGACCACGTTTCGCGCATCATCAAGGCCGGGCATTTCTACGACCCGGTCCATCGCCGCATCTACGAGATCTGCGCCGAACGCATTGGCCGGAACGCGCTGGCCAGCCCGGTGACGGTCAAGGCCTTCATGGAGCATGACGCCGGCCTGAAGGAACTGGGCGGCCCGGCCTATCTGGCCCGGCTGGCCGGCGCGGCGATTTCGTCCCACGCCGCGCGCGATTACGCGCAGATGATCCGCGAATTCGCCCTGCGGCGCGAACTGATCGGGCTAGGGCAGGACATCGCCTCGCGCGCCTCGACCGTCTCGGTCAGCGATTCCGCCGAGGAGCAGATCAAGGAGGCCGAGCAGGTGCTCTACAAGCTCGGCGAACAGGGCGTGGCCGAGCGCGGCTTCCAGAGCTTCCTGGCCGCCGTCACCGGGGCGCTGAACGCCGCCAATGCCGCCTTCAGCCGCGGCGGCGGCCTTTCCGGCGTCTCGACCGGGCTGGTCGATCTCGACGGCAAGATGGGCGGGCTGAACCGCTCGGACCTGATCATCCTGGCGGGGCGGCCGTCGATGGGCAAGACCTCGCTGGCGACCAACATCGCCTTCAACGTCGCCAAGGTGCATCGGCTGGGCGAATTGCCCGACGGCACGCATGGCACGGTGGCGGGCGGCGTCGTCGGCTTCTTCAGCCTGGAGATGTCGGCCGAACAGCTGGCCGCGCGCATCCTCTCCGAGGCGGCCGAGGTGCCCAGCGAATCGATCCGCCGCGGCGACATGACCGAGGACGAGTTCCGCCGCTTCGTGAAGGCCGCGCATGACCTGCAGAACTGTCCGCTCTATATCGACGACACCCCGGCCTTGCCGATCAACCAGCTGGCGGCGCGGGCGCGCAAGCTCAAGCGCACCATGGGCCTTGACCTGCTGATCGTCGACTACCTGCAGCTGCTGCGCGCCGCCTCGGCCAAGGACAGCCGGGTGAACGAGGTCAGCGAGATCACCCAGGGCCTCAAGGCCGTCGCCAAGGAACTGGACATTCCCGTCATCGCCCTGTCGCAGCTGTCGCGCCAGGTCGAGAGCCGCGAGGACAAGCGCCCGCAGCTGTCCGATCTGCGCGAATCCGGCTCGATCGAACAGGACGCCGATATCGTGATGTTCGTCTTCCGCGAGGAATATTACCGCGAGCGCGAAAAGCCCGCCGACCACGACCTGGACAAGATGGCGGCCTGGCAGCAGATCATGGAGTCCTGCCACGGCAAGGCCGAGATCATCATCGGCAAGCAGCGCCACGGCCCCATCGGCACGGTCGAGCTGTCCTTCGAGGGCCGCTTCACCCGTTTCGGCAATCTCGAGAAGCATCGCAACTGGGACCGCTCCGAATGAACCTGCCGGTGCCGGTTGTCACCGTCGGCCTGCTGATCCTGTCGAACCTGTTCATGACCGTCGCCTGGTATGGGCACCTGAAGTTCAAGGCCGCGCCGCTTCTCGTCGTGATCCTGGTCAGCTGGGGCATCGCCTTCTTCGAATACCTGCTGCAGGTGCCGGCGAACCGTTTCGGCTATGGCCATTTCAGCGCCGCCCAGCTCAAGACCATTCAGGAGGTGATCAGCCTGTCGATCTTCGTGCTGTTCTCCTGGCTCTGGCTGGGCGAGCGGCTGACATGGAATATCGGCCTCGGCTTCGCCTTCATCTGCTTCGGCGCCTTCCTGATCTTTCACCGGTTCGGCGCGGCGGCGCATTGAGGCGAGACTTCATCGCGCAAACAGGCGGTTGCCTTCGCCTGCCGCTCGGGCAATCTAGGCGGCATGACCGCCCTCTCCTCCGCCCCGCGCCGGCCCAGCCTGATCACCCTGGTTTCGATCTCGGCCACGGGCGCGCTGTCCATGAACATCTTCCTGCCCTCGCTGCCCGCGATGGCGCGGGATTTCGGCGTCGAATACGGCTTCATGCAGCTGTCGGTCTCGGCCTTCCTGGCGGTCAGCGCGGTGCTGCAACTGCTTTGCGGCCCGATCAGCGACCGTTTCGGGCGCCGGCCGGTGGTGCTTGGCTCCTTCGCGATCTTCCTGCTGGCGACGCTGGGCACCTTGCTGGCGCCCAATGCCGGCTGGTTCATGGCGTTCCGGCTGCTGCAGGCGGTGGTGACGACCGGCTTCGTCATCAGCCGCGCCGTGGTGCGCGACATCGTCCCGGCCGATCAGGCAGCCAGCATGATCGGCTATGTCACCATGGGCATGTCGCTGGTGCCGATGATCGCGCCGACGCTGGGCGGCGTGCTGGACGAGACGCTGGGCTGGCAGGCCAGCTTCGTTGCCATGGGCCTGGCCGGGCTGGGCGTAATGGCGCTGTGCGCCTGGGATCTTGACGAGACGGCGCGCGGCGGCGGCGTGCCGCTGCGCCAGCAGGTCGCGACCTATCCGGTTCTGGCGCGCTCGCAACGCTTCTGGGGCTATGCGCTGGCCGCGACGCTGAGCGCGGGGTCGTTCTATGCCTATCTGGGCGGCGCGCCCTTCGTCGGGCAGGTGGTGCTGCACCTGACGCCGGCCGAGGTCGGCTACTGGTTCGCCGGTCCCTCGATCGGCTATGCGCTGGGAAATTTCATCTCGGCCCGGTTTTCGACCCGGATCGGCATGAATCGGATGATCCTGGCGGGGGCGGTGATCTGTTCGGCCTTCCTGCTGGCGGCATTGCTGGTCGATCTGGCCGGCGGGCTGACGCCCCTGGTGTTCTTCGGCGCGGTCGGCTTCATGGGCCTGGGCAACGGCATGCTGCTGCCCAATGCCAATGCCGGCATGATGAGCGTGCGGCCGGAACTGGCCGGCACCGCCAGCGGCCTGGGCGGCGCCATGGCGGTAGCGGGCGGCGCGGGGCTGGCGGCTCTGGCCGGGGCACTGCTGCATGACGACAGCGGCGCAGTGCCGCTGTTGGTCATCATGGCCGCCTCGGCCGTCGCCTCGATCCTGTTCATCCTCTGGGTGATGATCCGCGAGCGGCAGCTGATCCGCCGCGGTTGAAGCCCCTTGCCCGAGGGCCTTTGCAAAGCATATCCCTGTCTTTGCAAAAGCAGGAGGTCCAATGGCCACCCAAAAGATCTATGCCGGCGTCGCCTTGCGCGAGACACGCTCGCGCGCCGGGCTGACGCAGCGCACCTTTGCCGACCGGCTGGGCGTCTCGCTGCCCTATCTGTCGCAGATGGAGAACAACCACCGCCCGGTCTCGGCCGGGGTGCTGCTGAAGCTCGCCTCGGAATTCTCGGTCGATCTGGGCGCCATGGCGGTGGGCGATGCCGAGCGCATGGTCATGGACATGGCCGAGGCGCTGGCCGATCCGCTGTTCGACAGCCCGCCGCCGCGCGCCGACCTGCGGCTGGCGGCGACCAACGCGCCGGCGCTGGCCCGCGCCTTCCTCGATCTCTACCGCGCCCATCGCGAGGGGCAGGAGCGGCTGGCCGCGCTGGACGAGGCGCTTGGCGCCGGTGCCCAGAATGCCACCCCCTCGCCCTGGGAGGAGGTGCGCGACTTCTTCCATTACTGCGACAACTACATCGACGCGGTGGACCGCGCGGCCGAACATTTCGCCCGTTCGCGCCCCAACCTGCGACCGCTGGAGCGCGCCATCGCCGGCCTGGCCGAGCGCGGCATCGAGGTGACGCAGGCCGAGTTGGGCAGCGGCGCGGTCTACCTGCGCGAGGACAAGCGCATCACCCTGAACGGGGCGGCCGAGACTGCGACCCAGGCGTTCCAGCTGCTGCACCTGCTGGCGCTGGAAAGCCGCGGCGACCTGCTGGAGGCGACGCTGGAGCTGGCACGGTTCCGCAGCGCCTCGGCCCGCGACATCGCCCGGCTGGGGCTGGCGAACTATTTCGCCGGCGCGGCGATGATGCCCTATGCCCGCTTCCTCGAAGCCGCGCGGGTCGAGCGGCACGACCTGGAGCGGCTGGCGCATCTGTTCGGCGCCTCGCTGGAGCAGGTGGCGCATCGGTTGTCCACCATGCAGCGCGGCGGCGACCGTGGGGTGCCGTTCTTTTTCGTCCGTGTCGACCAGGCCGGCACAATTACCAAGCGCCATTCGGCCACGCGCATGCAATTCGCCCGCTTCGGCGGCGCCTGCCCGCTTTGGAACGTGCACCAGGCCTTCGAGACGCCGGGCCGCTTCCTGCGCCAGTTGGCCGAGACGCCGGACGGCAAACGCTACCTGCTGCTGGCGCGGGACGTGTCCAAACCTGCGGGCGCCTTCGGCGCGCCGGTGCGGCGCTTCGCCATCGGGCTGGGCTGCGAGGTCAGCCATGCCCGCGATCTGGTCTATGCCGACGGGCTGGACCTGGGCAATCCGCAGCTGTTCGAGCCGATCGGCGTCTCGTGCCGGATCTGTCCGCGGCCGAACTGCCATCAGCGCTCGGTGCCGCCGGTGGACCGGCACATCCGTATTCCTGCCGACCGGCCGGGGCCGCTGCCTTATGAGATCGCCTGAAAGCGGTCGCAAACGCCGCCGCTGCGGTTAGGTTCCGGGGGCGCGACGGATTCGCCACACCCTGCCGGGTGGGAAATCGGGGCCGGATCCGGCTCTGCCCGTTTGAAAGGCAGTTTTCCGCGCCCGGCAAGAAACGGCGCAAGCTGTGCGGCCCGCGCCAGGGCCGATGCGGCTTGGCGGCCGGTTTCTGCCGCGAACCCCATGGCTTGGCCCTGTTACCTAGAATAACAATCGCAGGTTGACGAAACCCGGCTCTGACAGCACCGGCAAAGATCCACCCGACCGGATCGCAGGCGTCGGCATCAATCCGCCCACCCACCCCGCATATATTTCAGCAATGTTGCGCTTTGAGCACAGGTCGGATTTATCCATGCGCAGCGTCACGACCGCCCTGCTCGGCTGGTCCGACAAAAACAAGATGGACCCGGGACATTGCGCATCACCCATAGCCTGAATTCGGTGCTCGAGCGCTGGCTGCCAGAGCAGCGCCTCTTCCTGAAGTCGGACAAGACCACCCGCTTCCTGCGGTTGCGTCCGGTCACCCAGCTGATCGCCCTGGGCGGCATCGCGCTGGTCTTTGGCTGGAGCATCATCGCCAGCTCGATCCTGGCGATCGACGCGATCAGCGCCGGGTCGTCGCGCGATCAGGCCCGCCGCTCGCAGGACGCTTTCGAGGCCCGCCTGACGGATCTTTCGGCCGAGCGCGACAGCCGCGCCGCCGAAGCGGTGGCGGCGCAGAACCGCTTCGCGGTGGCGCTGGACCAGGTTTCGCGCATGCAGTCCCAATTGCTGGAATCCGAGGCCTTGCGGCGCGAGCTGGAAACCGGGCTGGGCGCCGTGCAGGCCAGCCTGCAAGAAGCGGTCACCGCCCAGCACCAGGCCCGGGACGATGCGGATCACCCCGGCGGCCTGCCGGCGGCGCGCACCACCGAGCTGCAGGCGGCACTGGACATCCTGTCGGGCGAGCTGAAGCAGGCAGCCACCGACCGCGCCGATGCCGTGCAGCAGGCCGAGGATGCCCGCCGCCTGGCCGAGGCCGTCACCCTGGAACGCGACCAGATCGTCGCCCGCAACGACGAAATCCTGACCCAGCTCGAGGACGCGGTCACGGTTTCGGTCAAACCGCTGGACGACATGTTCCGCAGCGTCGGCATGAATCCCGACGACATCCTGCAGACCGTGCGCCGCGGCTATTCCGGCCAGGGCGGGCCGCTGAACCCGGTCGGCTATTCCTCCAGCGGCAATGCCGAGATCAGCCAGGGCGAGGCGAAGGCCAACGAGATCCTGATCACCCTGGACCAGATGAACAGCTATCGCATCGCTGTCGAGAAGATGCCGCTGGCCATGCCGGTGCAGTCGGCCTTCCGCTATACCTCGCCCTTTGGCCGGCGCTGGGGACGCGCGCACGAGGGCATTGACATGGCGGCGCCGGTCGGCACGCCGGTCTACGCCACGGCCGAGGGCAAGGTGATCTTCGCCGGCTGGCAGCGCGGCTATGGCAACCTGATCAAGATCCAGCATGAGCTGGGCACCGAGACCCGCTATGGCCACCTGTCCAAGATTCGCGTGAAGGCCGGCCAAAAGATATCGCGCGGCAGCCGGATCGGTGATATGGGCAATACCGGCAGATCGACCGGCTCGCATCTTCACTACGAGGTTCGCGTGAACGGCCGTGCCGTGAATCCCATGAGCTTCATCAAGGCAGCCCAGAATGTTTTCTAAAACCCGTGTGACCGAACCCGGCCCCCGCACCCAGCCGACCCCCGAGCCCGAGCCCGCGCGCAGCCTTGACACGAGTTACGACCTTCCCGCCTCGACTCCCGCGGCGCGCACGCGCACCACGCCTTCGGTGCTGTCCTCGGACCTGACCGTCACCGGCAACATCCAGACCCAGGGCGACGTCCAGGTCGAAGGCACCGTCGAGGGCGACATCCGCGCCCATCAGCTCATCGTCGGCGAAAGCGCCACCATCCGCGGCGAGATCGTCGCCGAAGAGGTCGTGGTGAACGGCCGCGTCGTCGGCCGCGTGCGCGGCCTGAAGGTGCGCCTGACCGCAACTGCCCGCGTCGAGGGCGACATCATCCACAAGACCATCGCCATTGAATCCGGCGCGCATTTCGAGGGTTCGGTGCAGCGCCAGGAGGATCCGCTGGCCAATGGCGTGACGCCGAAACTGGCCCCGCCCGTCGCACGCGACGCCGAGTGAGCCAAGGATAAGCCGGCAGAACGGGCGGCCGCCGGGCCGCCCTTGTTTCATGCCGGTTCCGGATCCGGCATCATCCGGCGATACATGTGCCAGCTGGCATGGCCCAGCACCGGCAGCACGATGAACAGCCCCAGGAACAGCGGCAGGATGCCGGCGAACAGCATCCCGGCGATGACCAGCGCCCAGGCCAGCATCACCGTCAGGTTGGCCCCCACCGCCTGAAAGCTGGCGATGATGGCCGACACCAGGTCGACCTCGCGGTCCAGGATCAGCGGCAACCCGACCACGGTGATCGAGAACAGCACGGCCGCGAAACCCGCGCCGACCACCGTGCCGGTCAGCAGCATGACCAGACCGCGGCCCTGCAGCAGCATCTCGGCCGAGGAGGTGATGTTGGTCAGCGCCGAGACGCCCATGAACAGCGCGAAGGTGGTATGGGCGACGAAAACCCAGAACATGAACATCAACAGGATGACCATGGCCATCGAGGGCACCTGCCGGTCCTTCTGCGCCACCACCACCGCCAGCACCTCGCGCCAGATCAGCGGCCGGTCGGATTCGATGCGCCGGCTGACCTCGTAAAGCCCGACGGCGGCGAAGGGTGCGATCAGCGGGAAGCCGACGATGAAGGGCATCAGCCACCATTCCTGCCCCGCCGCCGTGGCCACCGCGGTCAGCACCAGCCCACCCGCGACATAGAAGGCCGCGAACAGCAGGCCAAAGGCCGGCGCCCGGCGGAAATCCCGCCATCCCGCCGCCAGAACCGCCGGGATGGCGTCGAAGCCGATCAGCTCGGGCAAGGGAATCTCGTCCGGCCCGGGGTCTGGCATGGGATCGGGCAGCGGCCGTCGCTCGGGCTCGGGGATCGGCGTGGGAATGGGCTTCGGGTCCGAATCGGTCACTGCCATCTGCTCCTCCGTCAACGGGGCGAGGTTAGCAGGCCGATGGTAAAGAAAAAGCCTCAGCGCGCGAAACGGTCGATCAGCGCGTCCTTGACCGCGGGCGAGACGAATTTCGACACGTCGCCGCCCAGCCGCGCGATCTCCTTGACCAGTTTCGAGGCGATGGCCTGGCGCCGCGCATCGGCCATCAGGAACACCGTCTCGATGCTGGAATCCAGCGCCCGGTTCATGCCGACCATCTGGAATTCGTATTCGAAATCCGCCACCGCCCGCAGGCCGCGCACGATCACCGTGGCCCCGACGTCGCGGGCGCAGTCGATCAGCAGGTTCTCGAACGGGTGGACGACAATCTCGCCGCTGGTGCGGGCCGCGACGATGCGGTCGCATTCCTCGCGCACCATGGCGACGCGGTCCTCGAGCGCGAAAAGCGGACCCTTGTCGCGGTTGATGGCGACGCCGATCACCAGCCGGTCCACCAGTTCCAGCGCCCGCTGGATAATGTCGAGATGGCCCAGCGTGATGGGATCGAAGGTGCCTGGGTAAAGCCCGATGCGCATGATGGGTGGGTCTCCTCGCCGAATTCCTGCAGTCAAACAAAGTTCGGCAAGGAAATGCAAGGCCATGCGCCTGCCTGCCGATCCGCGCGGCGGGCGGGCGCCGGGTCTCAGTTCCCCATGATCATGCCGGTCAGCGCCTCTTTCTCGGCGGCGAGTTCCTTGAGCCGGGCCGAAACCGTGTCGCCGATCGAGACCAGGCCCACCATCTCGCCCTGCTCGTTCACCACCGGCATATGGCGGAACCGGCCCTGCGTCATGCGGTCCAGGATCGCCAGCGCGTCCTCGCCCGTGGTGCAGGTCATCAGCTTGCGGGTCATCAACTCCGAGATCGGCAGGTCCAGGACCGAGGCGCCGCGCTTGCCCAGTTCGCGCACGATGTCGCGCTCGGACAGGATGCCCAGCGGGATCCTGCCATTCTCGGACACCACGATCGCACCGATGCGCTTGTCCGAAAGCAGCTTGGCGGCATCGGCCACGCTGGCATCCGGGGCGACGGTGAAGATTTCGCCGCTGGCTTTCATCGACAGGATCTGGTTGACGAGCATTTGTTCCTCCTCGGGTCGGGCGGGCGAAGGCTGCCTCTGACGCACAGCGTCACCTCAACCCGCGCTTGCGTCAAGTCCGCTGTTGCAGTGCAGCGATCAAGGTATGACCAGCGCCTGCAGCCGCGCCACTTCGGCCCGGATGCCCTGCGCCAGCGCATCCGCCAGCCGGTTCATCCGCTGCGAGCGGCGGTCGTCGGCATGGCGGATCAGCCAGAAACTGCGGGTCAGCGAGATCTGGTCGGTCAACACCCGCCGCACCCCCGGACAGAAGGGAATCGCGAAGTCATGCACGATGCCCAGCCCCGCCCCGGCCCGGATCGCCTGCATCTGCACCGAGACCGAGTTCGAGGTCAGCTGCGCCCATTCCGCCCCGGTCTCGGTCAGGTAGTCCAACTCGCGGTCGAAGATCATGTCGGCGACATAGCCGATCATGCGATGGCCGCGCAGATCCTCGCGCCGGCGGAGCGGCGGATGGGCGCGCAGATAATCCTCATGCGCGGCCAGGTGCAACTGGTAGTCGGTCAGCCGCTGCACCACCAGCCGGCCGGCCTGCGGCTGCGAGACGGCGATGGCCATGTCGGCTTCGCGCTTGGACAGGTTGAAAACCCGCGGCAGGGCGATGATCTGGATCTCCAGCCGCGGATGCGCTTCCGAGAGACGCGCGCATAGCTGCGGCAGCAGGTAGTTCGCGCAACCGTCCGGGGCGCCGATGCGCAGCTGCCCGGTCAGGTCGCCGGGCCCGCTCAACGCCTCCTCGGCGCCGCTCAGCGCCGCCTCGACGGTCTCGGCATGGGGCAGCAGGCGCTCGCCCTCGGGGGCCAGCGCATAGCCCTGCGGCGTCTTCAGGAACAGCTTGGCCCCCAGCGCGCTTTCCAGCCGCGCCACCCGCCGGCCCACGGTCGAGGCGTCGATGCCCAGCCGCCGCCCCGCCCCCGACAGGCTGTCGGCGCGCGCCACGGCCAGAAAGATGCGCAGATCGTCCCAGTCCATTCCCAACCTTTGCAGAAATGCAAAACGCTTTTGCCAGACTTCCTCTTTTTCCGGCAATGCTGCAAGTCTATGATCCGCCCGAAGATGCGAAACCCTCGGGAGGCACCCATGGAAGAACTGAGCCACTGGATCGACGGCAAAGAGGTCAAGGGCACCTCGGGCCGCTTCAGCGATGTCATGAACCCGGCCACGGGCGAGGTGATCGCCAAGGTGCCGCTGGCCACCCCGGCCGAGCTGGACGCCGCGGTGAAAAGCGCCGAGACGGCGCAGGTCGCCTGGGCCGCCACCAACCCGCAGCGCCGCGCCCGGGTGATGATGAAATTCGGCCAGCTGATCCAGGACAACATGGACGCGCTGGCCGAGCTGGTCGCGCGCGAACACGGCAAGACCCTGCCCGACGCGCGCGGCGACGTGCAGCGCGGCCTTGAGGTGATCGAGGTCTGCATGGGCGCGCCCGCCATGCTCAAGGGCGAGTTCACCGACAATGGCGGGCCGGGCATCGACCTTTACTCGATGCGCCAGCCGCTGGGCGTGGTCGCGGGCATCACGCCCTTCAACTTCCCGGCGATGATCCCGCTGTGGAAGATGGGCCCGGCGCTGGCTTCGGGCAACGCGATGATCCTGAAGCCGTCCGAGCGCGTGCCCTCGACCTCGATCATGCTGGCGAAGCTCGCGCAAGAGGCCGGGCTGCCCGACGGCGTGCTGCAGGTCGTCAACGGCGACAAGGAGATCGTGGACGCGATTCTCGACCATCCGACCGTGCAGGCGGTGGGCTTCGTGGGCTCGACCCCGATCGCGCAATACATCTATGGCCGCGCCGCCGCCAACGGCAAGCGCGCGCAATGCTTCGGCGGCGCCAAGAACCACATGCTGATCATGCCCGACGCCGATCTGGACAAGGCGGCGGACGCGCTGGTCGGCGCCGGCTTCGGCGCGGCGGGCGAACGTTGCATGGCGATCTCGGTCGCGGTGCCGGTCGGCGACAAGACCGCCGACGCGCTGATCGAACGGCTGATCCCCAAGATCGAAAAGCTGAAGGTCGGCCCCTATACCGCCGGCGAGGACGTGGATTTCGGCCCGGTCATCACCAAGGCCGCGCAGGAGCGCATCGGCCGGCTGATCGAGTCCGGCGTGGAACAGGGCGCCAAGCTGGTCGTGGACGGCCGCGGGCTGCAGATCCAGGGCTATGAGAACGGCTTCTTCTGCGGCCCGTCGCTGTTCGACAACGTGACCCGCGACATGGAGATCTACAAGGAAGAGATCTTCGGCCCGGTGCTGTCCACCGTGCGGGCGCAGAGCTATGAAGATGCGCTGAACCTGGTCATGGACAACGACTATGGCAACGGCACGGCGATCTATACCGCCGACGGCGACACGGCGCGCGACTTCGCCAGCCGGGTGAACGTGGGCATGGTCGGCATCAACTTCCCGATCCCGGTGCCGCTGTCCTATTACAGCTTCGGCGGCTGGAAGAAGTCGGCCTTCGGCGACCTGAACCAGTACGGCCCGGACGCCTTCCGCTTCTACACCAAGACCAAGACCGTCACCGCCCGCTGGTTCTCGGGCATCAAGGACGGCGTGGCGCTGAACTTCAAGGCGATGGACTAAGCCATTTTCGGGCGGGGGCGGTGCCGCCCCTGCCCATTTCTGCGCGAGCCTGCAAAACTCGCGCAACATTTTCCGGCCATGACCGGGCAAGACATCATCACGAAAGACATGGGGGAGTGAGCATGGATTTCGCGCTGAGCGAAGAGCAGCAGGCGATATTCGATCTGGCCCGGGATTTCGGGGCGGCGGAGATCGCACCCCATGCCCGCGCCTGGGAAGAGGCGGGCACCATCCCGCACGCGCTGTGGCACAAGGCCGCCGAGCTTGGTTTCGGCGGCGTCTATGTCGACGAGGAGCACGGCGGCACCGGGCTTTCGCGGCTCGACGCCACGCTGGTCTTCGAGGCGCTGGCCATGGCCTGCCCCTCGGTCGGCTCGTTCCTGTCGATCCACAACATGTGCGGCGGCATGATCGACAAGTTCGGCACGGCCGAGAACAAGGCGCGCTGGCTGCCCGGGTTGTGCAGCATGGAGACGGTGTTTTCCTATTGCCTGACCGAGCCGGGCTCGGGCTCGGATGCCGCGGCGCTGCGCACCCGGGCCGAACGGGTCGAGGGCGGCTGGAAGCTGAACGGCACCAAGGCCTTCATTTCGGGCGGCAGCTATTCGGATTGCTATCTGGTCATGGTCCGCACCGGCCAGGACGGGCCGCGTGGCATCTCGACCATGGTGGTCGAGGCCGGCACGCCCGGCCTCAGCTTCGGCGCGCTGGAACACAAGATGGGCTGGAAGGCGCAGCCGACCGCGCAGGTGCAGTTCGACGATTGCATCATCCCCGAGGAAAACCTGATCGGCGAGGAGGGCCGCGGCTTCGCCTATGCCATGGCCGGGCTGGACGGCGGGCGGCTGAACATCTCGGCCGGGGCGCTTGGCGGCGCGCAGGCGGCGCTGGACGCGACCCTGCGCTACATGGGCGAGCGGCGCGCCTTCGGCCAGACCCTCGACCAGTTCCAGGCGCTGCAATTCCGCCTGGCCGAGATGGAGACGGCGCTGCAATCCTCGCGCATCTTCCTGCGCCAGGCGGCCTGGAAGCTGGACCGGGGCGAACGCGACGCCACCAAGTTCTGCGCCATGGCCAAGCTGCACGTCACCGACCGCGCCTTCGAGGTCGCCAATCAGTGCCTGCAACTGCATGGCGGTTACGGCTATCTTGCCGATTACGGGATCGAGAAGATCGTGCGCGACCTGCGCGTGCACCAGATCCTGGAAGGCACCAATGAAATCATGCGGCTGATCGTCGGCCGCGCCCTGCTGGCGGAGCGTGACTGAATGGCCGATATGATCATCCGCAAGGACCGCCGCGCCGGGCGGCTGACCTTCAACCGGCCGCAGGCGCTGAACGCGCTGAGCCACGACATGGCACTGGCCATCGACGCGGCGCTGCGCGAATGGCAGGACGATCCCGAGGTGGCGCTGGTCGTCATCGACGCCGAGGGCGAGCGCGCCTTCTGCTCGGGCGGCGACATCGCCGCGGTCTATCGCGCCGGGCTGGAGGGCGACCATCGGGTCGGGCGCGACTTCTTCCGCGACGAATACCGCATGAACGCCCGGATCAAGGACTATCCCAAGCCTATCGTCGCCTTCATGCAGGGCTTCGTCATGGGCGGCGGCGTCGGCGTCGGTGGCCATGCCAGCCACCGCATCGTCGGCGACAGCACGCAGATCGCCATGCCCGAGACCGGCATCGGCCTGATCCCGGACGTGGGCGGAAGCTGGCTGCTGGGCCATGCGCCGGGGCATGTCGGCGAGTATCTGGGCCTGACCGGGGCGCGCATGGGGCCGGGCGACGCGATCTTCGCCGGCTTTGCCGACGCCTACATCCCCGAGACGGAATGGCCGGCGCTGATCGAGCGGCTGGCCGAGACCGGCGACGTGGCGGCGATCGAAAGCCGCCCCCGCCCCGAGGCGCCGCTGGAGCGCCGCGACCTTTCCGCCTTCGGCGGTCCGAGCGTCGCCGAGATCATGGCCGCGCTGGAGGCGGCGGGGGACGAGGCGGCGCTGAAACCCTTGCGCCGCAACTCGCCCCTGTCGATGGCGGCGACGCTGGCGCTGGTGCGTGCGGCGCGCGCTGACGTCCGCCTGCGCGACAGTCTGGCGCGCGAGCTGCGCTTCACCGCCCGCGCCACGGCCGAGAGCGATTTCCTGGAAGGCGTGCGGGCGCAGATCATCGACAAGGACCGCAACCCGCAATGGGCAGCCGATGCCGGCCCCGCGCATGTCGCGGCGATGCTGGCGCCGCTGGGCAAGGACGAAATCGAATGGGAGGACCGGACATGAAGATCGGATTCATCGGCTTGGGCAACATGGGCGGCCCGATGGCGGCCAATCTGGCCAAGGCCGGGCATGAGGTCGCAGGCTTCGACCTGACCGCACCGATGCCCGATGGCGTCGGCAAGGCCGCCAGCGCCGCCGAGGCGGCCGCGGGCGCCGAGGTCGTCATCACCATGCTGCCGAACGGCGCCATCCTGCGCGCGGTCGCGGCTGAGATCGTCCCGGCCATGCAACCGGGCGCGGTATTCTGCGACTGCTCGACGGTGGATGTGGAAAGCGCCCGCGCGGCGGCGGCGCGGGCCCAGGCGGCGGGCCTGGGCGCGCTGGATGCGCCGGTCTCGGGCGGGGTCGGCGGCGCCACCGCCGGCACGCTGACCTTCATGGTCGGCGGCAGCGCCGAAGCCTTCGACACGGTGAAGCCGCTTTTCGACATCATGGGCCAGAAGGCGGTGCATTGCGGCGTCTCGGGCGCGGGTCAGGCGGCGAAGATCTGCAACAACATGATCCTGGGCGTGACCATGATCGCCACCTGCGAGGCCTTCGCGCTGGCCGACAAGCTGGGGCTGGACCGGCAAAAGATGTTCGACGTGGTCTCGACTTCCTCGGGCTACAGCTGGTCGATGAACGCCTATTGCCCGGCGCCGGGCGTCGGTCCGCAATCGCCGGCCGACAACGGCTACAAGCCCGGTTTTGCCGCCGAGCTGATGCTGAAAGACCTGCGGCTCAGCCAGCAGGCCGCCGAGGCCGCCGATGCCGACACCCCGATGGGCGAGCTTGCCGCCGCGCTCTATGCCCGCTTCGTCGAGGACGAGGACGGAAAGGGCCGCGATTTCTCCGCCATGTTGCCAAGGTTCGAGAAACGGCATCGCCCGGGCTGATTTCTCGTTCTTGTGAGGGAGCCGATCGGGGGCTTGCGGCGTTGAGCCTTCGATCAAGTTCCCTGTGCCAGGCTGACAGCCATGTTTCGCAATCGCCAGCACCTGTTCGTCGCGGCCGGCATGGCCGTCATCCTCACCTCGGTCGCGCTGGCCGAACAGGTGGGGCGGGCGGTCGACACGCTTGCGGAACCGGCAGCGCAGGCGGCCAGCCAGCCGGCCCCGCCGCGGGTCGGCGACCGGCTGGACAAGGCGCGGCTGCACCAGGTCACCCGGCCGGGGCTTTATGGCATGAGCCTGCCGCCCGCGGGCAGCCTTTATGGCATCGTGGACGGCAAGCTGATCCGCTATAATCCCGAAAACGCACAGATCCTGTCCATTATCCGGCAGGTGGACCGGATCATGGACTAGCCTTGCAGCAGCGCCCGCGCCGCCGCCTTGGCGGCGGGGGTGATCTCCTCGCCCGAGAGCATGCGGGCGATTTCCTCGATGCGCTGGCTGGCAGTCAGGGCGGCGACGCGCGACGTGGTCATGCCGCCCTCGACCGATTTCGCCACCCGGAAATGATGGCCGCCAAGCGCCGCGACCTGCGGGCTGTGGGTGACGACCAGCACCTGCGCCCCCTCGGCGAGCCGGGCCAGACGCCGGCCGACCGCATCGGCGGTGGCGCCGCCGACGCCACGGTCGATCTCGTCGAAGATCAGCACCAGCGCGTCGTTGCCGCGTGCCAGGCAAACCTTCAGCGCCAGCAGGAAGCGCGACAGCTCGCCACCCGAGGCGATGCGGTCCAAGGGCCCCGCCGGCGCGCCCGGATTGGTGGCGACGGTGAAAGCCACGCCGTCGCAGCCCTCCGGGCCGGGATCGGCCCCGGAGAGCCGGGTCTCGAACACCGCGCGCTCCATCTTCAGCGGCGCGAGTTCGGCCGCCATCGCGGCATCAAGCCGCTGGGCGGCCGTGACGCGCCGGTCCGACAGGGCCGCTGCCGCGGCGTCATAGGCAGCATCGGCCGCCGCCACGGCCTCGCGCAGCCGCGCCAGGTTTCCTTCGCCCGCATCGATTCGGGACAGCCGCAGCCGCAACTCATCGGCCAGCCCCGCGAGATCGTCGGCCAGCACGTCATGCTTGCGCGCCAGCGCACGCAAAGCGAACAGCCGCTCCTCGGCCGCCTCCAGGTCGCGCGGGTCGAAATCCATCGCCTCCAGCGCCGCCTCGACGCCCGAAACCGCCTCGCCCAGCTCGATCAACGCCCGCTGCAGCGCCGCAGCCGGGGCTTCCAGCCGGCCTTCCGCCCGTTCGGCAGCGCCGTCGAGCCAGCGCACGGCATCGAGCATCGCGCCCTCGGCGCCCTCCGCCCCCAAGGCCTGCGCGGCCCGCGCCACGTCCGCGCGGATGCGCTCGGCGCCTTGCATGGCGCGGCGGCGGGTGTCGAGTTCGGCTTCCTCGCCGGGCTGCGGGTCGAGCTTGTCCAGTTCGGCCACGGCATGGCGCAGGAATTCCTCCTCGCCCTTGGCCGCTGCCAGCGCCGCCTCGGCCGCGGCCTGCGCGGCGCGCGCCTCGCGCCGGGCGGCCCAGGCGGCACGGGTCGGCCCCAGATCCACCCCGGCGAAGGCGTCGAGCAGCAGCCGGTGGCCGCGCGGATTCAGCAGCCCGCGGTCGTCATGCTGGCCATGCAGCTCGACCAGCAATTCCGAAAGCGTCCGCAGCGCCTCGCCCGAGGCGCGGCGGTCGTTGATCCAGCCGGTCTTGCGGCCGTCGCCGGCATTGACGCGACGGATGATCAGCTCGTCCGAAACCGGAAAACCGGCCTCGTCCAGCAGGGTGCGGGCAGGATGGCCGGGCGGCAGGTCGAAGACCGCCGTCACCTCGCCCTGGCCGGCGCCGGCCCGCACCAGATCGGCACGGCCACGCCAGCCCAGCACGAAGCCAAGGCAGTCGAGCAGAATCGATTTCCCCGCCCCCGTCTCGCCAGTCAGCACGTTCAGGCCCGGCTGGAACTCCAGCTCCAGCCGGTCGATCAGCAGCATGTCGCGGATGTCTAGGGAACGCAGCATGACCCCACCTGCAGGGCGCGCTTCAGCGCCGCCTCACAGCCATTTGCCCTGGATGACCTGACGGTAGACCCGCGTCAGCCAGCTGTCGCCGCGCGCCTCGGGCTTCAGGCCATGGCCGCGCAATTGCGCATAGGCATCCTCGTAGAAGGGCGAGGACTGGAAGTTGTGGCCCAGGATCGCGCCCGCCGTCTGCGCCTGATCGTTCAGGCCAAGCGCCAGATAGGCCTCGACCAGCCGCATCAGCGCCTCGGGCGTGTGGGTGGTGGTCTGATATTCCTCGACCACGACGCGGAAGCGGTTGATGGCCGCGGGGTAATGGCCGCGCTTGAGGTAGTAGCGGCCGATCTCCATCTCTTTCGCCGCCAGATGGTCGAAGGCCAGGTCGAATTTCAGGATCGCCGAGCGGGCATATTCCGTATCGGGATACTGCTCGATCACCTCGCGCAGCGCCTGCAGGGCCTGGAAGGTCAGGCCCTGATCGCGGCCGACCTCGTCGATCTGGTCGTAATAGGACAGCGCCAGCAGGTATTTCGCATAGGCCGCATCCTCGTCACCCGGATAGGTGTCGATGAAGCGCTGCGCGGCGCCCCGCGCCTCTTCGTAGTCGCGGGCGCGATGATAGGAATAGGCCTGCATGATCAGCGCCCGCTTGGCCCAATCGGAATAGGGATAAAGCCGCTCGACCTCGGAGAAATACTTCACCGCGTCCTTGGGCTTGCGCGAATTCTCGAGCTCGTATTCGCCGCGCTTGTAGATCTGTTCGGCGGTGAAATTCTCGAATGATTCGGGCTGATTGCCCGCCCCGCCGCCGCATCCTGCCAGAAGGCCGACCGACAGCACAGCCGCGACCAAGGAACCCGATCTGATGCCTGTCATTCCACCCTGCCCGTCAGAAATTCATGCCGCCGCACGAGCGGAAGGCCCACGCGGCCCGGTCGTCCTAGCACAGAAAATCTGCCTGCGCAAAATGCCAAAACCGCAAATCGGCAAGGCGGCCGTCACCGTCAGGCGACGGCCAGTTGCCGGGTATGGGGAACAAGATGCGCGGCCGCCGCCAGCACCCCGGCGCCAGGCAGGCGGCTTTCCATCGCCGGGGTCAGCGTCACCCATTCCCAAGCCTCGGGTTGGGCGAACAGCGCCCGCAACAGCCGGTTGGTCATGGCGTGGCCGGCGCGGTGGCCGGTATAGCGCGCCAGCAGCGGCGCCCCGGCCAGCGCCAGGTCGCCCACCGCGTCCAGCATCTTGTGGCGCACCGCCTCGTCGCGGTGGCGCAGCCCGCCGGGCGACAGCACCTTGTCGCCGTCGATGACCACGGCGTTCAGATAGGTGCCGCCAAGCGCCAGGCCGTTCTGCTGCATCTTCACCACATCGGCCTGGCGGCAGAAGGTGCGGCTGTCCATCAACTCGTGCACGAAGCTGCCATTGGCCATGTCGAGGCGCTTTTCCTGATGGCCGATCGCCGCATCCGCGAAGTCGATGTCGAAATGGATCTCCAGGCGGTCGGCGGGCGACAGGCGGGCGAAGGCCTCGCCCTGCTGCACCTCGACTTCGCGCAGCACGCGGATGGCGCGCAGGGGCGCATCGGGCTGCTGGCGCAACCCGGCCTCGAGGATGCCCTGCACGAAGGGCGCCGAGGAGCCGTCCAGGATCGGCACTTCCGGCCCGTTCACCTCGACCACGGCATTGTTGATGCCGGTGCCCGACAGCGCCGCCATCACATGCTCGACCGTCGAGACGGTCGCGCCCAGGCCGTTGTCCAGAAGCGTGCAGAGCTGCGAGGGGGTGACATGGTCCCAGCGCGCCGGAATCCGGGCGCGGCCCAGATCGGTGCGCAGGAAGACGATGCCGTGATCGGCCGGAGCCGGCAGAATCGTCAGACGCACGGCCGCACCCGAATGCAGCCCGACGCCGCGGAACTGGGCTTTCTGAGCGATGGTGGTTTGCATGGTCTTGCCTGCCGAATCTGGTGACTATCGTTATCCGCAGCGGGGGATTCCCGCCGGGTGAACTTCAGTTAGGCATGCGGCGCCGGTTGCTCAATTAACGTTTTGTGACGGGGTGAAACAATCGCCGCAGCGCGGCACCGACCCCGGGGGCACGGCACGCAGGTCAATGATTTCATAAGGAAAAAAGGACCGCCTGGGGCGGTCCTTTCCGATTTCGGGCTGAAATAATGTGAACGCCTCAATTCGCCTGGCGGCGCAGGAAGGCGGGGATTTCGACATTGTCGCCGGCCCGGTCCGGGCTGGCCAGATCGTCGAAACCGGCATCGAAGCCCGTGCGGTTGCGGGCCGCGACGCGCTCGCTCACCCGTTCGGCGATGGTCGAGGGCGCGGGCTTCTCGGCCTGCTCGCCATGACCGGAGATGCGCTCGAGCATGCGGCTGAGACCGCCCATGCGGCCATGCGGGCGTGCCGGATCGGCGGCGGCCTGCTGCTGCTGCGGCTGGGCCGCGCGGCCCTGGGCGGCGGCCTGCCGCTCGGGCGCCTTCTGCACGGCGGCGGCAAGGCGCTGCATCACCGCGTCCGAAGGCGTGCCGGCCGGAGCCTGCTGCGCGCGGCTGGGCGCGACAAAGCCGCCGGCATCGCCGTTCAGCGGATCGCGGCCCGGAGCGGAAGGCTGGCGCGGGTCGGGCTGGTAGGCCGGACGCGGCATGTCCTCTTCCTCGTAGCGCGCGGCGGGGGCCGAGGGCTGCACGCGCGGCGCGGCCATGGGCTGGGGCGCGGCGACCGGCTGCGGGGCGGTCTCGGCGGCCGGGGCCACGCGACGCGGCGGCACCGGCAGATCGTCCTCGACCGCTTTCTGGGTGACGGGCGGGTTCTGGGTCAGCGGCTCTTTCATGCCGCGGCGCGGCGCCGGGATCTCGGCCGCCGAGGCGTCGATGCCGGTCGCCACGACCGAAACGCGGATCGTGCCTTCCATCGACGGGTCCATGGTCGAGCCGACGATGATGTTCGCATCGGCATCGACTTTCTCGCGGATCTTTTCGGCCGCCTCGTCCATCTCGAACAGGGTCAGGTCGTAGCCGCCGGTGATGTTGATCAGCACGCCCCGGGCGCCGTTCAGGCTGATCTCGTCCAGCAGCGGGTTGGCGATGGCCTTCTCGGCGGCCTGCACGGCGCGGTTCTCGCCCGAGGCTTCGCCGGTGCCCATCATCGCCTTGCCCATCTCGTCCATCACCGCGCGCACGTCGGCGAAGTCGAGGTTGATCAGGCCCGGGCGCACCATCAGGTCGGTGACACCCTTGACGCCCTGATAGAGCACGTCGTCGGCCATGGCGAAGGCTTCGGTGAAGGTGGTCTTTTCGTTGGCCAGCCGGAACAGGTTCTGGTTCGGAATGATGATCAGCGTGTCCACGACCTTCTGCAGGGCCTCGACGCCCTCCTCGGCCTGGCGCATGCGCTTGGTGCCCTCGAACTGGAACGGCTTCGTCACCACGCCGACGGTCAGGATGCCCATTTCACGGGCGGCCTGGGCGATGATCGGCGCGGCGCCGGTGCCGGTGCCGCCGCCCATGCCGGCGGTGATGAAGCACATATGCGCGCCCATCAGGTGGTCGACGATGTCCTCGATGGTTTCCTCGGCGGCCTTGGCGCCGATCGAGGGCTTGGCGCCGGCGCCCAGCCCTTCGGTCACCTTGGGGCCGATCTGGATGCGGCTGTCGGCCTTGGAGGATTGCAGCGCCTGGGCATCGGTGTTCGCCACGACGAACTCGACGCCCTCCAGCTGCTTGTCGATCATGTTGTTGACCGCGTTGCCACCTGCACCACCGACGCCGAAGACGGTGATGCGCGGCTTCAGTTCCTGGTCATCGTTCAGCATCAGGTGGATCTGCCGTTCCATGTCTCGCCTGCCTCATGTTTGCGCCGGACATGTGCGCAGTCCGGTCGAATCCCCGTGTGCTGGCCAGCCTAGCCAGATTCGGCCCCAGCGTCACCCGAAAAACACGGTCAAACCACCAAATATGGCGGTTGGCCGATATGATTTCGGCGGTATCTTGCCCATTCTCCAGCATCTGGTGTGAACCCCGGCCCACACCACCGCATCCGGGTTCCGCCTGTCTACCAGTTGTTGCGGAACCAGCGATAGGCCCGACGCAGGCTGCGCGCCGGATAATGTTCGGCGGGCATGTCGAAATCCCACCATTCGTCCTGCGGATGCGCGGTCAGCAGGGCCAGCCCGATGGCCGAGGAGAAGCCGGGCGCCGTCGCGTTATGCGGCAGGCCCTGGATGCGCAGCGGCCGGCCGATGCGCACGTTCTGCCCCAGCATGCGCGAGGCCAGCGCGTCCAGCCCCGGGATCTGGCTGCCGCCGCCGGTCAGCACGATCTGGCGCGAGGGCATCGAATCGAACCCCGCCGCATCGAGGATGCCGGCGACGTTTTCCAGGATCTCCTCGACCCGCGGGCGCATGATGCCGATCAGGTCGGCACGGCTGACGGCCCGGCGGTCGGTGTCCCAGTCGCCGGTCTCGCCCCCAAGCTCGATCATCTCGCGGTCGTCGCGGCCGGTGGCCTCCAGCCCGCCATGCAGGGTTTTCAGCCGCTCGGCCACGGCATGGCTGACGCGCAGGCCCTTGGCGATGTCCTGGGTGATCAGCTCACCCCCGACACGGACCGCATCGGCGAAGATCATGTGCTTCTTGATGAAGACCGATACGCCGGTCGTGCCGCCGCCCAGGTCGATGCAGGCGGCGCCCAGTTCCTGCTCGTCCTCGACCAGCGCGGCAAGGCCCGAGGCATAGGAGGCCGAGGCCACCCCCGCCAGTTCCATGTCGCAGCGCCGGATGCAATGCACCAGGTTGCCGGCGGCGTCGCCGTCGATGGTCAGCACATGCATGTCGCAGGCCAGCCGGCTGCCGGACTGGTCGCGCGGGTCCGACAGTCCCGAGCGGCCGTCCAGGGCGAAGTTCACCGGCTGGGCGTGCAGCACCTCGCGCCCGCGGCCGAAATCCGGCACCTCGCACGAGGCCAGAACACGGGCCACGTCGCCCTCGCCCACCTTGCCGGCGGGCAGCACGATCTCGCCGGCCAGTCCATAGCTGGACGGGCGCGCGCCCGAGACGCAGGCGATGACGTGATCGACGCGGACGCCCGCGACCTTCTGCGCCGACTGGATCACGGTGCGGATGGCGCGTTCGGTCTCGGCCATGGTCTCGATCTCGCCGTGGCGCATCCCGCGCGAGCGGGTGGTGGCGGTGCCGATGACGCGGAAATTCGACTGGCCGGCCATCGGACCGACTCCGTCCGTCTCGCGGAACTGGCTGGGACCGTCGAATTGCAGCACGAGGCAGGCGATCTTCGAGGTGCCGATGTCCAGAACCGCGATGACGCCGCGCTGCATGGCCTGGCGGCGCATGTTGCGCATCGCCCGCTGGCCCTCGTACAGATCCTTCATCTTTCCTGCCCCTCCAGACTGTCAGCCGCTTTTCTTCTTGCCGTTCGCCGCCTTGGCCGCGACGGGCTGGCTATCCGCGCCAAGCTCGGGCTGGCCGCGGGCGCGGCGGATGGCGTTCTGCGCCTCCAGCCCCAGCCGCACCACCGGCCGCTGCTGCTTGCGCAGGTCGACGACGGTGATGTCGCGTTCCAGCATGTGCTGGCCGTGGTCCAGCGCAATGGCCCGTTCCAGCGCCTGCAGCGCGCCGGTCTCGGGCAGCTTGATGCGCTGGCCGCGATCCAGCACCACGTCCCAGCGCCGCTCGCCCATGCGTTCCAGCCCGCGCAGGCGCGGCAGGATCGGCCCGGCCGCGTCGATCAGCGCCAGCGCCTCGGCGGCGGCGCGGGCCGCGCCCTCGCCCGAGATGATCGGCAGGTCGCCGCGGATGTCGCGCGCGGTGACCGAGGCGACGCGATGCCCGGTCTTGTCCAGGATCTCGACGCCGCGCGCATGGCGCCACAGCACCGCCGGCACCCGCTCGGTCACCACGGCCGACAGGATGCCGCCGGGCTTGATGCGCAGGTCCACCGCCTCGACCGCGTCGAGCTTGAGCACCCGCTCGCGCAGCTTTTCCAGGTCGATCTCGAAGCTCGAGGCCGGCAGGTCGACCGGCAGCATGGCGCGCAGCCCCTTGTCGACCACCGGCGAGGCGCCCTCGATGGTCATCATCTTGACCATGAAGGCCTCGCGGTGCTGGATGCGGTCCACGATGGCGTCGATGCCGCCGGTCAGGTTGGCGCGGCGGGTGTCGTCCGACAGCCAGATCCCGGCCACCAGCGCCGCCAGAAAGGCCGGCAGGCCGACATGCACCAGCCGCCGCACCAGCGGCCGCAGCATCATCCGGTTCAGCCGATAGGCCAGGCGCGAGGGCGCCGGATCCTTGCGCACCGGGCGCTGCGGCTGCGGCGCGGGACGCGAAGGCACATGACGCACCGGCGCCGGCCGGCCGCCGTCGCCCTGCCCGCGCTGGAAGGGGTTCAGGCCCGGCATAGCGCCTCCTCGACGATCCAGCGGCAGAGCGCCGGGAAATCCATGCCGACATGCGCCGCCTGTTCGGGCGCCAGCGAGGTGGGCGTCATGCCGGGCTGGGTGTTCACTTCCAGGATCACCAGCCCGTCCAGGCCGCGCGCATCGTCCCAGCGGAAATCGCTGCGTGTCAGGCCCCGGCACCCCAGCGCCTGATGCGCGCGCACGGCCAGGTCGCGGCAGGCCGCGGCGATGTCGCCGGGGATCTCGGCCGGGAGGACGTGGCGCGAGCCGCCGGGCTTGTATTTCGCGTCATAGTCATACCAGCCCTCGGTCACGATCTCGGTCACGCCGAGCGCGCGGTCGCCCAGCACCGCCACGGTCAGCTCGCGGCCCGGGGCATAGGTCTCGACCATGACCCGCGCCGGCATGGCGTCGGAAAGCTGCGGCGGGGCGTTCGCGGCCTCGTGGACGATGTAGACGCCCACCGAGGAGCCTTCGTCATTCGGCTTGACGACATAGGGCGGCGGCAGGACGTGGCGGGTGCGCACCTCCTCGGCATCGGCGATGACGCTTTCGACGACGGGGATGCCCGCCTCGCGAAACGCCTGTTTCGCCCGCGACTTGTCCATGGCGAGCGCCGAGGCCAGCACGCCGGAATGGGTATAGCGGATGCCCAGCCATTCCATCAGGCCCTGGACGCAGCCGTCCTCGCCCCAACGGCCATGCAGCGCGTTGAAGACCACGTCCGGCGCCTGCTCGGCCAGACGCGCGGGCAGATCCCTGCCCGCATCCAATTCGACGACTTCATAGCCCGCCTGCCGCAGCGCGTTCGCGCATTCCCGCCCGGACGAGAGGGAAACCTCGCGTTCGGCCGAGGGCCCACCCTTCAGGACCACGACTTTCGGGGCTGTCCTGCTCGACCTGCCCGCCAATTTTTCTGCCTCATGCCCCGGTTGATCCGGGAATTTATTACGGCAGGATAGCGGCTAAGGCGGAATCGCAAAAGTCCCTTTTCGCGTCTTGGGCAAGATTTCCGGGGATAACGGCGGGTTACGGCTCACCGATGCGGATGACTTCCCATTGCAGGTCATGGCCGCTGGATTGCCGCACCCGTGCGCGCACCAGCTCGCCCAGCGCCTCGAGCTCGGCGGCGGTGGCGCCATCGGCGTTGAGCAGGAAGTTCGGATGTTTTTCAGACATTTGCGCCCCGCCCAGCCGGTGGCCGCGCAGGCCGGCGGCGTCGATCAGGCTCCAGGCCTTCAGCGCGTGGCTGTCATCGGCGCGTCCGGTCGAGGAATAGCCGGCCGGGTTGCGGAAGGTCGAGCCGGCCGAGCGGTCGCGGGTCGGCTGGCTGGCATCGCGCCGGGCAAGCTGGTCGTCCATTTTCGCAACGAGTTCAGCGGGTTCCCCGGCAGAGGCCCGGAATGTCGCCTGAATGACCACGGCGCCCTCGGGGATCTCGGAATGGCGATAGGCCAGGCGCAGGTCGGCGGCCGGCAACTCGGCGATCTCGCCCCGGCGGGTGACGATGCGGACCGAGAGCAGGTGGTCTGCGACATAGCTGCCGTAGCAGCCGGCATTCATGCGCACGGCGCCGCCGATGCTGCCGGGAATGGTGCGCAGGAAGGTCAGGTCGCGCCCGGCCTCGGCCGCCTTGCGGGCGACATGGGCGTCCAGCGCCGCGGCGCCGGCCGTGACGGTTTCCCCTGCGATTTCAATGCCGTTGAAGCCGCGACCCAGGCGGATCACCACGCCGCGGATGCCGCCGTCCCGCACGATCAGGTTCGAGCCGACGCCCATCGGGAAGACCGGCACCGCAGGGTCGAGCGCGGCGAGGAATTCGGCCAGATCCTGTTCGTCGGCGGGCTGGAACAGCCAGTCCGCCGGGCCGCCGACGCGCAGCCAGGTCAGCTCGGCCAGGGGCCGGTTCGGGGTCAGGGCGCCGCGCGGCGCGGGAAGCATCCGGGTCATGGCGCGGTGGTTAATCAGCGTTGCGCGCGCCGTCAATCGGGCGTGCGTTGCCGGGCGGATGCCGCAAAGCGCGGCGGCGCGGATTTTCCCCAGCAATCGCCGGGGATCCGGCCGTGATCCGCGTCCGGCCTGCGTACACCGCGCGTACACAGGCCGTGCACCGGAAAACCCGCGGGGCGCGCGCGCGCGTCGGGATCAGGCGCGCCGCGGCATGGTCATCCGCCGCCCGGCAACCATTCAGGGCACCGGCCGATGCGCCGGTCCGATGCATTGTCCCGGCCCCGACAGCAGGCGCAGCGCCGCATCCACCTGCTTCTCGACCGGCAGCGCCATGTCGACCAGGGCGCCGTCCTCGTCCTCGGCCAGCATCTCCAGGGTGGCGAGCTGGGAATCGAGCAGCCTCGCGGGGAAGAAATGCCCCTCGCGATGGGCAAGGCGATCCTCGAGGATCCGGCGCGCGCCGTGCACATGCAGGAAACGCACCCACGGCGCCCCGCGGCGCAGGATGTCGCGATAGGCCCGCTTGAGCGCCGAGCAGCCGATGACCGAGCATTGCCCGCGCGCCTGGTTGCGGCCGATCTCGGCGGCGAGCGCGTGCAGCCACGGCTCGCGGTCGGCATCGGTCAGCGGCGTGCCGGCCCGCATCTTGGCGACATTGGCGGCGGGGTGGAAGCTGTCGCCCTCGATGAAGGGCCAGCCCAGCCGCTTGGCCAGGGCGCCGCCGGTGGTGCTTTTCCCGCTGCCGGACACGCCCATGACGACGATGTGCTGCAGGGCCGCGCTCACAGCAGCCACCAGCCGATCAGGGCGAAGCCGAAGCCGATGCCGCCGAGCAGCGTCTCCATCACCGTCCAGGTCTTCAGCGTGGTCTTCTCGTCCATCTGCAGGAAGCGGCCGACCAGCCAGAAGCCGGAATCGTTGAAATGGCTCAGCACCGTGGCGCCGCCGGCGATGGCCACCACCAGGAAGCAGCGGTCGAATTCCGAAAGCCCGGTGGTCGCCGCCACCGTGGGCGCGATCAGCCCGGCGGTGGTGGTCAGCGCCACCGTGGCCGAGCCCTGCGCCACCCGCAGCGCCATCGAGATCACGAAGGCCGCGACGATCAGCGGCATGCCGATGGCGTCGAGGCTGCCGGCCAGCGCCTCGCCGATGCCGCTGGCGCGCAGCACGCCGCCGAACATGCCGCCGGCGCCGGTCACCAGGATGATGGCGCAGATCGGGCCGAGGGCGCTGTCCATCAGCTTCTCGATCTCGACCGCCGAGCGGCCGCGGCCCAGCAGGACCATGGCGACGATCACGGTGATCAGCAGCGCCACCGGGGTCTGGCCGATCAGCCGCAGCAGCGTCACCCAGAAAGCGTCGCCGGCGACGGCGCCCATGGTGACCAGGGTGCTGAGCCCGGTGTTGAGGAAGATCAGCACCAGCGGCAGCAGCAGCACCAGCATCACGGTGCCGAAGGTCGGCGGCAGGCGGTCATGCTGCCCGGCCTCGGTGGCGCCCAGCAGTTCCGGCACCGGCAGCACGAAGCGCTTGCCGGCCCAGAGGCCGAACAGATAGCTGCCCAGGAACCAGGTCGGCAGCGCCACCGCCAGGCCGACCAGCACCAGCAGGCCGATATCGGCGCCCAGCAGGTCGCCGGCCGCCACCGGCCCCGGATGCGGCGGCAGGAAGGCGTGCATGACCGCGAAGGCGCCGGCGGCCGGCAGCGCGTAAAGCAGCACCGAGCCGCCGAAGCGATAGGCGACGCTGAATATGATCGGCAGCATCACCACCAGCCCGGCATCGAAGAAGATCGGGAAGCCGAACAGCAGCGAGGCCACGCCCAGCGCGAAGGGCGCGCGGTCGGCGCCGAACTGGCCGATCAGCCGGTCGGCCAGCACCTGCGCGCCGCCGGTGATCTCCAGCAGCCGGCCGATCATGGCGCCGAATCCGACCAGCAGCGCCACCGTGGCCAGCGTCGCGCCGAAGCCCTGCAGCTGCGTCGGGATCACCTCGCCGATGGGAATGCCGGCGACGATCGCGGTCAGCAGGCTGACCAGCACCAGCGAGACGAAGGCATGCAGCCGGAACCGCATGATGAACACCAGCAGCACCAGCACCGCCGCCGCGGCGATGAGCAGAAGCACCGGCGTGCTGTGGACGGGCTCGACAGGGTTCATGAAAGCTCCTCCTAGCGAAATGGTCGTCGGGTCAGCCCCGGTTTTCGGCCGCGGTCCTGCGCGGATTCGCGGCGGTCCGGCCGTGTTAGCGTTAACGGGCGCCGCTTGAAAGCGCTAGCGCCGCGCCGCGGCGGATAGATGCTCGTGCAGCAGCCGCATCTCGTCCGAAAGCGCCAGTTCCAATGCCGCCTCGGGACCGGAAAGCGCGCCGGGATCCTCTTGGCCGTCCAGCATCACCTCGCGGTTTTCCAGCCATTCCAGCAGCTCGGCCCGGACGCTTTCGGGCGAGAGCGCCAAAAGCCTGCCCAACGTGCGGCGCTGCGCGATCAGCCGCCCCTCGAGACCGTCGATGCGGGCGGCCAGCCTGTCCATCCTGTCCATGCGCCATCTCCCTGAGGTTGCAGGATCATGATGGCACAGATGCCGGAACCGGCAAAGCCGTTCAGTTCCGGCTGGTCAGGCTGCCGCCCTCGATGCGGCGCAGCGAGATTTCCAGCCGCGCCTCGGCGGCCATGATCTCGGCGCGGACGCGCCGGGTATAGCTCATGTGATCCTGCGCGGCGCGGGCCGCCGCCTCGGGGTCGCGGGCGATGATCGCATCGTAGATGGCGCGGTGCTGGGCGCGCAGCACGTCGCGCACCTCGGGCCGGGCATAGAGCTTTTCGCGGTTGTGGAACACGCCCTTGCGCAGCATGCCCGACAGCGCCCGCATGATCTGCAGCAGCACGACGTTGTGGCTGGCCTCGTAGACCGCGACATGCAGGTCGACATCGGCCTCGGCCTCGTCGCGGAAATCCGCCTCGTCATGGGCCCGGGCGATGCGCTGCATGCAGCGGGTCAGCGTCGCGCGGTCCACGTCATTGGCCCGCGTCGCCGCCAGGCTCGCCGCCATGCCCTCGAGCGTGCCGCGCAGTTCCAGATAGTCGTCCACCACCTCGCCGCGCGAGGCCATCAGCTCGATCAGCGGATCGGTGATCGAGGTGGCCAGCGGCGCCACCCGCCGCCCGCCGGCCGGATCGGCGACGATCAGCCCCTTGTCCTCGAGCAGGCGGATGCCCTGGCGCAGCGTCGGCCGCGAGACGTTCAGGCGCAGCGCCATCTCGCGCTCGGGCAGCAGCGGGTCGCCGGGGCGCAGCGAGCCTTCGAGAATCAGATCCTCGATATGCCGGGCGGTGGTTTCCGCGGCAGGGGCGCCCTTGTTCACTTCGCTGGCCATGCTCGACTCCTCCTTGAGGGGCTGCCCGGATTTCAGGGCTTTAGCCTGCGGCATCCGGCCTTGGAAGATAGCTGAACCGCCGGATCTGGTGCAATGGATTTCCCGCTTGACCCAAATGGTCAAATTATTTTACCACAGTAAAGGGGAAGGTAAAGCGATCTGCTCGGGCCGCGCCATGCGCGGCAGCGGGCCGCGCGACGCGAGGGGGGGAAAGCCATGACGCAACCCGGCGAGGCCGCGGCAGCCGCAGACCGTGGGCAATTGCTGGACCGGCTGCGCCAGATCGTCGGCGCGGCGCAGGTGCTGACCGCGCCCCGCGCCACCCGCCGTTATGCCCGCGGTTTCCGCTATGGCGAGGGGCCGGTCGCGGCGGTGGTCCGGCCCGGCACGCTGGTCGAGCTGTGGCGGGTGCTGAATGCCGCCGTCGTCTCGGGGCGGGCGGTGATCCTGCAGGCGGCGAATACCGGGCTGACCGGCGGCTCGACGCCCTGGGGCCAGGATTACGACCGCGAGATCGTGCTGATCTCGGTCATGCGCCTGCGCGGCATCCATCTGCTCGGCGCCGGCGAACAGGTGCTGTGCCTGCCCGGCGCCACGCTGGACGCGCTGGAAAAGCGCCTGCGCCCGCTGGGCCGCGAGCCGCATTCGGTGATCGGCTCGAGCTGCATCGGCGCCTCGGTTCTGGGCGGCATCTGCAACAATTCGGGCGGCGCGCTGATCCAGCGCGGCCCGGCCTATACCGAGATGAGCCTTTACGCCGAGGTGCGCGCGGACGGCTCGGTGGCGCTGGTCAACCATCTGGGCCTTGATCTGGGCGACACGCCCGAGCAGATCCTGGCCCGGGTCGAGGCGGGCGACCTGCCCGCCCCCGCGCCCACCGACGCCTGGGCCTCGGACCGCGACTATGCCGAGCATGTCCGCGACATCGAGGCCGCGACGCCCGCCCGCTTCAACGCCGATCCGCGCCGGCTGCACGAATCCTCGGGCTGCGCCGGCAAGCTGGCGGTCTTCGCCGTGCGGCTGGACACCTTCGCGGCCGAAAAGGACACGGCGGTCTTCTACATCGGCAGCAACGACCCGGCTGAACTGACCGAGATCCGCCGGCATATCCTGGGCCGTTTCCGCAGCCTGCCCATCGCCGGCGAATACATCCACCGCGAAGCCTATGATGTGGCGGCGCGATACGGCAAGGACACCTTCCTGTTCATCCGCCATGCCGGCACCGACCGCATGCCGGCCCTGTTCGCCGCCAAGGCGCGCATGGATGCGCTGACCGAGCGGCTGGGGCTGGGCGCCACGCTGTCGGACCGGCTGGCGCAGGGGATCGCGGCGCTGATGCCCCAGCATCTGCCCAAGCGCATGAACGCTTTCCGCGACCGCTACGAACACCACCTGCTGCTGCGCATGGGCGGCGCCGGCATCGCCGAGGCGCGGGACTATCTGTCGGGGCTGTTCCCCTCGGCGCGGGGCGACATGTTCGAATGCACCCCCGAGGAGGGCAAGGCCGCCTTCCTGCACCGTTTCGCCGTGGCCGGCGCCGCGGTGCGCTATCGCGCCATCCATGCCGGCGCGGTGCAGGACATCGTGGCGCTGGACATCGCGCTGCGCCGCAACGACCGCGACTGGGTCGAGCGCCTGCCGCCCGATCTGGATGCGAAACTCGCGAAAAAGCTCTATTATGGGCATTTCTTCTGCCACGTCTTCCATCAGGATTACGTGGTGAAGGCAGGCCACGATTGCCTTGCCGTGGAACATGAGATGTGGCGGCTGCTGGACCAACGCGGCGCCGAATACCCGGCCGAGCACAATGTCGGCCATCTTTACCGCGCCAAGCCGGAGCTGGCGGGCTTCTATCGGCAGCTTGACCCGACCAACAGCCTGAACCCCGGCATCGGCCAGACCTCGAAATGCGCGCATTGGCACCAGGCCGCGCCATCCAAGACGACCGCGCAGGACTGCGCACCCGCAACGGCGGAACCGCCCGCCCCATCTGAGGAGGAAAGATGGCTGGACTAATCACATTCATCCTGGCCCTGCTGCCCATCGCCACGGTCTTCGTGCTGCTGGTGGTGCTGGCGAAATCGGCCAAGTTCTCGATGCTGGTGGCCTATCTGGTCACCGTCGCCACCGCCCTGCTGATCTGGGGCACGCAGCTGAACACGGTTCTGGGCGCCACGGTGAACGGCGTCGTCACCGCCCTCAGCCTGCTTTACATCGTGTTCGGCGCCATCCTGATGCTCTACACGCTGGAGGAAAGCGGCGGCATCCGCTCGATCCGGGCCGGTTTCACGTCGATCTCGCCGGACCGGCGGGTGCAGGCGATCATCATCGCCTGGCTTTTCGGCTCGCTGATCGAGGGCGCCTCGGGCTTCGGCACGCCGGCGGCCATCGCCGCGCCGCTGCTGGTCGCCATCGGCTTCCCGGCCATGGCCGCGGTCATGGTCACGCTGATCATCCAGAGCACGCCGGTCTCGTTCGGGGCGGTCGGCACGCCGATCCTGGTGGGGGTCAAGACCGGCCTGGCCGACCAGCAGATCGTCGAGGCCACCATCGCGCCCATGGCCTTCGGCGACTACCTGCTGCAGATCGCCGCCAAGGTCGCGATGATCCACGGGCTGATCGGCTTCCTGATCCCGCTGATCCTGGTCGGGATGCTGACCCGCTTCTTCGGCGCCAACCGCTCGTTTGCCGAGGGCTTCCGCATCTGGAAATTCGCGCTGTTCGCCGGGCTGGCCTTCACGGTGCCCTATTACATCATCGCATCGACGCTGGGGCCGGAATTCCCCTCGCTGCTGGGCGGGATCATCGGGCTGCTGATCGTGGTGCCGGCGGCGAAACGCGGCTTCCTGATCCCCAAGGACCGCTTCGACTTCCCGCCGCGCCGCGACTGGAACGCGGATTGGGTCGGCAAGCTGGACGATCTGGAGGATCACCACGCCCACAAGCCGGTGATGTCGCTGGTCAAGGCCTGGGCGCCCTATGTCTTCGTGGTCGCCCTGCTGGTCATCACCCGCTCGGTCGCGCCGATCAAGGCCTGGCTCACCTCGCCCGAGATGACGCTGGCCTTCCAAGACCTGTTCGGCTCGGGCATCAAGGCCTCGGTGCAGGTGCTTTACCTGCCGGGCACGATCCTGATCCTGGCCTCGCTGTTCACCCTCCTGCTGCATGGCATGTCGGGACGCGATTACGGCCGGGCGCTGAAGGCCTCGGGCACCACCATGATCGCCGCCGCGCCGGCGCTGCTGCTGGCGGTGCCGATGGTGCAGGTGTTCCTGAACTCGGCCTCGGACAGCCATGCCAGCATGCCCATCGTGCTGGCGCAGGGCGTCTCGTCGGTGGTGGGCGATGCCTGGCCGATGTTCGCGCCGCTGATCGGCGCCATGGGCGCCTTCGTCGCCGGCTCGAACACGGTAAGCAACATGATGTTCTCGCTGTTCCAGTTCTCGACCGCCGAACAGATCGGCCTCGGGGCGGCGGGCGCGGGCACCGTGGTGGCGCTGCAGGCCATCGGGGGCGCGGCGGGCAACATGATCTGCGTGCATAACGTCGTCGCCGCCTCGGCCACCGTCGGCCTGACCGACCGCGAAGGCGCGATCATCCGCCAGACCCTGATCCCCATGGCCTATTATGTGGTGCAGGGCGGGCTGATCGGCTTCGCGCTGCTGACCGGCAACCCGATGTGGTGGGTCGCCGCCGCGATCTGGGCCGCCGCCGTGCTGTTCTTCATGTCGCGCAGCCGCGGCGCCGTGCCGGCCGCCGTGACCAACTAGGGGAAAACCATGCCCGGAGAGCCAAAACCGACGGTCGGTCTGTTCGTGACCTGCCTTGTCGACGCCATCCGTCCGCAGATCGGCTTCGCAACCCTTCAGCTTCTTGAGGAAGCGGGCTGCGTGGTCGAGGTGCCGCAGGCCCAGACCTGCTGCGGCCAGCCGGCGCTGAACAGCGGCGACGACCGCGACGCGGCGCATCTGGCCCGCCAGACCATCGCGGCCTTCGAGGGGTACGACCATGTCGTCCTGCCCTCGGGTTCCTGCGCGGCGACCATGGTGCATGGCTATCCGGAACTGCTGGCGGGCGACCCGGACTGGGCCGCCCGCGCCAGGGCCATGGCGGCGAAAACCCATGAGATCACCAGCTTCCTGGCCGATGTCATGGGCTACGCGCCCGCGGGGCGGAGGCTTCAGGCCTCCGCCACCTATCACGACAGCTGCTCGGGCCTGCGCGAACTGGGCATCGCCGCCCAGCCGCGCGCGCTGCTGTCCCATGTCGAGGGGCTGGAGATGCGCGGCCTGCCCGGCAACGATGTTTGCTGCGGCTTCGGCGGCACCTTCTGCGTGAAATATGCCGACATCTCGAACGCCATCGTCACCGAAAAGGCGGAAGCCATCGAGGAGACCGGCGCCGAATTGCTGCTGGCCGGCGATCTGGGCTGCCTGATGAACATGGCCGGCAAGCTCAACCGCCGGGGCGCGAAAACCCGCTGCTTCCATACCGTCGAGGTGCTGGCCGGCCGCGCCGAGGGTCCGGCGATCGGCGAGGAGGCGCCATGACCGCGCCGTTCAAGGACCGCGCCAGGGCGGCCCTGGCCGACCCGGTTCTGAAGCTCGCCATCGACCGCACCACCGGCAATGCCGAAAGGAAGCGCGCCGCGGCGCTGGCGGCTTTCCCGGAATTCGACGCCGCCCGCGCCCGCGGTCGGGCGATCAAGGATCACGTCGTCGCCCATCTCGACCATTACCTGGAACTGTTCGAGAAAAACGCCACCGCCCGCGGCGCGCAGGTCCACTGGGCTGCCGACGATGCCGAGGCCCGCGCCATCGTCACCCGCATCTGCCTGGCCGCCGACGCCAAGCTGGTCACGCGCGCCAAATCCATGCTGGGCGAGGAGATCGGCCTGCCGCACGCCCTGGCCGATGCCGGGATCGAGCGGGTCGAGACCGACCTGGCCGAGCACATCATCCAGCTGGCGGGCGAGGCCCCCTCGCATATCATCTGGCCGGCCATGCACCGCACCCGCGAGCAGGTGGCCGAGCTTTTCAAGGCCGGCCACCAGCCGCCCCCCGCCGCCGAGGATCCGGCGACCATGGTGCAAAGCGCCCGCCGGGTGCTGCGCGAGAAATTCCTGTCCGCCGATATCGGCATCTCGGGCGCGAATTTCCTGATCGCCGATACAGGCGCCACCTGCACCGTCACCAACGAGGGCAATGCCGAACTGACCACCACGCCGCCGCGCATTCATATCGTGACCGCGGGGATCGAGAAGCTGGTGCCCTCGACCGCGCATGCCTTCGCGCTGCTGCGGCTGCTGGTCCGCTCCGCGACGGGCGGCGAGATGACGCAATACACCACCTTCCACGCCGGCCCCAGGCGCCCCGGCGATGCCGACGGGCCCGAGGAGATGCATATCGTGCTGGTCGACAACGGCCGCACGAAAATGCTGGCCGACGAGTTCCGCGAGATGCTGCGCTGCATCCGCTGCGGCGCCTGCATGAACCATTGCGTGGTCTATCGCCAGATCGGCGGCCATGCCTATGGCGGCACTTATCCCGGCCCGATGGGCTCGGTGCTGACGCCGGTGCTGGACGGGCTCGCCGCCTCGCGCGACCTGCCCAATGCCTGCACCATGAACGGCCGCTGCGCCGAGGTCTGCCCGGTCGGCATCCCGCTGCCGACGCTGCTGCGCGCCTGGCGCCGCCGCAGCTGGCGCGAGGGGCTGGAGCCCGGCCCGCTCCGCGCCGGCATCGGCCTGTGGGCGCAGCTCGCCCGCCGTCCCCGGCTCTATCGCCTGGCGACCCGCATCGGCCTGCCGCTGATGCGGCTGTTCGGCAGGTCCGGCTGGATCGCGCGCCTGCCGCTGGCCGGCGGCTGGACCGCGCATCGCGACCTGCCGCGCCCGGCGGCCCGCAGCTTCATGGACCAATACCGCGCCCAGCAGAAGGCCCGCAAATGACCGCCCGCGACCGCATCCTGTCCGCCATCCGCGCGGCCCTCGGCCCCGGCAAGCCGCCGGCGCAGATCGCGGCCGAGGCCGCCGCGCTGCTCGACGATCCCGACGCCGCCCGCCCGCGCCTGGCCGCGCCGGGCCTGCCCGACGCCTTCGCGCAGAAGGCCGCGGCGCTTGGCACCAGCATCGACCGCATCGGCAGCCTGGCCGAGCTGCCGCGGGCCATGGCCCGCTATCTCGACGCCCACGGCCTGACGCCCCGCTTCGCCATGCAGCCCGCGCCGGAACTGGCGGCGCTGGACTGGTCCGGCCTTGCCCCGCATCCGGGCACCGCCCCGGACGAGCCCGCCGCCCTCGGCCTGGCGCTGCACGGCATCGCCGAAAGCGGCTCGCTGGTCATCCATTCCGGGCCGCAGAACCCGATCCTGCTGGCCTTCCTGCCGCTGCACCATGTCGTGCTGCTGCGCGAATCGACGCTGCTGCCGCATCTCGAGGATTACGCGGCCCGGCTTTCGGCCGGGGCGGTGCCGCGCAACGCCATCCTGATCACCGGCCCCAGCGGCACCACCGACATCGAGGGCAGCTATGTGCGCGGCGCCCATGGCCCGGGCTTCCTGCATGTCATCCTCATCGCCGATCTCGGCACCGAGCCGGGCTGACCGCCGCCGCGTTCTGCCCTAGCATGGCCCCATCCGATGGGAGGCCCGCCATGCAAGACGCTCCGCAAGCGCAGGGAACGCCGCAGGACATCCCCCGCGAGCATTTCCTGCTTTTCGTCGTCGTCCCGCCGCCCGCGGTGGCGGCGCGGATCGAGGATGCCTGGCGCCTTGCCCAGCGCCGCGACCGCTTCCGCCGCGCGACGCTGCACATGACCATCCTGCCGGTGATCCGCAGCCCGCAGCTGGCGCCCGGGATGGTCGAGGCGCTCGGCCGGCCGCTGGACGGGCTGGATTTCCCCGCCTTCGACCTGGTGCTGGACCAGCTGACCACCTTCGGCCCGCCGCGCCGCCGCGACCGGCCGCTGGTGCTGGTCGGCCGGCAGGAAAGCCCCGCCCCCGACGCGCTGTGCCAGACGCTCTGGCAACGCCTCGCCGCCGCCGGGCTCGGCGCGCCCAAGCACCGGGTCACGCCGCATGTGACCCTGGCCTATGGCAAGCCGCTGCCGCCCGAGGGCATCGCCGTGCCGCCGGTGCATTGGCGGGTGGACGAGCTTACGCTGATCGACAGCCTGCAGGGCCTTGGCCGGCATGTGCCGCTGGCGCGCTGGCGGCTGTCCTGAAACGGCCCGGAAGCCTTATCGACAAACCCCGCCCCCCGGCTTATCCATGCCGCCATGAGCACAGGATCGGAAGAAACCCTGGCGGTCCGCATCAGCCGCGTGCTGGCCGACCGCATCGTATCGGGCGAGATCGGCCCGGGCGAGCGGCTGCGCCAGGACCATATCGCCGAGGAATTCGGCGCCAGCCACGTCCCGGTGCGCGAGGCCTTCCGCCGGCTGGAAGCCCAGGGCCTGGCGATCAGCGAGCCGCGCCGCGGCGTGCGCGTCGCCGCCTTCGACCTGCCCGAGGTCAAGGAGGTGGCCGAGATGCGCGCCGCGCTGGAGGAACTGGCGCTGCGCCATGCCGCGCCGCATCTGACCCCGGCCATCCTGCATGCGGCAGAGGAGGCGACCAAGGCCGGCGACGCTTCCCGCGACGTGCGTTCGTGGGAGGCGGCGAACCGCCGCTTTCACAAGCTGATCCTGATCCCCTGCGCCATGCCGCGCCTGCTGGCCACCATCGACGACCTGCATGCGGCCAGCGCCCGTTTCCTGTTCGCCGCCTGGCAGTCGAACTGGGAAACGCGCACCGATCACGACCATCGCGCCATCCTGGCCGCCTTGCGCAAGGGCGATGTGGACGCTGCCTGCGCCACGCTGGCGCGCCATGTGCGCTGGATCGGCCGCCGCCCGGCGCCGGCCAGCGACGGCAAGCGCGACGCCTTCGCCATCCACGGCTAGGCGCGGTTTTCGGCCAGCAGCCAGCTTGCCACATAGGTCAGGGCCACGCCCTGCGCCCCGCCGTGCCGCGCCTCGTATCGCGCCATGAAATCGCGCAGCGCCCCGGCCGAGCGGATCTGCCCGGCGCAGCCGTTGACCCCGGTGGCGCGCAGGTGCCGCAAGACTTCCAGCGCGCCGGGGAAATGCAGCACGATGCGCCATTCCCCCGCGCCGCGGACCCGCCAGCCCGGCGGCAGCAGCGCCGCCATCTGCGCCCCGCTCAGATAGGACGGCGCCGCCGCCCGGCTGCCAAGGTCGCGCAATTCGGGAAAATGCCCCGGCGCGAAGCCCGAGAGCGCCAGCCAGCCGCCCGGCGCCACCGCCTGGCACAGCCGCTCCACGACCTGCGCCGGATCGGGAACCCATTGGATCATCGAGGCCGAGGCCGCCAGCTCCACCCGCTCGGGCAGCGCCACCGCGGCGATATCGCCCGGCAGGTAATCCGCCGCGACGCCCGGCAGGTGCGGCGCCGCCAGGTCGTTCAGCCACAGCCGCCCGGGCCGCAGCCCCAGCAGATGCCGGGTCAGGTGGCCCGAACCATGGCCCGCCTCCAGCACCCTTGCCGGGCGATGCCCCGGCGCGGCGCGGCGGTATGCCGCGAACAGCCGCGCCGCGATCCGGCGCTGCGCCAGCGCCGCGTCGTCATAGGTCTGCATGCCGCGCGCGAAGGACCGCGCCACCCGGCCGGCCAGCGCGTTCATGCCAGCACCCCGTCCCAGTCGCGCCATTGCGCGAAGGGATTGTGCCCGCAATCCAGCGTCGCGACCGGCCCGCCCCGCCAGGCGCGACGCAGGTTCTGCAGCGGGAAGATCCGGTCGGCAGCGCCCAGCCAGATGCGGTCGAATCCCGGATCCCGCCCGCTGTCCCGGGCCATCACCGCCTCGAGCTCCTGGCGCAGCGCGGCCAGATCGGCGCCCGGGTCCACCGGACACCCCGCCCGCCGCGCGAATTGCCGCAGCGAGGCCGCCGAGAGGTTCGCCGCCGTGGCCCGCATCCGGTCGCGCGGGATGCCCAGCGCGTCGTCGCAGGGCGCCCAGGAGCCGCAGACCGCCACCTTGCGGCGAAAGCCCTGCAGGCCCGGCATGTGGCAGGCCGCCGCCACGCCGAAGGACCAGGCGACCAGATCCAGCGCCGCATAGCCCCGGGGCCAGTCCGGCGGTGTCAGGTCGCGGTAATCCGACAGCACCAGCACGTCGGCCGGCCCGGCCAGATGCCGCAGCGGCGCGGACCCGACCGCCCAGCCGGTCAGCACCACGATCAGCTCCTCGGCGCCGGTGCGGCGCAGCCACTCCGCCCTCATCGCCAGCCCGCGATCTCGACCATCGCCGCGCCGATGCGCGCCACCTCGTCGGGCGTGGCGACAAAGGGCGGCATGCAGTAGAGCAGCCGACCGAAGGGCCGCAGCCAGACCCCGCTCCTCTGGCAAAAGCCATGCACGCGGCCCATATCCACCGGCTCTTGCAGGTCGATCACGCCGATGGCGCCCAGCACCCGCACGTCCCGCACGCCGGGCAGGGCGCGCGCCGGGGCAAGGCCGCGCCGCAGCCCCGCCTCGATCCCCGCGACCTGCGCCTGCCACGCGCCGTCCGCCAGCAGGTCGAGGCTCGCGCAGGCCACGGCGCAGGCCAGCGGATTGCCCATGAAGGTCGGGCCGTGCATCAGCACCGGTGCCGGCCCGTCGGCAATCGCCTCGGCCACCCGGCCCGAGGCCACGGTGGCGGCAAAGCTCATCATGCCGCCGGTCAGCGCCTTGCCGAGGCACAGGATGTCCGGCACCACCCCCGCCCGCTGCATGGCGAAAAGCGTGCCGGTACGGCCGAAGCCGGTGGCGATCTCGTCGAAAATCAGCAGCACGCCATGCCGGTCGCACAATTCCCGAACCCCGGCCAGCCAGCGCGGGTGATAGAACCACATGCCGCCGGCGCCCTGCACCAGCGGCTCGACGATGAAGCCGGCGATCTGATCGGCTTGCTTCGCAAACAGCGCCTCGACCGCGCCAAGCCCGTTCTGCGCCGGATCCTCGGGCCATTCCGCGCCGAAGGCGACGGGCGGGCGCGGCACGAAATGCTGCACCTGCAGGGCGGCGCCGAAATGACGGTGCATCCCGGTCTCGGGATCGCAGAGGCTCATCGCCTTCCAGGTATCGCCGTAATAGCCGCCGCGGGCCGAGGCGAAAGCCACCCGCCCGGAATGGCCCAGCCCAAGCTGCGCCTGCACCGCCATCTTCAGCGCCACCTCGACCGCGACCGAGCCGCTGTCGCTGTAGAAAACGCGGTCCAGCCCGGCGGGCAGCATGGCGACCAGCCGCCGCGCCAGCCCCACGGCGGGCCCATGCGTCAGCCCGCCGAACATCACATGCGGCAGCCGGGCCAGCTGCGCCTGCATCGCCTCGACCAGCCGCGGATGGCGATGGCCATGCGCCGCCGCCCACCAGGACGACATGGCGTCGATCATCCGCGTCCCGTCCGCCAGTTCCAGCCACACCCCGGCCGCCGCCGCGACCTCATGCACCGGCGCGGGTTCGCGCATCGAGGAATAGGGATGCCACAGATGCCGGCGGTCGAAATCCAGATCCCGCATCACAGCGCCCCCCGGATCGCGTCGGTGTCGATGCCGGCAAAGGCCTTGGCCAGAGTCTCGGCCGTCACCTGCTCCAGCACCGGCAGCCGGCCCAGGTCGTTGACCGCGCCGATCCCGCAGATCACCCGGCGGCTGTCCTCGGCCTCCTCGCCGATGAAGGCCACGCCCGCCAGCCGGCAGCCGGCGGCCCGCAACGCAGCCAGCGACAGCAGCGCATGGTTGATGGTGCCAAGCGCGGTGCGGCAGCACAGCACCACCGGCGCCCCCCAATCCGCGATCACGTCGAGATAAAGCCGCCGCCGGGTCAGCGGCACCATCAGCCCGCCGGCCCCCTCGACCACCAGCGGGCCATCGAGGCTTGGCGGCACCAGCCGCGCCGGGTCGATCTCCACCCCCTCGCGCTCGGCCGACAGATGCGGCGAGGCGGGCAGCCGCAGCCGATAGGCCTCGGGCAGAACCGGCCGGCCCGACAGCCGCGCCACGGCCTCGCTGTCGGTCTCCTCCTCCAGCCCGGACTGCACCGGCTTCCAATAGGTCGCGCCAAGCGCCCGGGTCAGCCCGGCGCTGAACACGGTCTTGCCGATGCCGGTATCGGTGCCGGCGACCACCACCACGCTCATGCCGCCGCCCTTTCCTGCGCCGCGATGGCCGCGAACAGCGCCGCGATATCCTCGGCCCCGACATGGCCGGTGACCGAGACCCGCAGCCGCGCCGTCCCCTTCGGCACCGTCGGCGGCCGGATGGCGCGGATGTCGAAGCCCTGCACCTGCAGATCCGCGGCCAGTGCCAGCGCCCGCTGATCCTCGCCGACGATCACCGGAACGATCTGGCTTTGCGCCGCGATGCCGCAGCGCCGCGCCGCCTCATGGGCCAGCGCCATGCGGGCCCGCGCGGCCTCGACCAGCGCCGGCACCTCCTGCAGCGCCCGCAAGGCCGCCCGCAGCACAGCCGCCGACAAAGGCGAGGGCGCGGTGGCATAGATGAAGGGCCGCGCCTTGTTCACCAGCGTCTCGACCAGCAGCCGGTCGGCGCAGACCAGCGCGCCCGAGGCGCCCAGCCCCTTGCCGCCGGTATGCAGCGTCACCAGCGGGCAGGCCAGCCCATGCGCCAGCCCCCTGCCCTGCGGGCCGAAGACGCCGGTCGCATGCGCTTCGTCCACCACCAGCACCGCATCCTCGCGCGCCGCCAATGCCGCGAGTGCCTGCAGTGGCGCCAGATCGCCCGCCATCGAATAGACGCTTTCGACCGCGATCCAGACCCGGCCGCGCCCGCCGGCGTCGCGCCAGTCCGCGATCACCCGCGCCGCGTCGCCCGCGTCGTTATGGGCAAAACCGCGGCATTCGGCCCGGCCCAGCCGCATCCCCTCATGCGCGCTGGCATGGACCAGCGCGTCATGCAGCACCAGATCGCCCTGCATCGGCAGCGCAGCAAAGATCGCCTGGTTGGCCTGGAAACCGCCGCCCATATACAGGCCCGCCTCGGCGCCGAAAAACGCGGCCGCCTCGGTCTCCAGCGCCTCATGCTCGGCATGGTTGCCGCGCAGCAGCCGCGACCCCCCTGCCCCGACCGGCACGCCGCGCGCCAGCGCATCCCGCGCCGCGGCGGCCAGCAGGTCCGACCCCGCCAGCCCCAGATAGTCGTTCGAGGCGAAATCCAGCCCCGCAGCCGGCGTCCGATGCCGCAGCCGGCCCCGCTGCGTCAGGGCGTCCAGCGCCGCCGCGTGCCGAGGAAAGCTCATGCCGCGCAGCCCTCGGCCGAGCCTTCCAGCACCTCGGCCCGCAGGCCGAGCTTGGCGAACAGCACCGCGTCCTTGTCCTCGCCGGGGTTGCCCGCGGTCAGCAGCGTGTCGCCGACGAAGATCGAGTTGGCCCCGGCCAGGAAGCACATGGCCTGCAGCTCGTCGCTCATCTCGGAGCGTCCCGCCGACAACCGCACATAGGATGTGGGCATCAGGATGCGCGCCGTGGCGATGGTGCGCACCATCTCGATCGGGTCGAGCTTCGGCACGTCGGCCAGCGGCGTGCCCGCCATCGGCATCAGCATGTTGATCGGCACCGATTGCGGCGGCACCTCCAGCCCGGCCAGCGTTTCCAGCATGGAAATGCGGTCCTCGGCCGTCTCGCCCATGCCGACGATGCCGCCGGCGCAGACATTGATCCCGGCCGCCTGCACCCGGTCCAGCGTGTCCAGCCGGTCCTGAAAGCTGCGCGTGGTGATGATCTCGGAATAATAGCGTTCCGAAGTGTCGATATTGTGGTTGTAATAGTCGAGCCCGGCGTCCTTCAGCCGCAGCGCCTGGTCCATGTCCAGCATGCCCAGGGTCATGCAGGTCTCCATCCCCAGCGCCTTGACGCCGCGGATCATCGCCAGCACCGCCGGCATGTCGCGCTCCTTGGGCGAGCGCCAGCCGGCACCCATGCAATAGCGGGTGGCGCCGGCATCGCGGGCGCGCTTGGCCTCGGCCAGCACCTGCTGCACCTCGATCAGCTTCGAGGCCGGCAGTTCCGCGCCATTGCGGGCCGATTGCGCGCAATAGGCGCAATCCTCGGGGCAACCGCCGGTCTTGATCGACAGCAGTTTCGAACATTGCACCAGGTTCGGGTCGAAATGCGCCCGGTGCACGGTCTGGGCCTGAAACAGCAGATCCATCAAGGGAAGATTATAGATTTCTTGCGCGGTGCGCTGCGGCGCCTGCTGGGGCATGGATGTCCTCCTGAGCCTCGTTTCAAGAGGTATCTATAAAAGCGCCGGCAGCATCCGATAAGATGGATATATTATCTATTATTACCGGCCAAGATTAGGGCCCCAGCACGCGCACCTTGGCGATCCGCCCGTCGCACCGCTGCACGGCGACGCGCAGCCGATCCAGCAGATGGGTCTGCACATAGGTGGCATGGAAACGCGTCGGCGCGAACAAGGTCAGGCATCCATCGGCGGCCCCGGCCTCGGCCAGCCCTGCGAACCAGGCATCGAACAGCGCCCGGTCCTCCTCGGCCAGTCGGGCCCGGGCCTCGGCCCAGACGCCCTGCGCCGGCATCGGCTCGGGCCGGTGCAGCGGCACGACATTGCTGGCCGGCTCGGGCTGGGTGCCGCCGAGCCGCGCAACGAAATCCGGGCCGATATTGTCCCATTCCCGTTTGGTGTCCAGCAGGATGCGCTCCAGATTGAGGCTCAGCACCGACACCCGCCCGCGCGCGCCCTGCTGTTTGATCTCGATCCAGCCAAGCGCCCGCAGCTTGGCCATCTCGCGCTTGACGGTGCGCTCGTCCACGCACCACAGCCGCGCGATCTCGCGCTGGCCGATGGTCAATTCGTCGCGCTGCCAGTTATATCTGGTGGTGATCAAGGCCATGAGCCGCAAGATGAGCCGCTGGCGATGCTTGTCGCCGGCAAGCCCGTGCGCCATCATCGCACTGAGCAAATCATATTTCTTTGCCGCGGCCTCTCGGCCGACGGCGCGGATCACCTGCATAACTGCTCCTGCCCGGCTCTGGCCGGCTGCCTTCTTCACTGCCCGAAGAGCCCCGGCTTTTCGTCGGTGACCCTGGATGGCGGCGACGATCTGCTGCCGTCTGAAACGCTTTTCGCCATCTGTTTCGTATTTGCGTCCTGATTTCCGATTCTGTCAAGCGCTTTGCCCCAGAGCCGGATTTCTCGCCTCAATCTTCAAAGAAAAAACGGTATCAATGGTATAGGGGGACAGTCTGGATGACACCCCATTGCCGGGTTTTGTCCCCCAATCCGCCCGGCTTTCGAGGCGGGCGTCCCCCAATCCGGCGTTGGCGTTCCCCGGTTCCGGCACCGAATCGGCGCCGCCGATTCGCCGGGTATCGCCCTGGAAACCCGGCATTTCCCGGTTTTGACACTCTGATTGAAAACGGGTTTTGCCAAAACTGCAAATCCGGCGTAAAAGCGAAACAGAAGAAAATCTGCGTCCTATAAATACAGGCATCCTATGTACACGCATGAAGACCTCGCCAAGCTGCAGGCGCAATCGCTGAAGATGCAGGGCTGGATCCGGCGCCAGACCTTCAGCCCGGCCAACGAGAAGACCTTGCGCCGCTTCTCGAGCTGGGAGGTGGCCGAGCTGATCTTCCGCATCAACCAGTCCACCTTCCGCGGCAAGCTGGCCGCCGACCCGAACCTTCCCCTCGGGGAAGTCGAGGAGGACGGCCGCCAGCGCTGGTTCTCGCTGGACGAGGTGAACGAGCTGCGCCGTCGCATCCGCATCAACCGCAAGTCGCTGATGCCCTGGCGGCCCGAGGGCAAGCGCGCCTTCCGCGCCGCCATCGCCAATTTCAAGGGCGGCGCCGGCAAGTCGACGGTGGCGCTGCATTTCGCCCATGCGGCGGCGCTGGACGGCTATCGCATCCTGGTGGTGGATTTCGACCCGCAGGCGACGCTGTCGCACAGCATGGGCCTGACCGATGTCGGCGAGGACCATACCGTCTGGGGCATCATGGCCCGCGATCTGGAGCGCGAGACCGACCGCATGAACGCCGCCGCCCGCGGCGCCGAAAGCGGCACCGCCCTGCCCCAGCGCAAGCTGCCGGCCTCGATCCGCGACATGGGCCTCGGCACGCTGCGGCCGGCCGATTTCATCAAGCCGACCGCCTGGCCGACCATCGACATCATCCCCAGCTGCGCCAACGCCGCCTTCGTCGAGTTCGCCAGCGCGCAATACCGGCACCTGAACCCGGAATGGACCTTCTTCGGCGCGGTGTCGCGCTTCCTCGACAGCCTGGCGGACGATGCCTATGACCTGATCCTGTTCGACTGCCCGCCGGCCATCGGCTACCAGTCGATGAACGCCGTCTTCGCCGCCGACATGCTCTATATCCCCTCGGGGCCCGGCTATTGGGAATACGATTCGACCACCAGCTTCATCGGCCAGCTCTCGGAGGCGCTGGAGGATCTGGCGCACGGGTTCGAGAACTTCCCCACGGGGAAGATCCGGCTGCCCAAGGCCTTTGCCGACATCCGCTTCCTGATGACGCGTTTTGAGCCGTCGAACGAGTTGCACCAGGCGATGTATGGTGCCTTCCAGCAGGTTTTCGGCCAGCACATGGCCGAACATCCGATCGAGCTGACCCGGGCGGTCGAGCAATCCGGCCGGTTCCTCAGCTCGATCTACGAGATCGACTACCGCGAGATGACGCGCGGCACCTGGCGGCGGGCGCGGGCGACCTTCGACCAGGCCTATGAGGAGTTCAAGACGCGGGTCGCCGCGGCCTGGGACAAGCTGGAGGGCGAGGCATGAGCAGGAAGCGCCGGGTATTCGAGATCGAGATGCCGGACGATCCGGCCGCGGAGACGCCGGAAACCTTCCCCGCGGGGAAGGACGACAAGGAACATCGCCGCGGTCCCATGGCGACCGCCATCGTCGAGACCGCCGAGTCGACCCGTGACCGCGCCCGCATCGAGGCGCAGATCCGGGCCGAGAACGATGCGTTGGCCCAGGAGCATGTGCGACTGAAGCGCGCCGGGCTGATCACCGACATGATCCCGCTCGATGCCATCGACACCCGCAAGCTGATCCGCGACCGGGCGCCGGGGCCGGATTACGAGCTGGCCGAACTGGTGGAATCGATCCGCGACATCGGTCTGTCGAACCCGATCCGGGTCGAACCGGCCGGAGAGGGGCGCTACGAGCTGATCCAGGGCTGGCGCCGGCTGTCGGCCTATCGCCAGCTGCTGGAGGAGACCGGCGATGCCGGGAAATGGGGCCGCATTCCGGCCGGCATCGCCGCGCGCGGCGACGAGCTGGAGCAGCTTTATCGGCGCATGGTGGACGAGAACCTGGTGCGCAAGGACATCTCCTTCGCCGAGATGGCGCAGCTGGCGCTGCATTACGCCATGGATCCGCTGACCGAGGAGCACGACCCCGAAAAGGCGGTGGCGATCCTGTTCAAATCGGCGGGCTATCAGAAGCGCAGCTATATCCGCAGCTTCATCCGCCTGGTCGAGGCGCTTGGCGAGTCGCTGATGTATGCCGCCGAAATCCCACGGGCGCTGGGGCTGGCGCTGGCGCAGCGGCTGGACGAGGTGCCGGGCATCGCCGCCGCGATCCGCGCCGAGCTCAAGGACTGGGACACGCGTTCGATCAAGGACGAGCTGGAGATCCTGCGCCGCTATGCCGGGCAGGGCGGGGACGAGACCGAGGCCGCGCCGCCGCGCAGCGCCGGGCCGACCGTCCCCGCGGGGAAGGCCCGCACCACCTTCCAGATCGAGCGGCCGCAGGGCAGCGCCAAATGCACCGCCGCCAACGGCCGGCTGGAGATCCGGCTGGCGCGGGATTTCTCGGCGGTGGACCGGCGCCGGCTGGAGGCGGCGGTGCGGGCGATGCTGGAGAGCCTGGACTGACCTTCCCCGCGGGGAAGGTCTCAGGCGCCTGTCTTGACCGGGGATGGGTGCGGTATTACCATGGGTATTACCAAGGAGAATCGCATGCGCATCACCACCAAGGGCCAGGTCACCATCCCGCAGGACGTCCGCGACTTCGCGGGCTTCCAGCCGGGCACCGAGGTCGAGTTCCTGATCGGCGAGGATGGCGTGGTGCGCGTCATTGCCGCCGGGCAGGGGCCGCGGGCCCGCGACCGTCGGCTGGGCGCGGCGCTGGCCGGGCTGCGCGGCAGCGCCGATACCGGGCTTTCCACCGACGAGATCATGGCGCTGACCCGGGCATGACGCCGGTCCTGGTCGATTCCAACATCCTGATCGACATCTCGACCAACGATCCGCACTGGGCCGACTGGTCCATGCGGACGCTGGCCGGGCTGGGGCAGGGGGCGCGGCTGGTGATAAACCCGCTGATCTATGCCGAGCTGTCGGTGGCGCATAGCCGCGTCGAGACGCTGGAGGCGCTGCTGCCCGAGGATGTGTTCCACCGCGAAGCGCTGCCCTGGCCGGCGGGGTTCCTGGCGGGCAAGGCCTATCTTGCCTATCGGCGGCGCGGCGGCGAGCGTCGCTCGCCCCTGCCGGATTTCTATATCGGCGCCCATGCCGCCATCCGCGGCTATCGGCTGCTGACCCGCGATTCCGGGCGCTATCAGAGCTATTTCCCGAAGCTGACGGTGATCGCGCCCGAGAGGTGAAACCGGGGGTTCCAGTGATCCGCATTTAGGGGCTATTCTGCGGGTAGATGCTTTCGCAGGTCGGGAAACATGTGCTCCGCTTCCACGCCAGGTTATCACGAAAATTCCGCCGTGCACCAGCTTTTTGACGCCCGCGACTGGCTTTCCGCGCAGGGCGGCTTGGCGACGGCGCTGGCGCGGGCCGGTTTCGCGCTGGGGCGGCTCGACGGCGCCATCGCCGCGCTGGAGCCCGAGGCGCGGACCGGCGCCAACCGGCGGCTGGCGCTGATCGAGGTCGAGGCGATGCTGTGGGCGCAGGGCACGCCCCTGCGGCGCGAGGAGATCGGCCGCGACCTGATGGAGGCGCGGGCCGGCGCCGACCTGGAGGCGATGCGGCTGGCGCGCTGGGGCATCCGGCGGCTGGAAGGGCAGGGCGATCCGCAGGCGTTGCGCGGCTTTCTGGGCCTGCACCGGGCCGAGGTCTCGGGCCTGGACGATCGGCTGGCGGCGCGGCCGACCGGGCGGGATTTCGATGCGGCGGCGGCCGAGTTCCAGGAGCTGGCGGCGGGGATCGCCGGGCTGGCGCCGCTGCTGCGGGCGTCGGCGCTGCGGGTGCTGTGGCGGCTTTGCGGCCTGTCGGCGCCCGAGCTGCTGGCCGAACCGGCGGTCTGGACGGCGCGCGCCATGGCCGAGGGATGCGAGGCGCTGCGTTTCGTGCCGCTGGGCCGGCACGGCCGCGCGGTCTGGATCGATTCCGGCACCCCGGCCGAGCGCATGGCCCGGCATCTGGCGGCGGTGACGGCCGGATTGCAGGACGCCCGGCACGAACTGGCGCGGGTCGCAGAGTGGCAGGGCCGGGCGCATGCGGCGATGGCCGGGATCAAGGGCGACAATCCGGCCCGGGTGATCCAGGCGCTGGTCGCCCATCCGATCCTGAACGCGGCCATGCTGGAGGCCAGCGCCGGCATCAGCCGCGACACGGCCGAGCGGATGCTGGCGCGGATGCGCGACCTGGGGCTGGCACGCGAGATCACCGGCGGCCGGCGATTCCGGCTGTGGGTGCTGGCGGGCTAGGCGGCCTCGCGGCGGAAGGCGGCGGGCGTGGTGCCGGCCAGCTTGAGGAAGGCGCGGTGGAAGGCGCTGGGTTCGCCATAGCCCAGCCGGGCGGCGATCTCGGCCACGCTGAGATCGGTGTCACGCAGAAGCTGACGGGCGTGCATCAGGCGGATCTCGGCGCGGATGGCGGCAAAGCCCTGGCCCTCGGCCCGCAGCCGGCGGCGCAGGGTGGCGGGCGACAGCCGCAGGTCGGCGGCGATCCGGTCGAAATCCGGCCAGTCCTCGGGCGGCACCGCCCGCAGCCGACTGCGGATGCGGGCCGAAAGCCCCTGGTCGTGGCGATAGCGCAGCAGGATGTTGGCCGGCGCGCCGCGCAGGAAGCCCTGCAGCGCCTTCTCGTCGCGGATGGTCGGCAGCGACAGGTAGCTGGCCGCGAAGCGGAGCCGGCTGGCGGGCTGGTCGAAATGCACCGGCGCACCGAAGAACTGGTGATAGTCGCGGCGGTTTTCCGGCGCCGGGCAGGCGAAATCGACCTGCATCAGCGGGATGCGGCGGCCGATCAGCCAGCACATCACCCCCAGCAGGACCAGCCAATAGGTGCGATAGGCGAAGGCGCGGCGCGGCGGGCCGGCGTCGCTGAGCAGGATCTCGGCCTGGCCGTCGCGCAGGCGCAGCGTGCCGGTCGGGTCGTCCAGGGTGACGGACAGGAACAGCAGCGCCCGGCGCAGGGCGCGTTCCAGCGTGCCGGCATTGAGGACCGCATGGCAGAGCAACTGGAAACTGCCGGGGCGCAACGGGCGGGCGGCCTCGTCGAAGAACTCGTCGCGGATCTGGTCGGCGATGGCGAGCCAGAGCTTGCCGTATTGCAGGTTCGACACCGGCTCGGCCAGCGCCGGGTCGATGCCGGCGGCGGCAAGCAGCGGGCGCGGATCTAGGCCGCGGCGGTGAAGGCAGTCCAGCGCGTCCTCGACGAAGCCGGGGGTGATGGTACGACGCTCCATGGCGGCCCTATTGCAAAAACGTTCAGTTATTCTGGCCGCGAATGTCATTGTTTGCAATGCAGCCGGCGCTAAGCTGCCGGCAAGCTCGAGGAGCCGCACCCGCCTGAAGCATGAGGGGGGCGGAGAGTGTGAGGAGGAGAGACATGTCTGGAACGACCCTGTCCCGGTCGCGCCCCGGTTACGACCAGGCCGTGGCGCAATTCCGCATCGAGGACGCCATTGCCGGGCTGCGCGGCGATCTGGAGACCGGGCTGAACGCCTGCGTCGAATGCTGCGACCGCCATTGCGGCGCGGACCGGGTGGCGCTGCGCTGCCTGTCGGCCGACGAGGCGCTGACGGAATACAGCTTCGAGGAGCTGCGCGAGATGTCGGCGCGGGCGGCGAACCTGATGCGCGACAAGGGCGTCCGGCCGGGCGATGTGGTGGCCGGGCTGCTGCCGCGCACGGTCGAGCTGGTCGCGGTGGTGCTGGGCGCCTGGCGGCTGGGCGCGGTCTATCAGCCGCTGTTCACCGCCTTCGGTCCCAAGGCCATCGAGCACCGGCTGAAGACCAGCGGCGCCAAGCTGGTGGTCACCAATACCGCGCAGCGGCCCAAGCTGGACGAGGTCGAGGATTGCCCGCTGGTCGCCACGGTGCGCGGCGAGGGCGAGGCGCTGGCGCCGCAGGATGTCGATTTCCGCGACGGGCTGGCCTCGGCTTCGGATGCGTTCGAGCCGGTGCTGCGCCGGGGCGAAGACCTGTTCATGATGATGTCCACCTCGGGCACCACCGGCCTGCCCAAGGGGGTGCCGGTGCCGTTGCGGGCGCTTCTGGCCTTCGGTGGCTATATGCGTGACGCGATCGACCTGCGCGAGACGGACGTGTTCTGGAACATCGCCGATCCGGGCTGGGCTTATGGGCTTTATTATGCGCTGACCGGGCCGCTGCTGCTGGGCCAGCCGACGATCTTCTACGAGGGCGGCTTCACCGCCGAGACCACCTATCGCATCATCAGGCGCATGGGGGTGACCAGCCTTGCCGGATCGCCCACCGCCTACCGGCTGCTGATCGCGGCGGGGCCCGCGCCGGCAGAGGGGGTCAAGGCGCAGCTGCGGGTGGTGAGTTCCGCCGGAGAGCCGCTGAACCCCGAGATCATCCGCTGGTTCGCCGAGCATCTGTCGGTGCCGATCCATGACCATTACGGCCAGACCGAGATGGGCATGTGCGTGAACAACCATCACGGGCTGGAACATCCGGTGCGTCCGGGCTCGGCCGGCCTCGCCATGCCGGGGTATCGCGTCGTGGTGCTGGACGACGAGGGCCGCGAGCTGGGGCCGAACCAGCCGGGCGTGCTGGCCATCGACATGAAGCGCTCGCCGCTGATGTGGTTCTCGGGCTATCTGAACCAGGCGACTCCGGCGCTGGCGGGCGGTTACTATCGCACCGGCGACAGCGTGGAGTTCGAGCCGGACGGCTCGATCAGCTTCATCGGCCGGTCGGATGACGTCATCACCTCCTCGGGCTATCGCATCGGGCCCTTCGACGTGGAAAGCGCGCTGATCGAGCATCCCTCGGTGATCGAGGCGGCGGTGGTCGGCGTGCCCGACCCCGAGCGGACCGAGATCGTGAAAGCCTTCGTGGTGCTGGCCAAGGGCGTCGAGGGCAGCGAGGCGCTGCGCGAGGAGCTGGCGCAGCATGTCAAGAAACGCTTGTCGGCCCATGCCTATCCCCGGATGATCGATTTCGTCGCCGACCTGCCCAAGACGCCGAGCGGCAAGATCCAGCGCTTCATCCTGCGCAAGGCGGAAGTCGAGAAACTGGCCCGGAACTGAGGACGCATCATGCAGATCGAGGACAAGACCTTTCTGGTCACCGGCGCCGGTTCCGGCCTGGGCGCGGCGGTGGCGCGCATGGCGGTGGAGGCGGGCGCGCGGGCGGTGCTGCTGGACGTGAACGCCGAGGCCGGCGCGGCCATGGCGGCGGAACTGGGCGCGGCGGCGCGCTTCGTCAGGACCGACGTGACCAGCGGCGAACAGGGCGCGGCGGCGGTGGCCGCGGCGCTGGCGGCGTTCGGCCGGATCGACGTGGCGGTGAACTGCGCCGGCGTGGCGCCGGGCGAGAAGATCGTCGGGCGCGACGGGCCGCACGGGCTGGAGAGTTTTGCCCGCGCCATCCAGATCAACCTGATCGGCACATTCAACATGCTGCGGCTGGCCGCCGATGCCATGTCGCGCAATGAGCCGGGCGCCGGCGGCGAGCGGGGGGTGATCGTCAATACCGCCTCGATCGCGGCCTATGACGGGCAGATCGGGCAGGCGGCCTATGCGGCCTCGAAGGGCGGCGTGGCGGCGCTGACCCTGCCGGCGGCGCGGGAACTGGCGCGGCACGGCATCCGGGTGGTGACCATCGCGCCGGGCATCTTCGCCACGCCGATGATGGCCGGGCTGCCGCAGGAGGTGCAGGACAGCCTGGGCGCCAATGTGCCGTTTCCGCCGCGGCTGGGCCGGCCCGAGGAATATGCGGCGCTGGTGCGCCATATCGTCGAGAACCAGATGCTGAACGGCGAGGTCATCCGGCTGGACGGCGCGCTGCGCATGGCACCGAAATAAGGGGGTTCATCATGGCTACTGATCCGATTGTCGTCGTGGGCGCGTCCCGCACGCCGATGGGCGGCTTCCAGGGCGATTTCGCCGGGGTCGAGGCCGCGGCGCTGGGCGCGACCGCGATCCGCGCCGCGCTGGGGGGCTTGGACCCGCAGGCGGTGGACGAGATCATCATGGGCTGCGTGCTGCCCGCCGGCCAGGGCCAGGCCCCGGCCCGGCAGGCGGCGCTGGGGGCGGGCCTGCCCTTGGGCGCCGGCGCCACGACCGTCAACAAGATGTGCGGCTCGGGCATGAAGGCGGCGATGCTGGGTCATGACCTGATCCTGGCCGGCTCGGCCGAGGTGGTGGTGGCGGGCGGCATGGAGAGCATGTCGAACGCACCCTATCTGCTGCCGAAGGCGCGGACGGGCTATCGCATGGGGCATGGCCAGGTGATGGACCACATGTTCCTGGACGGGCTGGAGGACGCTTATGACAAGGGCCGGCTGATGGGCACCTTCGCCGAGGATTGCGCGGAAGCCTATCAGTTCACCCGCGAGGCGCAGGACGAATTCGCGATTTCGTCGCTGACCCGGGCGCAGAAGGCGATCGCCGCGGGGCATTTCGCGGGCGAGATCGCGCCGGTGACGGTCAGGGGGCGCGGCGGCGAGACCGTGGTGGATACCGACGAGCAGCCGGGCAAGGCGCGGCTGGACAAGATCCCGACGCTGAAGCCCGCCTTCCGCAAGGACGGCACGGTGACGGCGGCGAACAGTTCCTCGATCTCGGACGGGGCAGCGGCGCTGGTCTTGATGCGGGCCTCGGAAGCCGAGCGGCGCGGGCTGACCCCGCGGGCGCGGATTCTTGGCCATGCGACCTTTGCCGACAAGCCCAGCCTGTTTCCGACCGCGCCCATCGGCTCGGTCCGGCGCTTGCTGGAACGCACCGGCACGGCGCTTTCGGATTACGATCTGTTCGAGGTGAACGAGGCTTTCGCCGTGGTCGCCATGGCGGCGATGCGCGACCTTGGCCTGTCGCATGATGCGGTGAACGTGCATGGCGGCGCCTGCGCGTTGGGCCATCCCATCGGCGCCTCGGGGGCGCGGGTGTTGGTGACGCTGCTGGCGGCGCTGGAGACGCATGGCGGCCAGCGCGGCATCGCGTCGCTGTGCATCGGCGGCGGCGAGGCGACGGCGGTGGCCATCGAAAGGATGCAATGATGCTGACCGAGGAACAGGAGCAGATCCGCGACGCCGCCCGCGATTTCGCGCAGGGGCGGCTGGCGCCCGGTGCGGCTGCGCGCGACCGCGCGCATGAATTCCCGCGCGCCGAGCTGACCGAGATGGGCGCGCTGGGTTTCCTGGGCATGCTGGTGCCCGAGGACCATGGCGGTTCCGAGACCGGCGCCGTCGCCTATGCGCTGGCGCTGGAGGAGATCGCGGCGGCGGACGGGGCGTGTTCGACCATCATGTCGGTGCACAGCTCGGTCGGCTGCGTGCCGATCCTGCGCTTCGGCACCGACGAGCAGAAGGCGCGCTTCCTGCCGAAGATGGCCAGCGGCGAATGGATCGGCGGCTTCGCGCTGACCGAGCCGCATGCGGGCTCGGACGCGTCGAACCTGCGCAGCAAGGCGCGGCGCGAGGGCGACCATTACGTCATCGACGGGGCGAAGCAGTTCATCACCTCGGGCAAGAACGGCAAGGTGGTGATCGTCTTTGCGGTGACGGATGCGGCGGCGGGCAAGAAGGGGATCTCTGCCTTCATCGTGCCGACGGATACGCCGGGCTACGAGGTGGTCTCGGTCGAGCACAAGCTGGGGCAACACAGTTCGGACACCTGCGCGCTGGCGTTCAGCGGGATGCGGGTGCCGGTCGGGAACCGGCTGGGCGAGGAGGGCGAGGGCTATCGGATCGCGCTGTCGAACCTGGAAGGCGGGCGCATCGGCATCGCCGCGCAGGCGGTCGGCATGGCGCGCGGCGCTTATGAGGCGGCCCTGGCCTATGCGCGGGAACGCATCACCTTCGGCCGGCCGATCATCGAGCACCAGGCGGTGGCCTTCAAGCTTGCGGACATGGCCACGCAGATCGACGCGGCGCGGCTGATGGTGCTGCGCGCGGCGCAATTGCGCGAGGCCGGCAAGCCCTGCCTGACCGAGGCCAGCATGGCCAAGCTTTTCGCCTCGGAAATGGCCGAGAAGGTCTGTTCGGCGGCGATCCAGCTGCATGGCGGCTATGGCTATCTGGCCGATTACCCGGTCGAGCGCATCTATCGCGACGTGCGTGTGACCCAGATCTACGAGGGCACCAGCGAAGTGCAGCGCCTCGTCATCGCCCGCAACCTGTGAGGACCCATGGCAGACCTGATCCAGATCACCCGCGAGGGCCGCGTGGCGTTGATCCGCCTGAACCGGCCCCAGGCGCTGAACGCGCTGAATACGGCGCTGGCCGAGGAACTGACGGCGGCGGCCGAGGCGCTTGATGCGGACAAGGGTGTCGGCGCCATCGTCGTTACCGGCTCGGACCGCGCCTTCGCCGCCGGCGCCGATATCTCGGAAATGGCCGAAAAGACCGCCGAGGAGATGGTCGAGGCGGATTTCTTCTCGACCTGGGACCGCTTCGCCGCCACCCGCACGCCGAAGATCGCGGCAGTGAACGGCTATGCTCTGGGCGGCGGCTGCGAACTGATGATGATGTGCGATTTCGCCATCGCCGGCGAGGGTGCCAAGTTCGGCCAGCCCGAGGTCAAGCTGGGCGTGATCGCCGGCATGGGCGGCACGCAGCGCATGACCAGGCTGATCGGCCGGGCGCTGTCCATGGACCTGCATCTGACCGGCCGGATGATGGACGCGGCCGAGGCGCTGCGCGCCGGGCTGGTGGCGCGGGTGGTGCCTGACGATCAGGTGGTGCCCGAGGCGATGGCGGCGGCGCGGCAGATCGCCGGCTATTCGCGGCCGGCGACGCGGCTGGCGCGCGAGGCGGTGATGCGGGCCGAGGAGCTGTCGCTGGCCGAGGGCGTCGCCTGGGAACGGCGGCTGTTCCACCGGCTGTTCGGCACGTCCGGCCAGCGCGAGGGCATGAATGCCTTCCTGGAAAAGCGCAAGCCGGAGTTCCACGCCGACTGACCCCGGCGGGACGACTGGCTTTTCCGTATTTTCCAAATACGCCATCCGGCTCTGTCCACGGGCCGGATGGGCAGGGGCGAAGCCCCGGTCGGCCCGCGGCCGATTCCGGATTCCCGAAGCTGTCCGCCGAAGCGGCTCTGCGAATCCCCAAGCGATTCTGGTGACGGAATCATCCGCTTCTGCTTTCCCGATGACCCAAGGCCA